>NZ_CYTY01000004.1:0-95447 GCF_001298995.1 Achromobacter sp. 2789STDY5608615
CCCGGACACGATTGCGCCCTCGTGGCCGGCCACTTGCAACTCGAACTTACCGACATCGACCCCAATAAAGCAGCCAGATATTTGCATGATGGCTCTCCCTGCGATACGTTTAGTCCGCTGGGGTAGCCTCGCCTCGGGCGTTACCTTGCGATCAATCGGCGGTCCTAGGCCGCTAGATTCCTTATCGACGCTGTGAGGCGGGGTGGGATGCTCTCGTTGTGGCAGTCCGGGTGCTACCGGCTGATGGTTGAGCACGTCCCTACCCCAGCACCCTCCCACTGCGGAAGGTGCACCCACACCATACAAGGTTGAGTACGGGGAAGTCCGGAGCGAACGCTCCGGACCGCAATCGTAGGCGCGCCCACCCGTGCGCCCACCGCCCCGGGCGGCCTACGAAGAAAAAAATCAGCTCTTGACCGACCGATGCCGACTAATGCTCATCATGATCCCAAACGCAATCCCCATGGTGAACAAGGCTGTCCCCCCATAGCTCATGAACGGCAATGGCACCCCGACCACAGGCAGAATCCCCGTCACCATGCCCACGTTCACAAATACATAGATGAACAGCATCATCGTCAACGCCCCGGACAGCAGCCGCCCGAACTGCGATGATGCGCGCGAAGCGATGGTCAGGCCGCGGGCCATCATCAGGCCGTACAGCACCAGGATGGCGATGCCGCCGTACAGGCCGAATTCCTCGGCGTAGACGGCGAAGATGAAGTCCGTGGTGCGCTCGGGGATGAAGTCCAGGTGGGTCTGCGTGCCCTTCATGTAGCCCTTGCCGTAGACGCCGCCCGAGCCCACCGCGATCATCGACTGGATCGTGTGGAAGCCCTTGCCGAGCGGGTCGGAGCTGGGGTTGAGCAGCGTGCAGACGCGGTGCTTCTGGTAGTCGTGCAACACCACCCAGTTGACGTCCGGCTCGCACAGCTGGTCTTCGTAGTAGACCAGCGTGCCGATGCCGATGATGCCGGCCAGCATGACCGGGACCAGCAGCTTGAACGACAGACCGGCGAAGTAGATGACGAAGAAGCCGGCGCCGAACACCAGCAGCGCGGTGCCCAGGTCGGGCTGCAGCACGATCAGGCCGAAGGGGGCCGCCAGCATCGCGGCGGCGGCCAGGAAGTCGCGGATGCGGACCGCGCCCTCGTGGCGCTGGAAGTACCAGGCCAGCATCATGGGCACGGCGATCTTCATCATCTCGGACGGCTGGATTCGGGTCACGCCCAGGTTGAGCCAGCGCGTCGCGCCCTTGCTGGTCTCGCCGAAGAATTCCACGCCCAGCAGCAGCACCACGCCGACCACGTAGAACGGCAGCGCCAGCTTCATCAGCCACTTGGGCGGAATCAGCGCCATGGTCCACATGGCGAAGAAAGCGATGATGAAATTGCGCGACTGCTCGGCAAAACGCCAGTCGGTGCCGCCCACCGCCGAATGCATGACGGTCAGGCCGAGCGCGGCGAACATCATCAGGATCGCCAGCAGCGGCCAGTCGAAGGCCGTGAAGACGCGCAGCAGGATCAGGCCGAGACGCTTCATTGTTGGCGCACCAGGTCGGAGGTGATGTTTTCGACCGAGGCCGTCGATGCGTTGCGCTCAGGGCGCTGGATCTTGTCCTGGCGATCCTTGGCCAGCCAGTAGTCGAACACCTTGCGCGCCACCGGCGCGGCCACGCTGGCGCCCCAGCCGGCGTTCTCGACGATCAGCGCCACGGCGATGCGCGGGTGTTCGAGCGGCGCGAAGCCCATGAACAGCGCGTGGTCGCGCAGGCGTTCGTCGATGGCGCTGGCGCGGTAGTGGCCGCCGCGCAGGCTGAACACCTGGGCCGTGCCGGTCTTGCCGGCGGCCTGGTAGGGCGCGTTGGCGAAGGCGCGGCGCGCGGTGCCGGCGCGCACCACGTCGGCCATGGCGTTCTTGATGACGTCGACGTTGGCCTGCTTGAGCGGAATGCGGTAGTCGGGCGCGGACTCGGTGGGCTTGGCCACGCCCGAGCGCGGATCCCGCACCGCGTGCACCAAGTGCGGCCGGCGATACAGGCCGTCGTTGGCCAGGGTCGAAGTGCCCTGCGCCAGCTGCAGCAGGGTAAAGGCGTTGTAGCCCTGGCCCACGGCGACGGAGATGGTCTCGCCGGCGTACCAGCGCTGGCGTTCCTTGTCCTTGTAGGCCGAACGCTTCCAGTCGGTGGACGGCAGCACGCCGCGCTTTTCGCCCTCGAGGTCGATGCCGGTGATCTGGCCGAAGCCGAACTGCTTGGTGAAATCGTGCAGCGCGTTCACGCCGATCTCGGGGCCGAGCGAATAGAAATACGTGTCCGACGACACCACGATGGCCTTGTGCATGTCGGTCATGCCGTAGGCGGCGCCGCCGGCGTTGCGGAATTTCTGGCCGCCGAACTCGAAGTAGCCGGGATCGGAAATGCGGTCGGTGGCGCGGCGCTTGCCCAGCTCCAGGGCCGCCAGGCCGACGAAGGGCTTGTAGGTCGAGCCGATCGGATAGGTGCCGTACAGCGGGCGGTTGATCAGCGGGTGGTCCGGCGACTCGTTCAGCATGCGCCAGTTGTCCACGTCGATGCCGTCGACGAACAGGTTCGGGTCGAACGAGGGCTGCGACACGAACGCCAGCACCTCGCCGGTGTCGGGGTCGATCGCCACCAACGCGCCGCGCTGGCCCACGAAGGCTTCCTCGGCCACTTTCTGCAGGCCCAGGTCGATCGACAGCATGATGTCCGAGCCCGGCACCGGGTCGATGCGGCGCAACGTGCGCATGGGACGGCCGCCCGCGGTCACCTCGACCTCTTCCAGGCCGGTGCGGCCATGCAGCGCTTCTTCCCAGGTCTTCTCGATGCCCTTCTTGCCGATGACGTCGGTGCCGCGGTAGTTGCCCAATTGGCCGGCGCGCTCGAGTTCCTCGATGTCGCCCTCGGCGATACGGCCGATGTAGCCGACCACGTGGGCGGCGGACTGGCCTTGCGGATACTCGCGCACCCAGCGCGCGCGCAGCTCGACGCCCGGGAACTGGAAGGCGTGGGCGGCGAACCAGGCGGCTTCGGTCTCGTTGAGGTTGTTGCGCAGCTGCAGGCTGGCGTAGCGGCTGGATTCGGCCGCGCGGCGCTTGAAGCGGCGCTGATCGGCCGGGCTGATGTACACCACCTGCGTCAGCCGCTCGAACAGCGCGTTCATGTTGCCGGCCTGGGCCGGCACCACTTCAAGCGTGTAGGTGCGGTAGTTGCGCGCCAGCACCTCGCCGTTGCGGTCGAGGATCTCGCCGCGGCGCGGCGGGATCGGCACCACGGCGATGCGATTGCGGTCGGCGCGCTCGGACAGGCCCTCGTAGCGGTCGACCTGCAGGTACCAGAACCGGCCCACCAGCACGCCGAAGCAGGCCAGCGCGAACACGCCGCCCACCCAGGCGCGCAGGCGGAAGCGCTGCTTTTGCTGCTGGCCGGTTTTCTTGAATTCGAACATGTGACGCGGCGCCGCCGTCAGGCGGAGGAAGATTCGGCGTCATCGGCACCGCGCTGCGGCAAGTGCAGCACCCAGCCCGCCAGCGGCCACAGGGCGGCGGTGATGGCCACGCTGATGCCCCAGTCCCAGCCCGGCCACTTGCCGGCCAGCCAGGCGTGGATGATCTGGGTGAGGAAGCGGGCGATCAGGAACACAGGCAGCATGTGCATGGCCTGGCTCCAGAGGTCGAAACGTTGCAGGCGGCGGTGCAGCACCACGGCGCCGTAGGCGACCAGGGTGTAGGACAACGCATGCTCGCCGAGCAGGCCGGCGTCGTGCACGTCCATCAGCAGGCCGAAGCAGAAGGCGGTGAACAGGCCGACGCGGCGCGGCTCGTGCACGCACCAGAAGGCGATGATCAGGATCAGGACGTCGGGCGCGCCCTGCCACAGGCGCCAAGGCAGCAGCGATACCAGCCAGACCAGCAGGATGGTGCCCCAGACGAAGACCCCGTGCGCGGGGCCCGACAGGCGTTCCGGGTGCACGTTGCTGGGCGTGCCCAGCCGGCGCCGCGGTTGCCCGGATGATTGTTGATTAGTCCGATCCACCGGAATCGACCTCCTGACGGTTGGACTCGGCACGTTCCACGTCCACCTGCAGGACCAGGAAGTGGCGATAACGTTCAGGGTGGGCCAGCGGTTCGCAGACGGCTCGCGCGAAGCCGGAAGCGGTATCGCGCTCGACCGAGGTTACCTTGGCCACCGGCAGGCCGGCGGGAAACAGCCCGCCGACGCCACTGGTGACGATAGTATCGCCTTCCTTGATGTCGGCATTGGCCGCGAGGTAACGGACCTCCATCTTGCCGGGAGAGTTCCCGCCAAAGGCGATCAGTCGCAAACCATTGCGCAGCAGCTGCACCGGGATGGACACCTGCTCATCGGTGACCAGCGCGGCTTCGGCCGTCATGGGCGTCACGCGCACGATCTGGCCGACCACGCCGCCTTCGTCGATCACGGGCATGCCCGGCGCCAGGCCGGCCTTGCTGCCCTTGTTGAACACCAGCCGCTGGTTGAAGGCGTTGGTGGGCTCGTACAGCACTTCCACCACCACGGCCGACTGCGCCACGGTATCGGTCACGCCGAGCAGGCGGCGCAATTGCGCGTTTTCGGCGGCCAGCTGCGCCGCATGCGTGGCCACCTGGGCCAGCTCGATGCGCTGGCGCTGCAAGGCTTCGTTTTCAGTGCGGATGAGGTTGGCGGCGTTGACCCACTCGTTGACCTGTTGGACCAGATCGCGCGGCGCCATGACGGCGCGCTGGAAGGGATACAGCGCCACGGACATCGCGCGGCGCGCCGGTTCCAGCATGCGCCACTGCGAATCCATGATGATCAAAGCCAGTGCCAGGACGACCAGGATGACCAGCCGCACCTCCGCCGGAGGGCCGCGCCTGAATAGGGGGGGAGTCCCTTGTCGTTGCATGAATCTCAGCCCGGGCGCCCGCGCCCGCAGCCCCCCGCAGCGGCCGGAGCCGTGAAAAAGCGGGGCTCCGGGCTGGCGGGCAGGATTAGTCGTTGATGAAGATCGCGCCCAGTTTCTCAAGGTGTTCCAGCGCCTCGCCGCAACCGCGCACGACGCAGGTCAGGGGATCATCGGCGACCACCACCGGCAGGCCGGTTTCTTCCTGCAGCAGGCGGTCGAGGTCGCGCAGCAGCGCGCCACCGCCGGTCAGGGCGATGCCCTTGTCGGTGATGTCGGCGCCGAGTTCGGGCGGGGTCTGTTCCAGGGCGATCTTGACGGCCGAGACGATCTGGTTGAGCGGGTCGGTCAGCGATTCCAGGATCTCGTTGGACGAGACCGTGAAGCTGCGCGGCACGCCTTCGGCCAGGTTGCGACCCTTGACCTCGATCTCGCGGACTTCGGAACCCGGGAACGCCGAGCCGATTTCCTTCTTGATGAGTTCGGCGGTGGGTTCGCCGATCAGCATGCCGTAGTTGCGGCGGATGTAGTTGACGATGGCCTCGTCGAACTTGTCGCCGCCGACGCGCACCGAACCCTTGTAGACCATGCCGCCCAGCGAGATGACCGCCACTTCGGTGGTGCCGCCGCCGATGTCGACGACCATGGAGCCGCTGGCGTCGGAGACGGCCAGGCCGGCGCCGATGGCCGCGGCCATGGGTTCTTCGATCAGGAACACGTGCGAGGCGCCGGCGCCGAGGGCCGATTCGCGGATGGCGCGGCGTTCAACCTGGGTGGAGCCGCAGGGCACGCACACGATGATGCGCGGGCTGGGCGCCAGCATGTTGCGGGGGTGCACCATGCGGATGAACTGCTTGAGCATCTGCTCGGTGACCGTGAAGTCGGCGATGACGCCGTCCTTCATGGGCCGGATGGCCTCGATGTTGCCGGGCACGCGGCCGAGCATCTGCTTGGCCTCCTGGCCGACGGCCTGGATGATTTTCTTGCCGTGAGGCCCGCCTTCATGACGGATAGCGACCACGGAGGGCTCATCGAGCACGATGCCCTTGCCGCGGACGTAGATCAGCGTATTGGCGGTACCGAGGTCGATCGCCATATCGCTGGAAAAATAACTGCGCAGGAATCCGAACATGGGAGCTCAGCTAAATTCTGGGGGGAATTGGGGTCATGCCGCGGGGCGTACGGCCCAGGAAAGCCTGGGTGCGCCTGTCATCACGGCGATTAAACCGTGAATCATAACTTATAATTTCCCCGGAAATAGCGCATAAATGCAGGCTATTCAAGCTTTGTAACGGGTTTGGCATGTGCATACTGCCCAGTCCCGCCCCTCGGCCTCCGCTTCTCGATATTTGCAATCCCCATGGCGCTCAATGACACAGATGTGGCCCGCATTGCCAAGCTGGCCAGAATCGAACTGACCCCGGACCAGCGCGAACACGCGCAGGCCGAGCTCAATGGCATCCTCCACCTGATCGAACGGCTGCAGGCCGTCGACACCCAGGGCGTCGAACCCCTGGCCCACCCGCTGTCGGCCCACGAAGACATCGTGCTGCGCCTGCGCCAGGACGCCGTGACCGAAACCGCCTCGGAGGCCCGCCGCGCAGAGCTGCTGGCCAATGCCCCCGACGCCCAGGACGGTCTTTTCCTGGTCCCCAAGGTTCTCGACTAAGCCATGACCCAACCCGCCCTGCACACCCAATTCGAGGGGATCGCCGCCCTGCGCGCGGCCCTCGCCCAACGCCAGGTCAGCGCCGTCGAGCTGGCGCAAAGCTCGCTGGCGGCCGCCGACGCGGCCAGCGGCCTGAACGCCTTCTTACATATTGACGCCGAATTGACGCTGGCCCAGGCCCGCGCCGCCGACGCCGCGCTGGCCGCCGGCAATGCCGGCCCGCTGGCCGGCGTGCCCATCGCCCACAAGGACGCCTTCGTCACCCGCGGCTGGCGCACCACCGCCGGCAGCAAGATGCTGGACGGCTACGTCAGCCCGTTCGACGCCACCGTGGTCGAACGCCTGCAGGCCGCCGGCGCCGTGTCGCTGGGCAAGCTCAACTGCGACGAATTCGCCATGGGCTCGGGCAACGAAAACTCGGCCTACGGCGTGGTCCGCAACCCCTGGGATCCGGCCGCCGTGCCTGGCGGTTCCTCGGGCGGTTCGGCCGCCGCCGTCGCCGCCCGCCTGGTGGCCGCCACCACCGGCACCGACACCGGCGGCTCGGTGCGCCAGCCCGCCGCGCTGTGCGGCGTCAGCGGCATCAAGCCGACCTACGGCACCGTCTCGCGCTACGGCATGGTCGCCTTCGGCTCCAGCCTGGACCAGGCCGGCCCGCTGGCCCCCAGCAGCCGCGACCTGCTCGAACTGCTGGACGTCATCAGCGGCTTCGACCCGCGCGACGCCACCAGCCTGGAAAAATGCGACGCCGCCGTCAACGAACCGGGCCGCGTGCGGCGCGATTTCGATGCCGCGCAAGGCAAGTTCGACGCCGCCGGCAGCCAGCCCCTGAAGGGCCTGCGCATCGGCGTGCCCGAGGAATACTTCGGCGCCGGCCTGGCGCCGGACGTGGCCGCCGCGGTGCAGGCCGCCCTGGCCCAGTTCGAGGCCCTGGGCGCGGTGCGCGTGCCGGTGTCGCTGCCGCGCACCGAGCTGGCCATCCCCGCCTACTACGTCATCGCCCCCGCCGAAGCGTCCAGCAACCTGGCGCGCTACGACGGCGTGCGCTACGGCCACCGCGCCGCGCAGTATGGCGACCTGAACGAGATGATCAGCCGCTCGCGCGCCGAAGGCTTCGGCGACGAGGTCAAGCGCCGCATCCTGATCGGCACCTACGTGCTGTCGCACGGCTACTACGACGCCTACTACCTGCAGGCCCAGCGTCTGCGCCGCATGATCGCCCAGGACTTCCAGCGCGCCTTCGCCGGCCAGTGCGACGTCATCATGGGTCCGGTGACCCCGACGGTGGCCAAGAACATCGGCGACAACCGCGACGACCCCACCGCCGACTGGCTGGCCGACGTCTACACGCTGGGCGTCAGCCTGGCGGGCCTGCCCGCGATGTCGGTTCCGTGCGGATTCGGCGCCGGCGCAGGAAAGACGCCCCCACGCTCGCCAGGCTCGCTGCCCCCCGAGGGGGCTGCCAGCGCCTTGGGGCGGCCCGGCGGCGCTGGCCGTCCCGTCGGCCTGCAGATCATCGGCAACTACTTCGACGAAGGCCGCCTCCTGGCCATCGCCGACCGCTACCAACAAGTCACGACGTGGCACAAGGCCACGCCGGCCCAGCAGGACGCCTAAGCATGAACTGGGAAATCGTCATCGGCCTGGAAACGCACACCCAGCTTTCCACCGACTCCAAGATCTTTTCGGGCAGCAGCACCGAGTTCGGCGCCGCGCCCAACACCCACGCCAATGAAGTCGACCTGGCGCTGCCGGGCAGCCTGCCGGTCATGAACCGCGGCGCCGCCGAACGCGCCATCCGCTTCGGCCTGGCGGTCGGCGCCGAGATCGCGCCGCGCTCGGTGTTCGCGCGCAAGAACTACTTCTACCCCGACCTGCCCAAGGGCTACCAGATCAGCCAGTACGAGCTGCCGGTGGTGGTGGGCGGCTCGCTGTCGTTCTTCGTCGGCGAGGAAGAGAAGACCGTCAACCTGACGCGCGCCCACCTGGAAGAGGACGCGGGCAAGTCGTCGCACGACAACTTCGCCCTGGCCAACGGCGCGCCGGCCAGCGGCATCGACCTGAACCGCGCCGGCACGCCGCTGCTGGAAATCGTCACCGAACCGGAAATGCGCTCGGCCGCCGAGGCCGTGTCCTATGCCCGCGCCCTGCACAGCCTGGTGGTGTGGCTCGGCATCTGCGACGGCAACATGCAGGAAGGCTCGTTCCGCTGCGACGCCAACGTCTCGGTGCGCCCGGTCGGCCAGAAGGAATTCGGCACCCGCACCGAGATCAAGAACGTCAACTCGTTCCGCTTCCTGGAACGCGCCATCACCTATGAGGCGCGGCGCCAGATCGAGCTGATCGAGGACGGCGGCACCGTGGTCCAGGAAACCCGCCTGTACGACGCCGACCGCGACGAGACCCGCAGCATGCGCAGCAAGGAAGACGCGCACGACTACCGCTACTTCCCCGATCCCGACCTGCCCACGCTGGTGATCTCGCGCGAGTGGGTGGACCAGGTCCGCGCCGCCATGCCCGAGCTGCCGGCCGCCCAGCGCGCCCGCTTCGAATCCGAATACGGCCTGCCGGCCTACGACGCCGCCCAGCTGACCGTCAGCCGCGACCTGGCCGCCTACTTCGAAGCCGTGGCGCACGCGCTGCCGGCCGGCCAGGCCAAGCTGGCCGCCAACTGGATCATGGGCGAAGTGGCCGCCACCCTGAACAAGGAAGAAAAGGCCATCGCCGCGGCGCCGGTGCAGGCGCCGGCCCTGGCCGCGCTGATCAACCGCATCATCGACGGCACCATCTCCAACAAGATCGCGCGTGAAGTGTTCGGCGCCATGTGGGCCGGCGAAAACGGCGGCCAGCCCGACGCCATCATCGATGCCCGCGGCCTCAAGCAGATCAGCGACACCGGCGCCATCGGCGCCATGATCGACGAGGTGCTGGCGGCCAATCCGGCCATCGTCGAGGAATATCGCGCCGGCAAGCAGAAGGCGTTCAACTCGCTGGTCGGCCAGATCATGAAGGCCGCGCGCGGCAAGGCCAATCCGCAGCAGGTCAACGACCTGCTCAAGCAGAAGCTGGACAGCTGATCTCCCTGCGCCGTCCCGACCTCGGGGCGGCGTGCAAGATCAGACCCCTCCTAGGGCCGCGGCATCTTGTCGCGGCCTTTTGTTTGGCCAAGAATGATCCGGTCGATTTCGACTGGAGATTTGGCCATGAACGCCCCCTACCTATCCATCCCACGCGAACAAGTTGCGGACCGGCTCGACGAAATGATCCAGGCCGCAAACGATGGCGTGTTCGTTGTCATCACCCAGGACGGTCTGGCGCAAGCGCAGCTCAGGCGGGTCAATCCCCTGATGACCGAGGCGGGTCACAATGCGATAGAAGAACTGAAACGGTTCCCGGGCATCCCGTACACCGACGAAGCCACCTGGTGGTATGCCGTCAAAGGGATCCGCGAATGAAGCTCGTGCTCGATGCCTCGGTCGCGTTGAGCTGGCTGCGATTGCCCAGCCAAACCTGCAGCGAACAGGCGTTTGCCATCCTGGACGACCTGAACGGCGAAGCCGTCCTGGTCCCGCAGATCTGGCCAATGGAAGTGGCTCAAGGCGCCTTGCGCGTCGAGCGGCAGCAGCAGGCCACGGCAGCCACACTGGCCAAATTCTCTGCCGTGCTGAACAGCGTGCCCGTCGTCAACGAATCGCGCCCTTCTACCGCCTGGCTGCCTCAATGCGAGCAGCTCGCCCGCGAACACGGGCTTACCATCTATGACGCCTCGTACCTGGAACTCGCGCTATGGCGCGGCGCCGCGCTGGCCACGTTCGACAAACGTCTGGCGCAGGCGGCCCAGGCGAGCGGCGTGTTGGTCGTCGGGCATGAACCAGCCCACAGGCTCGAAGAACCTGTCCTGCGATGCGGCGGCCGGCACTGCCTTGCCGGACTCGCGCTTACTTCACCCCGTACTTCGTCCGGTAGGCCTGCACCGCATCGCGGTGTTCGGCAAACGCGGCGTCGTCCTGCAGCAGCGCCATGATGTCCGCCAGCGAGGCAATCGCCACCACCGGGATGCCGTAGGTCTTGGCCACGTCCTGCACCGCCGAGTGCGCCGACAGCGCGTCGTCGGCACCCGCGCGTTCCATGCGGTCCATGGCGATCAGCACGGCCGCCGGCTCGGCGCCGGCGTTGCGGATGATCTCCACCGACTCACGCACCGAGGTGCCCGCGGTGATCACGTCGTCGATGATGACGACCTTGCCCTTGAGCGGCGCGCCCACCAGGGTGCCGCCTTCGCCGTGGTCCTTGGCTTCCTTGCGGTTGTAGGCGAACGGCACGTCGCTGCGGCCCTGCATCGCCGGATGGCCGGCCAGCGCGACGGCGGTGGCCGTCGCCAGGGGAATGCCCTTGTAGGCCGGGCCGAACAGCATGTCGAAGGCCACGCCCGAGTCCAGCAGCGCCTGGGCGTAGAAGCCCGCCAGCTTGCCGACCGAACCACCGCTGTTGAACAGGCCCGCGTTAAAGAAATAGGGACTGATACGGCCGGACTTGACCTTGAAGCTGCCGAAGCGCAGCACGCCTTCGTTCAGGGCGAAGCGGACAAAATCAAGCGAGGTGGCGGAGGCGGCGTGGGCGGCAGACATGCGAGGAGGATCCGAGAGGTGGCAAACCCCGGCATTTTATCCGTTGTCGGGGCTATTCCCGGGCAACGTCGTCGAGTCGGTTAAATTCCTGGCATTGTTCCGGCCGTTTCCGGCCGCTCTACAGGAGTCCCGCTTTGCTGCGCATCACGTCGATCAACCTCAATGGCATCCGGTCCGCCTTCCGCAAGGGCCTGCAACCCTGGATGGAGAAGCACGCCGCCGACGTGCTGTGCCTGCAGGAAATCAAGGTGTCGGACGAGGACCTGACTGAAGACCTGCGCCACCCTCCCGGCTACACCGGCCACTTCCACCACGCCGTTAAAAAGGGCTACAGCGGCGTCGGCATCTACCTGCGCGACGCGGCCGAGCGCGTCAACATCGGCCTGGGTTGCGAAGAATTCGACCCCGAAGGCCGCGTCATCCGCGCCGACTGGAAGAACCTGTCCGTCATCAGCGCCTACCTGCCGTCGGGCTCCAGCGGCGACGAACGCCAGCAGGCCAAATACCGCTTCCTGGACCGTTTCGGCCCGTGGATCGACGAGCTGATGCACGAACACAAGAAGACCGGCCGCGAATTCATCATCTGCGGCGACTGGAACATCGCCCACAAGGAAATCGACCTCAAGAACTGGAAGGGCAACCTGAAGAACTCCGGTTTCCTGCCCGAGGAACGCGCCTGGCTGACCGACGTGTTCGACAAGCGCGGCTTCGTCGACGTGTTCCGCACCATCGACGACCGTCCCGACCAATACACCTGGTGGAGCAACCGCGGCCAGGCCTGGGCCAAGAACGTCGGGTGGCGCATCGACTACCAGATCGCCACGCCGGGCATCGCCGCCCGCGCGCGCAGCGTCGCCATCTACAAGGACGAACGCTTTTCCGACCACGCGCCGCTGACCATCGACTACGACGCGACGCTCTGAAGACGCGGGCGGCGGAAGTCGGATTCCGCCGCCCGAGCATGATCCGGCTCAAAATATAATTAGGGACGCATAAAGAGAATCTGGCCCCGCAAGATGAGGACCATATCCCGCCAAAAGGCTGGATTTCCCTATGAGGCGGCGATTCCGCACCGCCCCCCCCCAGATTCCAATAATATTGGGGGCATATCTATTTTCCCTGTGAATTCAATGCCTCATGGCTTCTCCTATGAAGCCTCGGGTTCTCCGCCCACTCGCCAAGGCCAAATACGTCCCCAATAAAACAGGAAAAAAGTGCTTTGATATCAAGGTGATGGCGGAATTTTCGGCTTTGCGCAGGGCAACAAATTGGCCCTACAATCTCGCACCAAGCCGGTGCGCCTTGCACCAATTCGGAGAGCCGACGCCCCAAAACAGCGCATCTCCGCACTCATTCGAAGCACCCCCAAGGAGATCATGTTGAAAGTGCAGCGTCTGGACGACTTCCTGCGTAGCGTCGCCGCGCGCGATCCGCAGCAACCGGAATTCATGCAAGCCGTCCAGGAGGTGATGCTGAGCCTGTGGCCTTTCATCGAAAAGCACCCCCACTACGCCGAGCACGCCCTGCTCGAGCGCCTGGTGGAGCCGGAACGCGTGATCCAGTTCCGCGTGTGCTGGACTGACGACAAGGGTCAGGCGCAGGTCAACCGCGCTTTCCGCATCCAGCACAGCTCGGCCATCGGCCCGTTCAAGGGCGGCATGCGTTTCCACCCCTCGGTGAACCTGTCGATCCTGAAGTTCCTGGCGTTCGAGCAGACCCTGAAGAACTCGCTGACCACGCTGCCCATGGGCGGCGGCAAGGGCGGTTCCGACTTCGACCCCAAGGGCAAGTCCGACGCCGAAGTCATGCGCTTCTGCCAGGCCCTGATGATCGAGTTGTACCGTCACCTGGGTCCGGACACCGACGTGCCGGCCGGCGACATCGGCGTGGGCGCGCGTGAAGTCGGCTTCATGGCCGGCATGATGAAGAAGCTGTCGAACTCCACCGCCAGCGTCTTCACCGGCAAGGGCCTGACCTTCGGCGGCAGCCTGATCCGCCCCGAAGCCACCGGCTACGGCACCGTCTACTTCGCCGAGGAAATGCTCAAGCGCGTCGGCAAGTCGTTCGACGGCCTGCGCGTGTCGGTCTCGGGCTCGGGCAACGTGGCCCAGTACGCCATCGAGAAGGCCATGGCGCTGGGCGCCAAGGTCGTGACGGTGTCCGACTCGAACGGCACGGTGGTCGACGAAGCCGGCTTCAACCATGAGAAGCTGGTGGCGCTGATGCACGTCAAGAACGACCTGCGCGGCCGCCTGGACACCTACGCCCGCCAATTCGGCCTGGTCTATGAACCCGGCAAGCGCCCCTGGCACGTGCCGGTCGATGTGGCACTGCCCTGCGCCACCCAGAACGAACTGGAACTGGCAGACGCCCAGACGCTGATCAAGAACGGCGTGCAGTGCGTGGCCGAAGGCGCCAACATGCCCGCCACCCTGGACGCCGCCAAGGCCTTCATCGCCGCCCGCGTGCTGTACGCTCCGGGCAAGGCCAGCAACGCCGGCGGCGTGGCCGTGTCGGGCCTGGAAATGGCCCAGAACTCGGCCCGCCTGGCCTGGACCCGCGAGGAAGTGGACGCGCGCCTGCACGCCATCATGCGCGACATCCACGAGAACTGCGTGCGCCACGGCCACAGCGAGCGCGAATACGTGAACTACCTGGACGGCGCCAACATCGCCGGCTTCGTCAAGGTCGCGGACGCGATGCGCCAGCAAGGGCTGTACTGATCGACAAGCCGGCGCCCCGTGCGCCGGCTGGCGGCAAAAGCAAGGCGGCAGGCTCGAACAGCCTGCCGCCTTGCTTTATTCCGGACCGCCTGGCGGGATCAGTGCTTCATCGCGCCGTGATCGTGGCTCATGCCGGGATTGTGCGAAGCCGGCTTGACCTTGAACTGCACCGCCGCCTCGCCCGCCTTCTCGAACTTCAGCGTGGCCGGCACCGTGGCGCCCTCGGCGAACGGCGCCTTCAGCTTGATGAACATGACGTGGTAGCCGCCCGGGGACAGCTTGACCTCGCCGTTGGCCGGCAGCGCGATGCCGCCCTCGACCTGGCGCATCTTGGCCACGCCGTTGGCGGTTTCGACCGTATGCAGCTCGACGCGCTCGGCGGCGTCGGAAGAGATCGACAGCAGGCGGTCGGCCGTCTTGGCCTCGTTGTCGATGTCCATGTAGCCGGCGCCGTTGGACTGGCCCGGGGCGGACGCGCGCACCCAGAGATCATCGATCTCGACCTCGCCGACCTTGTAGTCCTTGGCCCAGGCCGAACCGGCCGCGCACAGGCCCAGGACGGCGACAGCGGCGAACTTGCGGATGTTCATGGGGTGTTCTCCTATGGGGTTAACGCCGCCGGACCAGGCTGCGGGCGGCTGACAGGACCGAATCCGTCAAGGCTTCCATCGCTTCGGAGTTTACCCGCCAATGCTGCCAATACAGCGGCACGTCCTCCCAGGCGCGCCCCCGCAGCAGCACCAGATGACCTGCGTCAAGGTGCTCCTGCACCAGCGGCAGCGGATTCATGGTCCAGCCCAGCCCGCCCAACGTCGCCTGCACGAAGGCGCGGGTGGACGGCACCCACCAGACCGGCGGTTGCCACGGCGCGGGGTCGGAGATCTTGTGGGCGAAGCGGGCCTGCAGCGCGTCCTTGCGGTTGAACACCAGCACCGGCGCCTGCGCCAGCGTCTGCGCGTTCACGCCCTGCGCGAAATAGCGTTTGTGGAAGGCCGGCGTGCACGTCGCCACATAGCGCATGCTGCCCAGCGCATGAATGCGGCAGCCCTGCACCGGGTCGGCCAGCGTCGTCACCGCGCCCAGCACCGAGCCGTTGCGCAGCAGCGCGGCGGTGTGGTCCTGGTCTTCGGACTGCATGTCGAGCGTGGCGCGGGTGCGGCTGGAGAACTGCAGCGCCGCGTCGACGAACCAGGTCTCAAGGCTGTCGTGGTTGACCGCGATGGGGATGCTGGCGTGCGGTACGTCGTCGTCCGCCACGCCCAGCCGGTTCAGCGCGTCGTGCTCCAGCAGCGCGGTCTGCTCGGCCAGCTGCACCAGCACCTGGCCATCGCCGGTGGCCGCGGCCGGCACGGTGCGCTGGACCAGCAGCCGGCCCATGCGGTCTTCGAGCGCCTTGATCCGCTGCGACACCGCCGACGGCGTCACGCTCAACGCCAGCGCGGCCCGTTCGAAACTGCCTTCGCGCACCACCGCGGCCAGGGCGCGCAGGTTGCCATGATCGATCTTCATATGATTAGTTTTACTTAAGATAGTGAAGGAAAATTAGCTGTATTTCATATTGGCGGCAAGCGAAAATGTTGCATTGCCGGTATGCGCGACGCTGCCGGCCCGGTATCCCAAGCGCCACCACAAGGCGTTGCAGTCAAAAGGTTCGCGTCATGTTCGCCACGTTGTCATCCCCCCTCTTCCTCACCGCCTGGGCCAGCGGCACGGCCACCGGGCTGGGCCTGTTCGCCGTCGTCGGCGCGCAAAGCGCGTTCATCCTGCGCCAGGGATTGATGCGCGCGCACCTGCTGTCCGTGGTCGCCATCTGCGCGCTGATCGACGCCATCTTCATCTTCGCCAGCGTCTCGGGCCTGCAGGCCCTGACCGCCTGGTTCCCGCGGCTGACCACCGCGGTGCTGTGGTTCGGCGTGGCGTTCCTGTCGTGGTACGCGCTGCAGTCGGCGCGCCGCGCCTGGACCGCCACCGGCGGTCTGGCCGCCGCGCGCGACGTGGTGCCCTCGCGCCGCGCCGCGATGCTGGGCGCGCTGGGCTTTTCGCTGCTGAACCCGCATTTCTGGCTCGACATGGTGGTGGTGGGCTCGCTGGCCCACGGCTTCGACGACGCCCGCATGGCGTTCGCCGCCGGCGCCTTCACCGCCAGCCTGCTGTGGCTGGCCGTGCTGGGCATCGGGTCGCGCCTGTTCGCGCGCTTCTTCGCCAGCGCCTCGGCCTGGCGCGTGCTGGACGGCGTCATCGCCGTGGTCATGGCCGGCCTGGCGATCAGCCTGGCGGTCAAGGGCGTCTGACGGCCATGCCCGACGCCGCCTGTCCGGCCGGCCCCGCCCACGCGGGGCCGGCGCGCTACACCGCCACCTTCATCTTCGCCAAGAAGCAGTTCGACGACGACTTCCACCGCCTCGACCAGGCCATCGCCACGGCGGCGCGGACCACCCCGGGCTACCTGGGCGAGGAAGCCTGGGAAGATCCCGCGCGCGGCCTGTACGCCAATGTCTACTACTGGGAATCGCTTGAAGCCCTGGAAGCCCTGATCCGCCACCCTGCCCACCAGCAGGCCAAGGCCGCGCAGTCGCGCTGGCTGGACGGCTACCGGGTGGTCATCGCCCAGGTGCTAAGGGAATACGGGGACGGACTGCCGAGCCCAGCACTTTTATAATCGCCGGGTTGCCACTCTTTCGTCGGGCGCATGGCCGGCCCGCCAGACGATCATGCGCGGACCCTCTCCCTCCAAAGACGTGCGCCTGCCGCCGCTGGCCGCCATCCAGGCCTTCGAGGCGGCCGCCCGGCTCGGCTCGTTCGAGCGCGCCAGCGAAGAACTGTTCGTTACCGCCAGCGCCATCGGCAAGCGCATCGCCGCGCTGGAGGCACAACTGGATGTCACCCTGTTCATCCGCAGCAGCCGCGGCGCCACCCTGAGCGCCGCCGGGCGCGAATACCTGGAACAGGTGCGCACGGCGCTCGACCTGCTGTCGGACGCCTCGCTGCACAAGCGCGGCGAACCCAAGCTGGAACCCCTGCGGGTCGTGTCCACGCCCACCTTCGCCCGCCAGGTGCTGATCCCCGCCCTGCCCGGCTTCACCGCCGCCCATCCGGACGTCGAGCTGGAGATCATGCTGTCCATTCCCTACCTGGACATCATGCCACCCAACGCCGATGTCTGGATCCGTTTCGGCAGCGGCAAGTACCCCGGCCTGCATGCCCGCCCCCTGACCAGCGACCCCGTGTTCGCCGTGTGCTCGCCGGCCTATCGCGACGCCCATGGCCCGTTCGAACGCCCCCAGGACCTGGCGCGCGCCGCGCTGCTGCGCTGCCCGATGGAGCCCTGGCGCCCGTGGCTGGGCGCGGCGGGACTGGACTGGCCCGAGCCCGCCCGCGGCGTCTGGCTGGTCGACCTGGGCATGATGCTGGCGGCGGCCCGCGCCGGCCAGGGCATCGCCCTGACCCGCCGCACGCTCGCCGCCGAATGGCTCGACGAGGGCAAATTGCTGCGCGTGCTCGACATCGAGACCCCGGGTGAATCGCAGTACCACCTGTGCACCGAAATCTCGCGCCCGCCCGGCGGCGCGGCCCAAGCGTTTTCCCTATGGCTGGCCGAGGTCTGCGAACGCGCATCCCAATGGCCACGCGGCCTGCCGGCCAAGCCGGAATAAATTTCCAGCCCCGGGCGGAAGGAAATTCCGCGCACCATGGCGCATCGCTGGCTAGGATGCGCCGAACATGGCCGCGCCCGGCACGCAACTCGTGCGCCCGTACTAGGTATTTACGCGGAAAAACCCCGCGCGGTCAGATTCGCGTAAGCGATTAAGCAGACAGTCACAACACGCAACACAGGAGCGCGCCACCAACCTCTTTCCTCGCCGCCTGGCGCCGGCACACGGTTTTCCACGCAGTTCTACTAATTACAACGGAGACATCCATGGATTTTCGTTTGAAGCTGCTTGCAGGAACCCTTGCTTTTGCCGTATCGGCCGCGGGCTACGCCGCCGACCCCATCAAGATCGGCGTGGCCGGTCCCTACACCGGGGGCTCGTCCTCCATGGGCGTCAGCATGCGCGACGGCGTGCGCCTGGCCATCGAGGAAATCAACAAGGGCGGCGGCGTGCTCGGCCGGCAACTGGTCGCGGTGGAGCGTGACGACGAAGCCAAGAACGAGCGCGGCGTGCAGATCGCCCAGGAGCTGATCAACAAGGAACAGGTCACGGCCACGGTCGGCTACATCAACACCGGCGTGGCGCTGGCCTCGCAGCGCTTCTACCAGGACGCCAAGATCCCGGTGTTCAACAACGTCGCCACCGGCAGCGTCATCACGCACCAGTTCAAGGCGCCGGAATACCCGGACAACTACGTGTTCCGCAACGCGGCGCACGACAGCATCCAGGCGCCGATGATCGTCGAAGAGGCCGTGACCCGCCGCGGCTTCAAGAAGGTCGCGATCCTGGCCGACTCCACCAACTACGGCCAGCTCGGCCGCGAGGACCTGGAAAAGGCCCTGGACGCCAAGGGCATCAAGCCGGTGGCCGTCGAGAAATTCAACATCAAGGACGTCGACATGACGGCCCAGCTGCTCAAGGCCAAGGCCGCGGGCGCCGAAGCCGTGCTGACCTACGGCATCGGCCCCGAACTGGCGCAGATCGCCAACGGCATGGCCAAGCTGGGCTGGAAGGTGCCGATCATCGGCAGCTGGACGCTGTCGATGGCCAACTACATCGACAACTCCGGCGCCAACGGCGAAGGCGCGCGCATGCCGCAGACCTTCATCCAGGACCCGGACACGCCCAAGCGCAAGGCCTTCATCGACGCCTACCTGGCCAAGTTCAAGCCCAAGAACAACCGCATCGACTCGCCGGTGTCGGCGGCCCAGGGCTATGACTCGATCTTCCTGCTGGCCGCGACCATCAAGCAGGCCAACTCCACGGACGGCCCGAAGATCCGTGAAGCGCTCGAGAACCTGCAGACGCCCGTCGAAGGCGTGGTGATGACCTACAACAAGCCCTTCACCCACGACAACCACGACGCCATCAGCGCGAAGGAAGTGGTCATCGGCGAGGTCAAGGGCGGCCGCGTGGTCAAGGCCAACTAAGTTCGTCCGCAGCAATGCGGCGGCGGCTGCCCGGCCGCCGCCGCCGGCGTTCCCGCGCGCGGGGACGCCGGCATGCAGTCGCCTGACAACAGCGTTCTGCCCAAGGGGGTTGGGACGGAACACAGCGCCTCACGACACATACCATGATTCTTCTACAGCTTATCTATAGCGGTATCGCGCTAGGCATGATCTATGCCGTCATCGCGTTCGGGTACCAGCTCACCTTCGCCACATCCGGCACCCTGAACTTCGGCCAGGGCGAAGCCCTGATGCTGGGCGCGCTGGTCGGGCTCACGCTGGTCGGACTGGGCGTGAACTACTGGGTCATGATCCCCATCGTCTGCATCTTCGGCTTCGCGCAAGGCGTGCTGGTCGAGCGGGTCGGCGTGCGGCCGGCCATCAAGACCCGGTCGGAATTCGGCTGGATCATGGCCACCATCGCGCTGGGCATCATCTTCAAGAACGTGGCCGAGAACATCTGGGGCCGCGACGACCTGCGCTTTCCCTCGCCGCTGCCCGAGGCGCCGATCGAGGTGCTGGGCGCCAACGTGCTGCCGATGGAACTGCTGGTGGTGTTCGGCGCGCTGGCCATGATGCTGCTGGTGGAAGTGTTCAACCGCAAGTCCATCTACGGCAAGGCCTTCGTCGCCACGTCCAATGACCGCGACGCCGCCGGCCTGATGGGCATCAACACCGGCATGGTGATCACGTTTTCGTATGCCCTGTCGTCGCTGACCGCCGCCTTCGCGGGCGTGCTGGTGGCGCCGCTGACGCTGACCGGCGCCACCATGGGCGCGGTGCTGGGCCTGAAGGCCTTC
Organism: Achromobacter sp. 2789STDY5608615; assembly: GCF_001298995.1. NCBI lineage: Bacteria > Pseudomonadati > Pseudomonadota > Betaproteobacteria > Burkholderiales > Alcaligenaceae > Achromobacter > Achromobacter sp. 2789STDY5608615. The sequence goes on from NZ_CYTY01000004.1 coordinate 19,844, forward strand.
GCGGTCGCCATCATCGGCGGCCTGTCCAGCGGCATGGGCGTGGTGGTGGGCGGGCTGATCCTGGGGATCGCCGAAACCACGACCGGCTTCTATCTTTCGACGGGGTACAAAGACGTGCCGGGACTGGTCCTGCTGCTGCTCGTACTGACCTTCAAGCCCGCCGGCCTGTTCGGCAAGACCGCGATCAAGAAGGTGTAAGCGATGAAACCCCTGCACCTTCTGCTATCCATCGTGGCCGTGGCCTGCCTGGCCGCCGTGCCGCTGGGCGTGACCAACACGTATTACCTGCACCTGATCGAAACCATCATGATCTATTCGATCCTGCTGTTCGGGCTCGATATCGTGGTGGGCTATACCGGCCAGGTGTCGCTGGGCCACGCCGGCCTGTTCGGCATCGGCTCCTACGCGGCCGGCGTGCTGTTCTTCCATCTGCAGATGCCGATCTGGGTAACGCTGCCGGCGGCCATCCTGATCGCGGCGGCATTCGGCGCGGTGCTGGCGTTGCCGGCGCTGCGGGTCACCGGGCCGTACCTGGCGATGGTGACGCTGGCGTTCGGCACCATCATCCAGATCCTGATCAACGAGATGACCTTCATGACCGAAGGCCCGCTCGGCATCAAGATCCCCAAGCCGTCGATCGGCGGGCACATCCTGACCAAGAGCGAATACTTCTGGCTGGTGGCGGCGTTGCTGGTGCTGTCGCTGATCGTGGTGCACCGTATCCTCAAGTCGCACCTGGGCCGCTCGTTCGAGGCCCTGCGCGACAGCCCGATCGCGTCGGACTGCATGGGCGTGTCGGTCTACCGGCACAAGGTATTCGCCTTCGTCATCAGCGCCGGCTTCGCCGGCCTGGCGGGCGCGCTGTACTCGTATTCCGAGCAGTACATCTCGCCCAACACCTACAACTTCGAACTGACCATCCTGTTCCTGCTGGCCATCATCATGGGCGGACGCAAGAGCCGCACCGGCGCGCTGCTGGGCGCGTCGATCATCGTGCTGCTGCCCAAGATGCTGGACGACATCGGCACCTTCCGCCTGATCGCGCTGGGCGTGGCGATCCTGGTGACGGTGGGCAGCGCCATCGCCATCTCCAAGGGCCGCACCGAGGCCCGCCGGGTGGCGGTGCCGGTGGTCGGCACCATCCTGCTGGCGATCTTCTCGTACTGGCTGGACGCGGTGACCGACTGGCGCCTGACGATCTTCGGCGCCATGATCCTGTTCGTCGTGTACTACCTGCCCGACGGCATCGTCGGCTTCGTGCGCAACCTGTTCTTCTCGACCCGCCGCGCGGCGCTGTCGGTCAAGAAGGACCTGGTCAAGGAGCAGGAGGCGGTCGTGCCTGAAAGCGCCCAAGGCCAGGGCGAAACCCTGCTGACGGCCAAACAGGTGCTGATGCAGTTCGGCGGCCTGAAGGCGCTGAACCAGGTCGACCTGACCGTCAAGCGCGGCACCATCCACGGGCTGATCGGGCCGAACGGCTCGGGCAAGAGCACCATGATGAACGTGCTGACCGGCATCTACGTGCCGACGGCCGGCTCGGTGGAATTCTCGGGCAAGTCGCTGGTGGGCCTGGCGCCGGCCGACATCGCCGCCTCGGGCATCGCCCGCACGTTCCAGAACGTGCAGCTGTTCGGCGAGATGACGGCGCTGGAGAACGTGCTGGTGGGCCTGCACCACACCTTCACCACCGGCCTGGCGGGCATCGCGCTGCGCACGCCGAAGTGGAAGGGCGAGGAACAAGGCGCCCGCGCCCGCGCGCTGGCGCTGCTGGAGTTCGTCGGCCTGGAAGGCATGGCGAACGAGGAGGCGCGCAACCTGCCCTACGGCAAGCAGCGCCTGCTGGAGATCGCCCGCGCGCTGGCGCTGGATCCGCAGCTGCTGTTGCTGGACGAACCGGCGGCCGGCCTGACGGCGCCCGACATCGTCGAGCTGCTGGCCATCATCCGCAAGGTGCGCGACCACGGCATCACGCTGATCCTGATCGAGCACCACATGGATGTGGTGATGGGAGTGTGCGACACCGTGTCGGTGCTGGACTTCGGCCAGAAGATCGCCGAGGGGCTGCCCAACGAAGTGCAGAGCAACGCCAAGGTTATCGAGGCGTATCTGGGCGGCGCGCCCGCCTGACGCCAAGGACGACAACATGCTATCGATCAAGAATCTGGAAGCGGGCTACGGGAAGGTGAAGGTGCTGCACGGCATCAGCATGGAGGTCCCGAAGGCCAAGGTGGTGACGTTGATCGGCTCGAACGGAGCCGGCAAGACGACGACGATGCGGGCGCTGTCGGGGATGATCCGACCGACGGCGGGCGAGGTCACGCTGGGGGGCAAGCGCATCGACGGATTGGAGTCGCATCGGATCGCGCGGCTGGGGTTGGCGCATTCGCCGGAAGGACGGCGGGTGTTTCCGACGCTGTCGGTGACCGACAACCTGCTGCTGGGCGCGTTTCCGCGCCTGACGGGGAGCCGGCCCAAGGGCGACGTGCAGGCGGATCTGGGGCGGGCGATGGATCTGTTTCCTCGCCTGAAGGAGCGGCGCGATCAGCTGGCCGGGACGCTGTCGGGCGGCGAGCAGCAGATGCTGGCGATGGCGCGGGCAGTGATGCTGAATCCGGAGCTGGTGCTGCTGGATGAGCCGTCGATGGGGTTGGCGCCGATTCTGGTGGAGGAGGTTTTCCGGATCATTGCGCGGCTCAAGGACGAAGGGGTGACGATGTTGCTGGTCGAGCAGTTTGCGGCGGCGGCGTTGAATGTCGCGGATTATGGGTATGTGTTGGAGAACGGGCGAATTTCTGTGCATGGAAGTGCGGAGAAGTTGAAGCATGATCCGGCTGTGGTGGCGGCTTATCTTGGGGGGTCGCACTGAGTTTTTTTGCTGGCGGGGGTGAGTTCTTGAGACGCACGGCGGGGCGGCGGCCGGTGGCGGGCGGGGCTACGATTGCGGTCCGGAGCGTTCGCTCCGGACTGCCCCGTTGTCATCCTCGTACGCCTTCGGCTCCCTACGGATTCCCTCGGGCGCATCTACACGCCCCGCCCGCCACCGGCCGCCGCCCCGCCGTGCTCGCGATTACATTGGTGCCTGCGTTGCTGGGGCGGGTTGTGTGCTTGGCGTTCAGTTAACGCGCTGGCTTGACGCCAAGGATATTGCGGGGCCCGCCCAAAGGCGGCCGCGCGGGCGGCCTTTTTGGGCTTACAGGGTGTTTGTGCGTTGGCGGATGACGCTGCGCGCCGATGGAGAGCGGGGTGGTGGGTCGCCTACTCTTGGAGTGATGCGGATGAAATAAAGGCAGGATTGCACTGGGCGCAATCCTGCCTTTGTTTTTTTGCGCGCGGAACGCGCGCTTTGCTTAGACGGTGATGGTCAGGGTGACGTCGATGTTGCCGCGGGTGGCGTTCGAGTAGGGGCAGACGATGTGGGCGGCGGCGACGAGCTTTTCGGCTTCGGCGCGGTCCATGCCGGGCAGCGAGATCTTCAGTTCGGCTTCGATGCCGAAACCGGTGGGGATGGGGCCGATGCCGACCGAGCCGTCGATGGTGGCGTTGGCGGGCATGGCGATCTTGTCGCGGCCGGCGACGAACTTCATGGCGCCCATGAAGCAGGCGGAGTAGCCGACGGCGAACAGTTGCTCGGGGTTGGTGCCAGCCGCGCCGGCGCCGCCCAGTTCCTTCGGGGTGGTCAGCTTGACGTTCAGGTTGCCGTCGTCGGAGACGCCGGTGCCTTCACGGCCGCCGGTGACGTGGGCGTGGGCGCGGTACAGGACTTTTTCGATGGACATGGTGCGTTCCTTTTGGATGAAGGTGGGACTGCCAGGCTGGCGGGACCCTTCCCGCTACGGCCCTTACTAATCAAATAGCGTGCTATTTCATAGCGCACTATCTTTAACCGGGGATGACAGCAGTTGCCATCATCCGCCTCAAAGACTGCGAATCAAAGACTGTTGACCAACTTTTCCCGCAATTCGTGCAACGACTTCATGGTGCCCTGCGCCTCTTCCAGCGAGCACTGGGCCGCGGCGGCGATGGCGTGAGGCACGGCTTCGGCCTGGTTGCGCAGGTCGCGGCCTTGCCGGGTCAGGGTGACGATGACCTGGCGTTCGTCATCCTGCGCGCGGGTCCGGGTGACCAGGCCCGCCGCCTCCAGCCGCTTGAGCAGGGGCGTCAGGGTGGCCGAGTCCAGGAACAGGCGTTCGCCGATGTCGGTGACCGTGATTTCGTCGCGTTCCCACAGCACCAGCATGACCAGGTATTGCGGGTAGGTCAGATCCAGGCCACGCAGCAGCTTGCGGTACACCTTGTTCATCGCCAGCGAGGTCGAGTACAGGGCGAAACACAATTGGCTGCCTAGCAGCAGCGGGTTGAAGGCGCCTTTCGGCTGGGATCTGGATTTCATTGCGCAATATTAAATAGCGCACTATTTATCGTCAAGCTTTTTTTGGCTTTTGCTGTTCAGGGCTTGGGGCGGGCCGGCTTCAGGCGGACAGCTTGGCGGCTTCGGCGTCGCGGCCGGGGGGCAGGCCAAACATGCGGCGGTATTCGCGGGTGAACTGCTGCACGCTTTCATAGCCCACGGCAAAGGCGGCGCTGCTGGCCGACAGGCCTTCGGCGGTCATCAGGCGGCGGGCTTCGATCAAGCGCAGTTGTTTCTGGAATTGCAGGGGCGACAGCGAGGTGGCCGCGCGAAAGTGCTGATAGAACGAGGACGGGCTCATGCCGGCGGCCTCGGCGAGGCGTTCGATCGGCAAGGGTTGGGCGAAGGCGGTGCGCAGCAAGGTGACGGCGCGGGCGACACGCTGGGCATGGGCCTGCGGGCGGGCCAGATGGCGCAAGGCGGGGCCGTGGCGGCCGGCCAGCAGCCAGTAGTGCATTTCGCGCACAAGCTGGCGGTGCAGTACCGGCAAGGCGGCCGGGCGTTCGAGCAGGCGCATGAGGCGCAGCGCGGCGTCGGCCACTTCGGTGTCGGTGGGCTCCACCCGCACGCGCAGCCCCGGGGCGGCGGGCACGGGCGCCATGGCCAATGCCAGTTCGGCGAGCAGCGGCAGGTCCAGGTCCAGCACGAGGGACAGGTAGGGCTGGTCGGGGCTGGCGTGGGTGATCTGGCTGATGGTGGGAACGTCGGCGGTGATCAGCAGGGAGTCGCCCGCGGAAAAGGCGACGGCATCCGTCCCCGTCATGACGTGTTTGCTTCCTTGCAGCACCAGGCACGCCAACGGGCGCGACATGGCGTAGTCCAGGCCGCTGGGGGATGTGGCCCGGATGGTGGTCAGGCCGGGCACGGGCGTCAGCGCCACGCCCAAGGGGCCGGCATGGGCGTGGACGTAGCGGCGCACGCTATCGAGCAAGGCGTCGTTCATGCGATTCGGGCGGAAATCCGTGGCACCCGGCCATCGTAGCGGCAATCGGGTGCGCCGTCGGCGCAGTGGCAGCGGCATTGGGGAAATAGGCAAACAACGCCGCGATTCGGGCAAAGGCTTGCAACGGCCCCGGCGGCAGAATGCCCTCACCCTGTCATTCGCTTCCAAGGAGCCCCGCATGACCACGATTTCCCTCGTTACCGGCGCCAGCCGCGGCCTGGGCCGCAACACGGCCTTGAACATCGCCCGCAAAGGCGGCGACGTCATCATCACCTACCAGCAGCGCGAGGCCGAGGCGCGCGCGGTGGTCGCCGAGATTGTGGCGCTGGGCCGCCGGGCGGTGGCCTTGCAGCTGGATGCGGGCGCGACGGCCACCTTCGTGGACTTCGCGGCGCGCCTGCGTGCGGCGCTGCAGCAGACCTGGCAGCGCGAGCAGTTCGACCACCTGGTCAATAACGCCGGGCACGGCGACGTGGCGCCCATCGCCGACATGCGCGAGGACGCGTTCGACAAGCTGGTCGACGTGCACTTCAAGGGCGTGTTCTTCCTGACGCAGGCGTTGCTGCCGCTGCTAGCCGACGGCGGCCGTATCGTGAACCTGTCCAGCGGACTGACCCGCGTGTCGGCCGAGGGCTGGGCGGCCTATGCGGCGGTCAAGGGGGCCGTCGAAGTGTTGACGGTCTACCTGGCCAAGGAACTGGGTAGCCGCAAGATTGCGGTGAATGTGGTGGCGCCGGGCGCCATCGAAACCGACTTCTTTGGCGGCGCCGTGCGCGACACGCCTGCGTTCAACCGCCATTTCGCAGAGATGACTGCGCTGGGCCGGGTTGGCGTGGCGGACGATGTGGGGCCGATGATCGCCAGTCTGCTGTCGGACGATAACCGGTGGGTCAATGCGCAGCGGATCGAGGTGTCGGGCGGCCAGGGAATCTGACCGCCGCGTGGGCGGCAGGCGCCACGGCCCTGCCGCCTAGGCGACGTGCTCGCCTTCCACTGCGCTGCGGTCCGAGCCGTATTGTTTCAGGCCGTCCAGGTCCAGCACCCGCACGGCGCCGTATTCGACGTTCAACAGGCCCGCCTCTTCCAGCTTGCGCAGCGCCTGGTTGGCCCGTTGGCGCGAGACGCGGGCCAGGTAGCCGACTTCTTCCTGGGTGATGGTCAGGCGCATGCCCATACCGGGATACAGCAGCGGGTTGAAGAGTTCGGCCAGGCAGCGCGCCACGCGGGCGTCGGGGTCGAGCAGGCGGTCGTATTCGGCCTTGCCGATGAATTGCGCGACACGCTCGTTCAGCTGGTGCAGCAGGTAGCGGTTGAAGGGGATGCTGGTGTCCAGCAGCCAGTCGAAGGTGGCGGCTGGCAGGCGCGCGACGACGGAATCGCGCAGCGCCACGATGTCGTACTTGCGGACTTCGCGCTTGAGCAGCGAGCCCTCGCCGATCCAGCCGCCGGCGGGCACGCCCGTCAGCGACGCGACCTTGCCCTCGGCATTGCCCACCGACACCTTCACCAGGCCGGCCAGGACGCCGATCCACGCCTGGGCGAGTTCGCCTTTGCGCTCTATGATCGACCCGGCGGCGGCCTGCTGCACGGACAGGTCTCGCTCGACGCGCGCTTGCTGCTCGCCGTCGAGCACGCGAAACCAGGCCGCGGCAAGTTGCAGGGAGTCGGATAGCTGCATCGGGAATACCCTAAAAGTTCCTTGAATGTCGCGATGGTGACAGTTGGTAGCAACCCAACCTTATACCTTAACTCCTGCCGTAAATCTAAAACCAACTGGTCAAGCGCAACCGCTCGTGCGCCACGTCTCGTGGCTGCGGGTCCGCTGTGCCCAAACCGGAGGAGACAACGTGGCACATTCATCGCCCGCATCCGCACAGATGCCGGCGGCGCTGGATACTTTTCCGGCGCTGCTGTTCGCGCATGCCGACGTACGCGGGTCGCGGCCCGCGATACGTGAGAAAGACCTGGGTATCTGGCAGACCCTTACCTGGTCCGATGTGGCGGAGCACGTGCGCCAGGTCGCCCACGGGCTCGCGTCATTGGGCATCCAGCCCGGCATGCACGTGGCCGTGATCGGCGAAAACCGGCCGCGCCTGTACATGGCCATGATGGCCGCGCAATCGCTCGGCGCCATTCCCGTTCCGCTCTACCAGGACGCCGTGGCCCAGGAAATGGTCTACGTGCTGCAGGACGCCGAAATCAGCGTCGCCGTGGTCGAGGACCAGGAACAGGTCGACAAGATGCTGGAAGTGCGCGAGCAATGCCCCGCGCTCAAGCACGTGGTCTACGACGACCCGCGCGGCCTGCGCCACTACACCGATGCGATGCTGCTGTCGTATGACCAGCTCGAGGAAATCGGCCGCGACTACGCCGCGCAGCATCCCGACTTCTTTGCCCGCGCCGTGGCCGCGGTGCAGCCGCATGACGCGGCCGCGATGTTCTATACCTCGGGCACCACCGGCAAGCCCAAGGGCGTGGTGCTGACGCACCATGCGCTGATCGATCGCGCCCGCGCCGTGTCCGAGATGGAGAACCTGACCGACCGCGAGGACGTGCTGGCCTACCTGCCGCCGGCCTGGATCGGGCAGAACATGTTCTCGTACACGCAGCTGCTGGTCACGGGCTTCACCGTGAACCATCCGGAGTCGCCCGATACCGTGTCGATCGACATGCGCGACATCGGCCCCACCTACTACTTCGCGCCGCCGCGCGTGCTGGAAGGCCTGTTGACCCATGTGATGATCCGCATGGAAGACGCCGGCTATATCAAGCGCAAGCTGTTCCATGCCTGCATGAAGCTGGCGCGCCGCGTCGGCACCCGCATCCTGGGCGGCGAATCGGTCAACGCCTGGGACCGCCTGCGCTACGCGCTGGGCAATGTGCTGATCTACGGTCCGCTGCGCAATGCGCTGGGCATGAGCCGCGTGCGCGTGGCCTACACCGCCGGCGAGGCCATCGGCCCCGACCTGTTCGTGTTCTACCGCTCCATCGGCATCAACCTCAAGCAGCTCTACGGCTCGACCGAGACCTCGGTGTTCGTCTGCGTGCAGCCGGACGGCCAGGTGCGCGACGACACGGTCGGCCCGCCCGTGCCCGGCGTGGAGATCCGCGTGGCCGACAACGGCGAGATCCTGGTCAAGAGCCCGGGCCTGTTCAAGGAGTATTACCGCAACCCCGACGCCACCCAGGAAGCGCGCAGCGCCGACGGCTGGTTCCACACGGGCGACGCGGGCTACCTGGACACCGACGGCCAGCTCAAGATCATCGACCGCGCCAAGGACGTCGGCAAGCTGGCCGACGGCAGCCTGTTCGCGCCCAAGTACCTTGAGAACAAGCTCAAGTTCTTCCCGCACATCAAGGAAGCGGTGGCGTTCGGCGCCGGCCGCCAGGACGTGTGCGCCTTCATCAACATCGACCTGGAAGCCGTGGGCAACTGGGCCGAGCGCCGCGGCCTGCCCTACGCCGGCTATACCGACCTGGCGGGCAAGGACGAGGTCTACCAGCTCATCGCCGACTGCGTCGAGCAGGTCAATGCCGACCTGGCCACCGATCCCAAGCTGTCGGCCTCGCAGATCGGCCGCTTCCTGATCCTGCACAAGGAACTGGATCCCGATGACGACGAACTGACGCGCACCCGCAAGGTGCGGCGCGCCTTCATCGCGCAGAAGTACGGCGTGCTGATCGACGCCCTGTTCGAAGGCAAGCAGTCCCAGTACATCGAAACCGAAGTGAAGTTCGAGGACGGCCGCACCGGCAAGATCGCCGCCGACCTGAAGATCCGCCCGGTCAAGACGTTCCCCGCCATCACCGCCCGAGCCGCGTAGAGACCATGAGCAACAACGACCGCGACCAGCGCATCGGCGACGTGATGCTGGACATGCAGAACATCTCGCTGTCCTTCGGCGGCGTCAAGGCGCTGACGGACATTTCCTTCAATGTGCGCGAGCACGAGATCCGCGCCATCATCGGCCCCAACGGCGCGGGCAAGAGCTCGATGCTGAACGTCATCAACGGCGTCTACACCCCGCAGCAGGGCGGCATCGCCTTTCGCGGCGAGCGCTTCTCGCGCATGAATCCGCGCCGCGCCGCCGAAATGGGCATCGCCCGCACCTTCCAGAACCTCGCCCTGTTCAAGGGCATGAGCGTGCTGGACAACATCATGACGGGCCGCAACCTGCGCATGAAGTGCGGGCTGCTGGCGCAGGCCTTCCGCCTGGGCGCCGCCGAACGCGAAGAGATCGAGCACCGCCAGTTCGTCGAGAACATCATCGACTTCCTCGAGATCCAGGCGTATCGCAAGACGCCCGTGGGGCGTCTGCCCTACGGCCTGCAAAAGCGCGTCGACCTGGGCCGCGCGCTCGCCATGGAGCCGCGCCTGCTGCTGCTGGACGAGCCGATGGCCGGCATGAACATCGAAGAGAAGCAGGATATGAGCCGCTTCATCCTCGACGTGAACGACGAATTCGGCACCACCATCGTGCTGATCGAGCACGACATGGGCGTGGTCATGGACATCTCCGACCGCGTGGTGGTGCTGGACTACGGCAAGAAGATCGGCGACGGCAAGCCCGATGAGGTGCGCGCCAACGAAGACGTAATCAGAGCCTATCTGGGCGTGTCGCACTAAGGCGGACGAGACATGGGATTTTTTCTGGAAACCTTATTCGGCGGCCTGATGAGCGGCATGCTGTACGCCCTGATCGGCCTGGGCTTCGTGCTGATCTTCAAGGCGTCGGGCGTGTTCAACTTCGCGCAGGGCGCCATGGTGCTGGTGGCGGCGCTGTCGATGGCGCGCTTCTCGGAGTGGATACCGCGCTGGTTCGGCTTCGAAAACATGATCCTGGCCAACGTGCTGGCTTTCATCGTCAGCGCCATCATCATGTTCCTGCTGGCCGTGGCGATCGAGCGCTTCGTGCTGCGCCACCTGGTCAACCAGGAGGCCACCACCCTGCTCATGGCCACGCTGGGCATCAGCTATTTCCTCGATGGCCTGGGCCAGATCTCGTTCGGCAGCTCGGTCTATTCCATCAACGTCGGCATGCCGAAGGATCCGTTGATGATCCTGGACTCGGTGTTCGAAGGCGGCCTGCTCATCAACCTCGAAGACCTGACCGCCGCGGTCATCGCCGCATTGCTGGTGGCCGCGCTGGCGCTGTTCTTCCAGTTCACCTCCACCGGCCGTGCGCTGCGCGCCGTGGCGGATGACCACCAGGCGGCGCAGTCCATCGGCATTCCGCTGAACCGCATCTGGGTCATCGTCTGGAGCGTCGCCGGCCTGGTGGCGCTGGTGGCCGGCATCATCTGGGGCTCCAAGTTCGGCGTGCAGTTCACGCTCTCGACCGCGGCGCTACGGGCGCTGCCGGTGGTGATCCTGGGCGGCCTGACCTCGGTGCCGGGCGCCATTCTCGGCGGCCTGATCATCGGCGTGGGCGAAAAGCTGTCCGAGGTCTACCTGGGGTCGCTGGTGGGCGGCGGCATCGAAATCTGGTTCGCCTATGTGCTGGCGCTGGTGTTCCTGCTGTTCCGTCCGCAAGGGCTGTTCGGCGAGAAGATCATCGACCGCGTCTGACCACGGCCTTCTAGGATAAAAACATGTTCTATCGCGAAAACGGCCAATTCAAGACCAGCTATCGCGCCGACCAGCAGATCTTCCCGATCCGCCAGGACCGCGTCTTCATCTGGCTGCTGCTGGCGGTGGCGTTCATCGCCATCCCGGCGCTGTCCAGCGACTACCTGCTGCGCGCCATCCTGATCCCGTTCCTGATCCTGTCGCTGGCCGCCGTCGGCCTGAACATCCTGGTGGGCTATTGCGGCCAGATCTCGCTGGGCACGGGCGCCTTCATGGCGGTGGGCGCGTATGCCGCCTGGAACTTCGGCGTGCGCTTTCCCGGCATGCCGCTGATCGTCCAGATCCTGCTGGGCGGCTGCTTCGCCACCATCGTCGGCGTTATCTTCGGCATTCCCAGCCTGCGCATCCGCGGCCTGTACCTGGCCGTGGCCACGCTGGCGGCGCAGTTCTTCGTCGACTGGGCGTTCCTGCGCATCCCGTTCTTCACCAATTACTCGTCGTCGGGCAACGTCTCGGTGCCGCCGCTGACCGCCTTCGGCCTGCCGGTGCAGAGCGCGCTGGAAAAGTACCTGTTCGTGCTGATCCTGGTGGTGGTCTTCAGCCTGCTGGCCAAGAACCTGGTGCGCGGCGCCATCGGCCGCCAATGGATGGCGATCCGCGACATGGACGTGGCCGCCTCGGTCATCGGCATCCGCCCGATGTACGCCAAGCTCACCGCGTTCGCGGTCAGCTCGTTCATCGTCGGCGTGGCCGGCGCGCTGTGGGGCTACATCCACCTGGGTTCGTGGGAACCGCTGGCCTTCGACCTGACGCGTTCATTCCAGCTGCTGTTCATGGTCATCATCGGTGGCCTGGGCTCCATCATCGGCAGCTTCTTCGGCGCGGCCTTCATCGTGCTGGTGCCGGTGGCGCTGACCAACGTGCCGCACATGCTGGGCCTGTCGCTGTCGGTGGATACCGCCGCGCACGTCGAGCACATGGTGTTCGGCGCGCTGATCGTGTTCTTCCTGATCGCCGAGCCGCACGGGCTGGCGCGGTTGTGGAGCATCGGCAAGGAGAAGCTCCGCATCTGGCCCTTCCCTCACTGATTTCGCATTGATTTCTGCGGGCCCCGGCGGCACGAGCGCCGTGGCCCACATCCTGAATACCCGGCTCAAGACCGGGCCAACCCCGGTGTCCGAGGGTTTATGACCCAAACACCACGCAGGAGGTAAATGGAGATGAAGCGTCTTAACCTGAAGTTGGCGGCAGCCTTGGTGGCCGCAGCCGGCGCCGTGGGCGCCGTGGCCACGCCGGCAATGGCGGCGGAAGAGCAGTTCGTTCCGTTGCTGGTGTACCGGACCGGGTCGTTCGCGCCGCTGGGCATTCCCTGGGCCGACGGCAAGCTGGATTACCTGAAGCTGGTCAACGAACGCGACGGCGGCGTCAACGGCGTCAAGATCACCTACGAGGAATGCGAAACCGCCTACGCCACCGACCGCGGCGTGGAGTGCTACGAGCGCCTGAAGGGCAAGGGCACCGGCGCCTCGGGCTTCGACACGCAATCGACCGGCATCACCTTCGCGGTCAGCGACAAGGCCATGGTCGACAAGGTGCCGGTCGAGACGATGGGCTACGGCCTGTCGCAATCGGTCGACGGCAGCGTGTTCGAGTGGAACTTCCCGCTGCTGGGCACCTACTGGACCGCCGCCGACGTGATGATCCAGGACATCGCCAAGAAAGAAGGCGGCATGGACAAGCTCAAGGGCAAGAAGATCGCCCTGGTCTACCATGACTCGCCCTACGGCAAGGAACCGATCCCGCTGCTGCAGAAGCGCGCCGCCAAGGAAGGCTTCGAGCTGCTGCTGTATCCGGTGACCGCCCCCGGCGTGGAACAGAAGTCCACCTGGCTGCAGATCCGCCAGGCCCGCCCGGCCTATGTGCTGCTGTGGAGCGCGGGCATCATGACGCCCACCGCCATCCGCGAAGCGCAGGCCAGCGGCTACCCGCGCGACAAGATGTACGCGATCTGGTGGGCCGGCTCGGAAGGCGACGTCAAGGACCTGGGCGATGTCGCCAAGGGCTACAACGCCATCACCATCCACAACAGCGGCGCCGACCACGACAAGGTCTATGACGATCTGAAGAAGTACGTCTACGACAAGGGCCAGGGCTCGGACAAGACGGGCAAGACCACGCTCGGCACCATCGCCCACACCCGCGGCATGATGATCTCGATGCTGCAGGTCGAGGCGATCCGCACCGCGCAGGAAAAGTTCGGCAAGGGCAAGGCGCTCACGCCCGAACAGGTGCGCTGGGGCTTCGAGAACCTGAACCTGACGCAGGAACGCCTGAACCAGCTGGGCTTCGGCCAGATCATGCGTCCGGTCAAGACCTCGTGCAGCAACCACAAGGGTGACGACTGGGCCCGCATCGTGCAGTGGGACGGCGCCAAGTTCAAGGTCGCCTCGGACTGGTACCAGGCCGACAAGACCCTGCTGGACCCGATGGTGAAGGAAGCCGCGGCGAAGTACGCCAAGGAAAAGAACATCACGCCCCGCACTTGCGAGAACTGATGTGAACCGGCGGCCGGCGCCCCCGGGCGTCGGCCGCCACCATGCCGCAGGAACCGCCATGACCGCAGCAACGACTACCGCTACTACCGCCGACACCCCCAAGGTGCTGCTCGATGTGAACGGCATCGAGGTGATCTACAACCACGTCATCCTGGTGCTCAAGGGCGTTTCCCTGCAGGTGCCGGAAGGCCGGATCGTGGCCCTGCTGGGCGCCAACGGCGCCGGCAAGACCACCACGTTGCGCGCCATCTCGAACCTGCTCAAGGGCGAGCGCGGCGACGTCACCAAGGGCCACATCCAGTACCGCGACCAGCGCATCGAGAAGCTGTCGCCGGCCGAGCTGGTCGAGCGCGGCGTGGTGCAGGTGATGGAGGGCCGCCATTGCTTCGCCCACCTCACCATCGAAGAGAACCTGCTGACGGGCGCCTATACCCGCGACCTCGGCCGCGGCGACACCAGCGCGGCGCTGGAGCGCGTCTACCAGTATTTCCCCCGCCTGAAGCAGCGCCGCGCCAGCCAGGCCGGCTACACCTCGGGCGGCGAGCAACAGATGACCGCCATCGGCCGCGCGCTGATGGCCAACCCCAACATGATCCTGCTGGACGAGCCGTCCATGGGCCTGGCGCCGCAGATCGTCGAAGAGATCTTCGAGATCGTGCGCGACCTGAACCAGCGCGAGCGCGTCAGCTTCCTGCTGGCCGAGCAGAACACCAACATCGCGCTGCGCTATGCCGACTACGGCTACATCCTGGAGAACGGCCGCGTGATGATGGACGGCGCCGCGAAGGACCTGGCCCAGAACGAGGACGTGAAAGAGTTCTACCTGGGCATTTCCAGCGGCGAGCGCAAGAGTTTCCGCGACAACAAGTTCTACCGCCGCCGCAAACGCTGGCTGGCCTGATCCCTGGAGCGGCGACGCCGGCGCGGTCCGGTGCGCCGCCGGCAACGACACCGCAGTACGGCACACGAGAGGGTGCGATCCCATGTCCGAGTTTTTCGATGTCCTGGAAACCCGAGCGCCCGAGCAACGCGAGCGCGAGCTGATGGCGGCCCTGCCCGGCGCCATCGCCCGCGCCATCGCCCGAGCGCCGGCCATTGCCGAGCAGCTGCGCGGCATCGACCCCGCCACGGTCACCTCGCGCGCCGCGCTGGCGCACCTGCCAGTGCTGCGCAAGCACGAGCTGCTGGAGCGCCAGCAGCACAGCCGCGAGCAGGCCGCGCAACCGGCCGGCCCGCAGAAGGCCTTCGGCGGCTTCTCGGCCATCGGCTGGGGCGAAGCCATGCGCGTGTTCGCCTCGCCCGGCCCGATCTATGAACCCGAAAGCGCGCGCGCCGACTACTGGCGCTTTGCCCGCGCGCTGTACGCCGCGGGCTTTCGCGCCGGCGAGCTGGCCTATAACTGCTTTTCCTATCACTTCACGCCGGCCGGCTCGATGATGGAGACCGCCGCGCACGCCGTCGGCTGCACCGTGTTCCCCGGCGGCACCGGCCAGACGGAGCAGCAGGTGCGCGCGATCCAGGACCTGGCGCCCAGCGGCTACACCGGCACGCCCAGCTTCCTGAAAATCATCCTGGAAAAGGCCGACGAGCTCGGCGTGAAACTGGATTCGCTGCGCCGCGCGCTGGTCTCCGGCGAAGCCTTCCCGCCGTCGCTGCGCGACTGGCTGGCGGCGCGCGGCATCGAGGGCTACCAAGCCTACGGCAGCGCCGACCTCGGCATGATCGCGTTCGAGACGCCGGCCCGCCAGGGCCTGGTGTTGGGCGAGGACATCATCGTCGAGATCGTGCGTCCCGGCACCGGCGAACCGGTGCCCGACGGCGAGGTCGGCGAAGTCGTGGTCACCACGCTCAATCCCGACTACCCGCTGGTGCGCTTCGGCACCGGCGACCTGTCGGCGGTCATGCCCGGCATCTCGCCCTGCGGCCGCACCAACACCCGCATCAAGGGCTGGATGGGGCGCGCCGACCAGACCACCAAGGTGCGCGGCATGTTCGTGCATCCCTCGCAGGTGGCCGACGTGGTGCGCCGCCATCCCGAGATCCTGCGGGCGCGGCTGGTCATCAGCGGCACCACGGGGTCGGACAAGATGGTGCTGCGGGTGGAGTCGCGCGTGCGCGGCGAAGACCTGGGCGCGCGCATCGCCGAATCGGTGCGCGACGTGACCAAGCTGCGCAGCGACGTGGAATGGGCCGAGGCCGGCGCCCTGCCGAACGACGGCAAGGTCATCGACGACATCCGCACCTACGAATAACAAGCAAGGCGCGCGCCCGGGACCGGCAAAGCCCGGGCGCGACAGCGCCTTCCACGCGGCAACGGCGGCTTCAGTTGCCCAGCGGACGGGCCAGCCATTCGCGGCCCTTGAGCATGCCGTTCCAGTAGATCCACGGCAGCATCGTCGCCTTGAGGAACCAGGCGCTCTTGCGCGGCACCGTCGGATCCAGCGGGAACGTCGGCAGCAGCTTGCCGCCATAGCCGAACTCGGCCAGCACGATGCGGCCGCGTTCGACCGTCAGCGGGCACGAACCGTAGCCGTCATACGTGACCGGCAGCGCATGCCCTTCGCGCACCGCCAGCAGGTTCTCGGCCACCGTGACGATCTGCTTGCGCGCCGCCGCCGCGGTCTTGGCGTTGGTGGTGCTGATGCCGTCGCCCAGCCCGAAGATGTTGTCGTAGCGCACATGGCGCAGCGTGGCCGGATCGACCTCGCACCAGCCCGCCGCGTCCGCCAGCGCGCTCTGGCGCAGAAAGTCGTGCGGCACCTGCGGCGGCACCGCGTGCAGCATGTCGAACGACTTTTCCACACGAGTGACCGCGCCCTCGGCGTCCTTGACGTCGAACCAGGCCTTGCGCGCCGGGCCGTCCACCGCCACCAGCGCCGAATTGAAGGCCAGCGAGATGCCGTAGCTCTCCACATAGCGCATCAGCGGCGGCACGAAGGTCGGCACCCCGAACAGCACCGCGCCGGCCAGGTCGAATTCGACCTCGATGCGATCCAGCACGCCGCCGCGGCGCCAGTGGTCGCAGGCCAGGTACATGGCCTTCTGCGGCGCGCCGGCGCACTTGATCGGCATCGCCGGCTGCGTGAACAGCGCCTTGCCGCCCTTCAGGCCGCGCACCAGTTCCCAGGTGTACGGCGCCAGGTCGAATCGGTAGTTGGAACTGACGCCGTTGCGGCCCAACGTGTCCGACAGCCCTTCCACCCTGTCCCAGGCCAGGCGCAGGCCCGGGCATACGATCAATTGCTGGTAGCTGACCGCGCTGCCATCGGCCAGCCGCACCTGGTTGGCCTCGGGCTCGAAACCTGCCGCCGCGGCCTGCAGCCAGGTGGCGCGGCCCGGCATCACCGAGCGGGTCGGCCGCACCGTCTTGGCGATGTCGAACGCGCCCCCGCCCACCAGCGTCCAGGCCGGCTGGTAGTAGTGCTTGTCGCTGGGCTCGATGACCGCGATGCGCAGGTCCGGACGGCGGCGCAGCAGGCTGGCGGTCACGCCGATGCCGGCCGAACCGCCTCCCACCACCACCACGTCGAAATCGCGCTGCGCCTGTGCTGCCGTCTGCATGCTTGTCTCCCGGTTATGAACCGGTCCGCGGGGGCCGGCGATTGAAATGCTGGATGATCGAAAACAGCGCCATGCCCGCCGCCATCGCGGCCACGAAGATCAGGGCCTCGCGCACGCCGGCCGCGGCCGCCACCAGCGCCGGCCCCGGGCAGAACGCCGCCAGGCCCCAGCCCGCGCCGAACGTCAGGCTGCCCAGCGCCAGGCGCGGATCGACGCGCGTCGCGGCGGGCCATTGCAGCGGGCCGCCGGACAGGCTGGCGCGGCGCCGCCGCAACCAGGCGAAGCCCACGGCCGTCACCGCCAGCGCGCCGCCCATCACCAACGCGAGCGACGGGTCCCACGGCCCCGCCAGGTCCAGAAAGCCCAGCACCTTGGCGGGGTTGGCCATGCCGGAGACGATCAGGCCCAGGCCGAATACCAGCCCCGCGACGAAAGCGAACGCGATGACCATGTCAGGCTCCGATCACGTGGCGCACGAGATAGACCATGACGAACCCCGCGGCCATGAACAACGCGGTCGCCGCCAGCGAGCGGCGCGAACCGCGCGCCAGGCCGCAGACGCCATGGCCGCTGGTGCAGCCCGAGGCGTAGCGCGTGCCGATCCCCACCAGCAGGCCCGCGGCGATCAGCCGGCCCGTGCCCGCCTCCACCACGATGGGCGGCAGCGTCGCGGCCCACTGATAGAGCCACGGCGCCAGGCCCAGGCCGACCACGAACGCCAGCCGCCAGCCGCTGTGGCGGTCCGGCGGCAGCAGGCCGCCCAGGATGCCGCTGATGCCCGCGATGCGGCCCGCCCCCAGCATCAGCAACACGGCGGCCGCGCCGATCAGCGCGCCGCCGGCAACCGCGCTCCCGGGCGTGAAAGCGGGCCAGTCGATCATGATGCGAGCGCCGCCATCGCGCGGCCGCAATACAGGCTGGACAGGGTTTTCATGACCTGGTTGACCTCGAAACTGGCCAGTTGGTAGTACACGTACTTGCCCTGGCGCCGCGTGCTCACCAGGCCCTCGTCGCGCAGCACGCCCAGCTGCTGCGACAGGGTCGGCTGGCGGATGCCGGTCAGGGATTCCAGTTCACCGACGTTGCGCTCGCCCTGCACCAGTTGGCACAGCAGCAGCAGCCGGTCTTCGTTGGCCAGCGCGTTGAGCAGCGCGCAGGCCTGGGAGGCGGATTCGCGCAGCGCGGCGACTTCGCATTCGTTCAGGGCAGTCAGCATTTGATGAGGATCAATCGGCCGGAAAGGACTTGATCATTATATTGACGGATAAACTATCCAACAATATTATTCAAATACATATATTGTTTCGTGCGCGCCGCCGCCGCACGCCCGAGGCCGCCGCCCATGACCCCGCAGATCCAAGCCTTTTTCGACCCGGCCACCGCCACCGTCACCTACGTGGTGCACGAGCCCGCGCCCGGCGGCGCCTGTGCCATCATCGACTCGGTGCTGGACTACGACCCCAAGTCCGGCCGCACCAGCACCGCCAGCGCCGACCGGGTCGCCGCCTACGTCCGCGAACACGGCCTGCGCACCGAATGGCTGCTCGAGACCCACGCGCATGCCGATCACCTGTCGGCCGCCCCCTACCTGCAGCGCGCGCTGGGCGGCGTCATCGCCATCGGCCAGAGCATCCGCACGGTGCAGGGCGTGTTCAAGAAAATCTTCAACCTCGAGCCGCAGTTCCAGCTCGACGGCTCGCAGTTCGGCCGCCTGTTCGCCGACGGCGAAACGTTCTCGATCGGCGCGCTCACGGCCAGCGCCATGCACGTGCCCGGCCACACCCCCGCCGACATGGCCTACCGCATCGGCGACGCGGTCTTCGTCGGCGACACCCTGTTCATGCCCGACGTCGGCACCGCGCGCTGCGACTTTCCCGGCGGCGACGCCCACCAGTTGTTCCGCTCCATCCGGCATCTGCTGAGCCTGCCCGACGACACCCGCCTCTACGTGTGCCACGACTATCCGCCGGCTGGCCGCGAGGCCGCGTGGCAGACCACCGTGGCCGAGCAGCGCCGCGCCAACATCCACGTGCGCGACGGCGTCACCGAAGACGACTTCGTCGCCATGCGCACGCGGCGCGACGCCACCTTGTCCATGCCCACGCTGATCCTGCCGGCCATCCAGGTCAACATCCGCGCCGGCCACTTCCCGCCGCCGGAAGACAACGGCGTGCGCTACCTGAAGATCCCGGTCGACGCCCTCTAGCCGGCGTCCACAAGGGTTCCGCCGGCCGCGCACTTGCGCGCCGCCGGGATATCCCGCAAGATCGGCCGGTCACAAGATCGCCGATCCCACGGAATCCCTCATGTTCGCCGAAGCCGAAGCCGACCCAGTCCTGTCCAAGGAAGCCTTCAAACCGCTGGAGGCCAAGCTGCGCGTCGCGCTGCTGAACGCCCAATACCAGCGCCTGCAGAAGGCCGAGAAATCCCTGCTGGTGGTGGTGGCCGGCATCGACGGCGCCGGCAAGGGCGCCACGGTCAACCTGCTCAACGAGTGGATGGACCCGCGCCACATCAAGACGCTGGCCTATGGTCCCCCGGAAGGCGACGAACTCGAACGCCCGCCCATGTGGCGCTACTGGAAAGACCTGCCGCCCAAGGGCAGCACCGGCATCGTCTTCGGCTCCTGGTACACGCCGCTGATCCGCGAAGCCGCGCGCAAGCATCCCAACCAGGACAGCATCGAGGCGCAGTCCGTCGCCATCCGCCGCTTCGAGGCCATGCTGGCCGCCGAAGGCGTGCAGATCCTCAAGCTCTGGTTCCACCTGTCATCGGACGCCCAGCGGGCGCGGGCCAAGCGCCTGCTGGCCAGTCCCGAGACCTCCTGGCAGGTCAGCCCGATCGACCTCAAGGTGCACAAGAAATACGACCGCATCCGCAACAGCGGCCAGGTCGTCATCAACCACACCGACAGTGGCCACGCGCCCTGGGTGGTGATCCCCAGCGCCGACGAGAACATGCGCGCCGCGCGCACCGCCGAAGCCGTGCTGGCCGCCATGCGCCAGAACCGCGTGCCGCGCATCCCGGCCTCGTTCGTGGCCCATACCGGCCCCGCCCGCATCCTTGACCGGCTCGGCCAGCTGGACTACGACGCCAAGCTCGACCGCGAAGATTACGAATCCGAACTGGGCCTGCTGCAGGGCCGGCTGGCGCGCGCCGCCCGCTCCAGGAAATTCCAGGAACGCTCGCTGGTGCTGGTGTTCGAAGGCCAGGACGCCGCCGGCAAGGGCGGCGCCATCCGGCGCATCACGCATGCGCTGGACGCGCGCCAGTTCGACATCACCCCGGTGGCCGCGCCCAACAGCTACGAGCTGTCGCGCCCCTACCTGTGGCGCTTCTGGCGCCACGTGCCGCGCCAGGGCCGCATCGCCATCTTCGACCGCTCCTGGTACGGCCGGGTACTGGTCGAGCGCGTCGAGAAAATCACCCCGCCCGCCCACTGGCGCCGCGCCTACGCCGAGATCAACGACTTCGAGGCGCAACTGGCCGGCAGCGGCGCGCTGGTGCTGAAGTTCTGGCTGGCGGTCACCGCCGACGTGCAGCTCGAACGCTTCAAGGACCGCGAGAAATCGCCCTTCAAGAACTTCAAGATCACGCCCGACGACTGGCGCAACCGCGACAAGTGGAAGGAATACGCCGCGGCCACCAACGAAATGCTGGCGCGCACCGATGTCCAGCATGCGCCGTGGCATCTGGTCTCGGCCAACGACAAGCGCTACGCTCGCCTTCAGGTGCTGCGGCATATCGTCGAAGCCCTGGAAAACCAACTCTGACCCGCAGGAGACCTTCCCCATGAGCTCGGCTGAAATCCGCCCCGTCGTCGCCGCCGATTTTGATGTCTGGCTGCCGCTCTGGAAGGGCTACCAGGACTTCTACCGCGTCGACATCGCCGACGCCGTCACCCGCAACACCTGGGCCCGCTTCCTCGACCCGGCCGAGCCGGTCAACGCCGCGCTGGCCTACGACAGCGGCCGCGCGGTCGGCATGGTCCACTGGATCTTCCACCGCTCGACCTGGACGGCGGGCGACTATTGCTACCTGCAGGACCTGTATGTGGATCCCGAGACGCGCGGCACCGGCGCCGGCCGCAAGCTGATCGAGCACGTCTACGCGCAGGCGGCCGCGGCCAACTGCGCTCGCGTCTACTGGCTGACCCACGAAACCAACGCCACCGCCATGCAGCTGTACGACCGCATCGCCGACCGTTCCGGCTTCATCCAATACCGCAAGGTGCTGCCTTGAGCGCGCGCGACCCCGACTGTCCGCTGTGCCAGACCGACGGCGGCACGCTGCTGTGGCGCGGGCCGCACCTGCGCCTGATCGAGGTCGACGACCCCGACTACCCCGGCTTCACCCGCGTCATCTGGAACGCCCACCTGGCCGAGATGACCAGCCTGTCGACCCACGGCCGCGACCTGCTGATGCGCGCCGTGTACGTGGTCGAGGAAGCGCAGCAATCGATCCTGGCGCCCGACAAGATCAATCTGGCATCGCTCGGCAACATGGTGCCGCACCTGCACTGGCACGTGATTCCGCGCTGGCGCGGCGACCGCCATTTCCCCGACCCGATCTGGGCGCCGCCGCGCATCGCCGCCGGCGCCGAACCGGCCGAATGGACCGACCGCCAGGCCCGCGTGCGGGCGCTGCTGCCGCGCTATCGCAACCGGCTGGTCGAGGCCATGAACGCGTTGCTGTGGCATTGATCCCGAAAGGCCAAATCCTATAGAAATCAAGGCCTTCCATCCGGCGGGGCATGCTTAATTCAGGTAAAATTCAGGTTTTACGCTGTACGCAGCACCCAAGGAGTGAATCTTGACCCTGCAGGCCTCGCCCCCGTCCCGGCCCGTCTCTTTCCTGCAGGCGTTCCTGCGTTCCGAAGCCCTCGGCGGCTACGTCCTCATGCTGGCGGCGGTGGTCGCCCTGATCGTCGCCAATAGTCCCCTGGCGGCCGGATATTTCAACATCCTCGGCACCAAGCTGGGCTTCCAGGTCGGGCCGGTGATGCTCAAGGAATCGGTGCTGCACTGGATCAACGACGGCCTGATGGCGGTGTTCTTCCTGCTGGTCGGCCTGGAGATCAAGCGCGAGGTGCTGGACGGCCAGCTGCGCGGCGTCGCCCGCATCGTGCTGCCGGGCATCGCCGCCGTGGGCGGCATGGCCATGCCGGCGCTGATCTACGTGCTGCTCAACCTGGGCAGCCCCGAGACCCTGCGCGGCTGGGCCATTCCCGCCGCCACCGACATCGCCTTCGCGCTGGGCATCCTGGCCCTGCTGGGCAGCCGCGTGCCGACCTCGCTGAAGGTGTTCCTGACGGCGCTGGCGATCCTGGACGACCTGGGCGCCATCGTCATCATTGCGCTGTTCTATACCTCTGAGCTGAACCTGTTCGCGCTGGCCATGGCCGGCGCGCTGCTGGCCTGCCTGTTCTGCCTGAACCGGGCCGGCGTGCTGCGCCTGACGCCCTACCTGCTGATCGGCGCGGTGCTGTGGTACTTCGTGCTGAAGTCCGGCGTGCATGCCACGCTCGCGGGCGTGGCGCTGGCGCTGACCATTCCGCTGCGCCCCCAGAACCAGGGCCGCGCGGGCGAGCATTCGCCGCTGCATGCGCTGGAACATGCGCTGCACAAGCCCGTGGCGCTGCTGATCGTGCCGCTGTTCGGCTTCGCCAACGCCGGCGTGTCGTTCGCCGGCATGGGCCTGTCGAGCCTGGCGCAGCCCGTGCCGCTGGGCGTGGCGCTGGGCCTGTTCCTGGGCAAGCAGCTGGGCGTGTTCGGCTTCGCCTGGCTCGCCATCCGCACCGGCGTGGCCAGCCTGCCGCGCCACGCCAGCTTCACGCAGCTGTACGGCGTGGCCCTGCTGTGCGGCATCGGCTTCACCATGAGCCTGTTCATCGGCGCGCTGGCCTTCACCGACCCGGCGGCGGTCGACGCCACCAAGATCGGCGTCCTGACCGGCTCGCTGGCCTCGGCGGTGGTGGGTTTCCTGCTGTTGCGCGCCAGCGGCGCGGCCGAGCCGGCCAAGGCCGCCGCCTGACCCGTCGCGCCGGAATGCGTCCCGGAGTCGCCGGTCGGCGGCGGTAGGATGCCGGGCGGGAGTAGACTGGGGCGGTCCGTCACAGGAGCCGCTCTCCCATGAAACCGTCCGCCATCTCCGTGCAGCGTGTCTATGAAGGCCTCGGCCCCGACGGCAGTTATCGGGCGCTGGTGGACCGCATGTGGCCGCGCGGCCTGCGCCGCGCCGACCTGGGGCTGGATGAATGGGCCAAGGACATCGCCCCCAGCGCCGAACTATGCAAATGGTTCAGTCACCAGGACGAACGCTGGGATGCGTTCCGGGAAAAATACCTGGCCGAGCTGGCCGACCCGGCGCAACAGGCCCGCATGGCCGCGTTGCTGGAAGCCGCCGGCGCGCGCCCGTTGACGTTGCTGTATGGCGCGCGCAATACCGCGCACAACCAGGCGGTGGTGCTGCGCGACGCGTTGCAGGACTACGCCAGGCGCCACCGCAAGCGCCTGGCCCGGGCCGCCGACGACGACCCGGCCTGATACGGCTCGGCTCGGCTCGGCGCGCCCCGACTAGCGCCCGGCGCCCTTCGGGTCGGACAGCGGGAAAGACGGATCGGTCAGGCAGGCCTTGAGCCAGTCGTTGTCATCCTCGTCGTGGACTTCGCCATCCACCTTGGGCAACGGCGTGGATGAATAGTCCACCTTGTGCACCTCGGGGCCGGTGTTCCAGTGGGCGTCATCCGAAATCCCGCCCGGGCAGTTGGCGTCGACGCCATTGAATGAGCACGAGGCCACCGGCACCGGCTTGTTATCCACCACCTTGGCCACATAGCGCTGCACATAGACCGAACCGGTGGCCCAGTATTCCTCCGCGCTGCAGAGGCGATCGTTGTTCTGGTAGTGGCGGATCGCGAAGCAGCCGTAGTACTTGTAGTCGCGCGGCAGCAGGTCGCAGGACACATCAAAGCCGGCGTAGGGGCCGCCGGTGAACTGCTTGTTGAACTCCCGCTGGCGCAGCGCCGTGGCGATCATGGCGGGCAGCTTGTCGCCCTTCCGGATCTCCTTGAGCTGGGCGATGCGGTTCAGGATCAGGTCGGCCGCCAGCTGCCCCGGCGTCTTGTCGTCCTGCAACGCGTCGGAATCGTCGGTCAGCCCGTCCAGCACCTGGTCGCGGGCCTTGAGCCAGCGCCGCTGGCTGTCCACCAGCATCTTGTGGATCTCCTCGTCGGGCGCCTGCTTCAGCACCGCCGCATAGGCGCGGTTCAGCTCGCCATCGGCGGCCACCGCCTTGCGATCCGAACAGATCAGCTTCTCGGGGACCGTGCTGGCCTTCTGGCAGTTGATCGCCAACGCCGGCGCGGCCAGCACGCCCAACCCCACCAGGCACAGCAGCCGCGCCGCGCGATTCCTCAAACTCATTGCAGTTCTCCCTGGCATCGGCCCGCTGCGTCAGCGGCTGATGACCTCGCTGTCTTCCATGACGATGCGGTAGCGGTTGCGCAGGTCAAGGACGTAAGTGAAATTCGACGTGCCGGTCGCGGTCTTGCCGCGCTCCGGGCTGGATACCTTGTAGTCGTAGAGGCCCTTGACCATGCACATCTGGTCCTGGCACTTGGCTCGCAGCGAATTCTGGTCGACCACGAAACGACGCACCGGCCAGCGCGCGAAGTACGCCTCCTTGTCCGCCAGGATCTCGGATTTCGGCCGCTGCTTCTTGAAGTAGTCGACCGTATCGGCGTAGAACTCGCGCGTGAACTTCAGCGCCTCTTCATTGGTGCCGCTGCCCGCCTGGATCATCAGGGCCGCGGCGTTGATTGCCTTCTGCTCATCCGTGATCGCCGCCGGCGCGGTCTCCTTCGGCATGTACGGATTGGCCACGGGGCCGGCCGGCGCCGGCGCAGCATCGGGCGACGCCGGCTTGCGCGGCGGCAGCTTGGCATCCCCCGGCGACTGCGCCTGCGGCGCCGGCGCCGCGGCGGGCGCGGGGGCCGCACGCTGGCCGGTGCCCGGCTGCACGTCATTGCTGGCCGTCCTGACGTTGCCGGTGCGGTTGATGCCGTACCTGATGATCTCCTGCGGCGAGAAGAAATACATCTCCTTGGACGGCGTGCTGAACATGATCCCCAGCACGTCCGCCGACACGCCGTACTTCGGCAGGGTCGCGACAATGTCCGACACGCCGAACTGCGCCTGCTCGCCCGTCATCTCGGGCGCCGAGATCTGGTGCACGCCCAGGCGGCCTTCCGCCAGGCGCTGGCGGCCGG
The DNA here is from genome assembly GCF_001298995.1 of Achromobacter sp. 2789STDY5608615. Classification (NCBI taxonomy): domain Bacteria; kingdom Pseudomonadati; phylum Pseudomonadota; class Betaproteobacteria; order Burkholderiales; family Alcaligenaceae; genus Achromobacter; species Achromobacter sp. 2789STDY5608615. Next base: position 45,149 of record NZ_CYTY01000004.1, read on the forward strand.
CGAAGAACACGAACGAACACGCCGACGCGCAATAGCTGTCCTTCGGGATATAGGTGTTCAGACCCCGCTCGTAGACCTCTTCGGCCACCACCAGCCCGATGTGGACCAGGCCGCCGCCGTTGTTCTGCAGGATCAGGGTGGAGATGGTCGGGTGCTCGCGCAGCGCCTTCTTCAGGTTGAGCATGTCGTTGGCGCCCACCGCGCCCACGTAGACCAGCAGGTTGGGCTGGCTGGGCAGGAAGAAGAACGGGCCGTAGCGTTCGGGCTCCTCCTGCTGCTGCGCCGGCGCCTGCGTCTGCGCCACCGCGACGGACAGCCCGGTCATCGACAGCGCCAGGGACGCGGCCAACATCGTCAGTTTTCTTTTCAGCATCATCAGTCCTTGTTCTCGGAACGCTCGCCACGGCCGGGATCGCCCCCGCCCTGCGCAACCGCGTCGTCCGGGCGCGGCGGCCCACTATACGAATGCCGGATTTTATCCATCCCTTGCGATTTCATCCCGCCTCCGCCCGCTGGCCCCCAACGCCGCGCTAGCGCCGCTGGCAGGCGTGCGTGCCGTCCGCGATCGCCCGCGCCAGGCGCTGAATGGTCTCTGGCCGCGCCAGGCGCGCCTCTTCGTCGGGATTCACGATCACGCCGGCCTCCACCAGCACCGCCGGCATGGCCGCGGTCTTGAGCACCGCCAGCCCATCGTAGCGATGCACGCCCAGGCGGCGATCGAGCAATGGCCGGTTCTCGCCCGCGATGGGCTCGGCGTGGTACAGCGACGGCTTTTCGCCCGCCGCCACCAGCGCCTCGCCGATGGCCTTGGCGCACCGCAGGCTGTCCTCGTAGCGGGGATTGAGCTGCGAGACAAAGATGGCGAAGCCCGCGAACTCCCGCTGGCGGCCGGCATCGATGTACTTCTGCTGCATCGAATCGTGGTGGATCGAGATGAAGAAGTCCGCGTCCGGCGCCGTCCGCGCGCGCCGGCCCAGCGCAATCTCGGCGCCATCGGCCGACACGCGCGTCACGCGGTCGCCCAGCGCCAGCAGATCCGTGGCCACCGCGCCGCTCAGGTCCAGGTTGTACTGGTACTCCACCCGGCCGCTGGCGCCCGTGGCGCCCGGCTGCTTGGGCGTATGGCCGGTGTCCACCACCACATAGGCCGCCTGCGCCGACAGCGCCGCCACCCCCAACACGGCCGCCGCGACGCCACGCGCCCAACCCGCCGCCACCCGCTTGCCCGCCCGACCGTCCATGACTGATGACACGCTAGTCTTCGCTCTGTAGGAAACAAGGATCCCGCCACAATCAGGGCGGGACCGAATCCGGCGGATTCTCGCGCAGCCCGGCGCAACCGGCAATGGCCGAATGCGGCGCGCGGGCGGGCTTGGTAACAAAGCCCGCCCGGCCCCGTTCCTGGCGCGGCCTGCCGCCCATGGCGCCCGCCCCGAGAACCGCGAGCGCGCCCCCCGCCTCGGCCTGACATGCGGCGGAAGCAAATGACATAGAAAGTTACCCTGGCTGTGGCATTCAGGCTGCGCTCATCCTGGAGCGCTACCATCAAGCCATGCCCCTCGCATCCGCGGGCGCACCCCGGCCCGCGGCATCCTTACCCGGAGGTTCCCCAGCATGAGCAATCTGAACGGAAAAGTGGCCGTCGTCACCGGCGCGGCCAGCGGCATCGGCAAGGAAATCGCGCTGACCCTGTCGCGCGCAGGCGCCGCGGTCGCCATCGCCGACCTGAACCAGGCCGGCGCCGATGCCGTCGCCCGCGAAATCGAACAGGCCGGCGGCAAGGCCATGGGCGTGGCCATGGACGTCACCAACGAAGACGCCGTCAACCAGGGCATCGACCGCGTCGCCGCCGCCTACGGCAGCATCGACATCCTGATCTCGAACGCCGGCATCCAGATCGTCAACCCCATCGAGAACTTCGCCTTTGCCGACTGGAAGAAAATGCAGGCCATCCATGTCGATGGCGCCTTCCTCACCACCAAGGCCGCGCTCAAGCACATGTACAAGGATGATCGCGGCGGCGTCGTGATCTACATGGGCTCGGTGCACTCGCACGAAGCCTCGCCACTCAAGTCCGCCTACGTCGCCGCCAAGCACGCGCTGCTGGGCCTGGCGCGCGTGCTGGCCAAGGAAGGCGCCAAGCACAACGTGCGTTCGCACGTCATCTGCCCCGGCTTCGTGCGCACCCCGCTGGTTGAGAAGCAGATTCCCGAACAGGCCAAGGAACTGGGCATCAGCGAAGAAGACGTGGTCAAGAAGGTGATGCTGGGCGATACCGTCGACGGCGTTTTCACCACGGTCGACGACGTGGCGCAGACGGCGCTGTTCCTGTCGACCTTCCCCAGCGCGGCGTTCACGGGGCAGTCGTTCGTGGTCAGCCATGGGTGGTACATGCAATAGGCCTTGCGCCGCCGCGAATGCGGCGCGCGCGGCTGGCCGTGCGCCGCTTCGAATCTCGACAATCGACAGGGAGCCTTCCGGACTGGCCGCCGGCCCGGAGGTTTTTTTCCGAGCACGCCTCCGCCTGCCCGACCCGTGGCTTAAGATAGGCGCGCTTTGGCTGCTGATGCCATAACCGGATGCAAGGAAGTGCATGGCCTTCGACTATAAAAACGCGCCGCCCGAGGAATTGAAGGCGCGCTACAACGCCATCGCCAAGGAGATGGGCGATGACCAGTTCTTCACCAAGAAGGAACTGAACCACCTGCCCCACGTGCTGCACGACGGCGAAGAGGTGCTGGCCTTCACCAGCGGCATGATGAACAACAACACCTGGCTCATCACGCTGACCGACCGGCGCATCATCTTCCTCGACAAAGGCCTGGTCTACGGCCTGCGCCAGACCGCGATCGACCTGGACAAGGTCAATGCCGTTTCCGGTGAAACCGGCATCATGTTCGGCAATATCTCCATCCAGGACAGCGCCGGTAGCTACCAGATACGCAACGTCTGGAAGAAAACCGTCATGCGATTCACCAACCGCGTGCAGGAGGCCATCGAAGCGCGCAAATCCCGCTTCATGCGGCAACCCGCCGCCGGCAAGGCCGCCGGTCCGGATGACGACGTCATCGCCAAACTGGAGCGACTGGCCAGCCTGCGCGACCGCGGCGTGCTGACAGACGCCGAATTCGCCGAGCAGAAAGCCCGCATCCTGGCGGCATAGCTGTCATGGAATTCCTGATCGTCATTGCCATCATCGTGGCGCTGATCGTCGGTTATTTCTGCCTGGGCATGCTGCTGAAGTTGCTGCTGCAATGGTGGCTGCCACTGGTCTGCGCGGGGCCGCTGCTGATACTGGCGTTCGGCTTCGGCTGGATGGGCGCCATCGGCGCGGTCGTCGGCGCGCTGCTGCTGATCGGCTTCACCCAGAACTGGCAGGAATCGCCCACCTATCTCGCGCTTGAAGCGAAGATCGACAAGGCGTTCTATTTCGACGACGTCTAGCCCTCGCCCGAACGCCGTCGGACGAACTCCCCCCCGACGATGAGGCCGCCACGGCTGACTGCGCCATCGCCGTCGCGATGCGCAGCCAGCCATGCCGCTAGAACTGATAGCGTGTCGTCAGCAGGAAACTACGCGGCGTACCGTAGTAGTTGCCTCCATTGTTACCCTGCATCGACTCGAAATAGCGCTTGTCGAACAGGTTGTTGACGTTGAACTGGATATCCAGCTGCCGGTTCACCTTGTAGCCGGCCACCAGATCCACCACCGTGAACGGCGACTGCTTGACCACGTAGCCCTCCGCGCTCGTCAACGATTGCGTCGAGGTCTTGCTCTGTGCCCGCACCGCGCCGCCGATACGCCATTTCTCGTACGCCCCCGGCAGGTGATACATGGCGGCGACTTTCAACTGGTGCTGCGGGACATAGCTGGCATAGGGCTGGCCCGCGGCGCCATCGATGCCGCCCGAAGACACCTTGGCGCGCGTGTAGGAATAACCGATGCCCACGTTCAGGCGTGGCAGCAGCTCGCCATTGATGTCGATCTCCACGCCTTCGCTCTTGACCTCGCCCACCGCCCGATAGCAATTGGTGGCGACGAAGCACGACGAGATGTCGGTCACCGCCTGCGGCAGGTTGGACTGCGTCGTCGAGAACACCGCGATGGCGGCGTTGATACGCTCGTCCAGATAGCTGCCCTTCAGGCCGATTTCGTAGTTGGTGCCCTCCACCGGCTTGAGCACCGTACCCGACGTGTCCAGGTAGTACTGCGGTTTGAAGATGCTGGAATAGCTGGCGTAGACCGAGTGGTTGTCGTTCAGATCATAGGTCAGCGCGGCATACGGCGTGAAGTGCTTGTCTTCGCTGAACTTGCGATGACTGCTCCATGCGCCTTGATACTGCTTGTTGTCGAAGTCGAACCAATCCAGCCGCGCGCCCAGAATCATGCTGAGCGGGTCCGCCAGGCGGAAACGGCCGGTGGCGTAGGCCGACGTCAGTGCCGAGCGCTGGTCGCGGCTCCAGAGCGTGTCCTTCACGAAGTCGGAACGGCGAATCGAATCCGGGTCCCACGTGTACGGATTGACGCCGCCCAGCATGTAATAGCCGGTCGGCGAATCCAGGTAGCTGTAGCCATCGTCGCGCCACGTATCCTTGCGGTAGCTCGCCCCGAACGCAATGTCGTGGAAACGGCCGAACAGCTTGACCGGCCCTTGCGCCGACACGTCGAAGCTCTGCTGCTTCTTATCGTAGTCATAGCGGCCGCCCATCACGTCGTAAAGCATATTGCCCTGCGCATCATAGCTGCCACTGACGAAATAGGCGCCGTCCAGCGCCGACGACGCATTGACGGAGCGGGCGGCGGCCTTGGCCACCCAGCCGCTGTCGAACTTGTGCTTGAGCTCGGCGAACAGGCTCGATTCCTTCTTGTCCCAATAGCTCCATGATGGCGAAAACCGCCGTGACCGCCGGATATCCAGCGGCGAACCGTCGGGGGCCGTGGGAACCCCCATCCATTCGGACCCCGGATTGTCCTCGGTGTTGGAATGGCCGCCCAGGCTCAGCGTGGTGCGCGAGGTCAGATCGATATCGACGACGCCGTAGTACAGGTGCTTGCGGCTGCTGTAGCCATCCGTGAAATACTGCCGCGACTGCTGCGACGTGACGAAGCGCCCCCCGGATCGAGCCGCTGTCATTCAACGGGCCGCTCGCATCGAATTCGCCCGAGAAATTATCCCAGTTGCCCGCGCGCGCGGTGGCGATGAACTGCGCCACGTCGGTCGGCTGCTTGCGCACGAAGTTGATGGCGCCCGATGGATCGCCCATGCCCGTCATCAGGCCGGTCGGTCCTCGCACCACCTCCACGTGGTCGTACATCGCCGTGGTGCTGTAGGTGGACGTGTCCGTCTCGTAGGTCACCGGCATCCCGTCCAGCAGGAATGTATTGATCGTGAAGCCCCGGGAAAAATAACGCGAGCGATCATTGCTCCAGTGGTTCACCGTCACGCCGGTGGTGCTGTTGGCGACGTCATCGATGGTCTGCATCGCGAAGTCATCCAGCTTCTGGCGTGTCACCACGCTGACGGACTGCGGCGTTTCCTGGATGGTCAGCGGCAGCTTGGTCGCCGTGTTCATCGCGCCGGTAGTGTACGAGCCGGTGCCTTCCGTGAACTCATTACCCTTGCCCACGACCGTGATGCTCTGCATCACCACACTGGCATCGCCGGCACCGCGCGACAGGGCAACCCGGTTGCCCGTTCTTTCAAACACCAGGCCAGAGCCCGCCAGCAAGGCGCGCAACGCCTCGTCCGGCGTCAGCCGGCCCGACACGGCCGGCGCACGCAGATTACGCACGGCATCCGGCGAATACGCCAGATCCCACGAGGCCCGCGTGGCCAGGTCGACCAGCGCGCTTTCCAGCGATTGCGCCGGCATGTTGAGCTGCAGCGCCGCTTCCTGCGCCTGCGCGACGGTCGGCGACAACGCCACCCCCAGCAGCAACGACAAAGCCAGCGCACCCAGGCCTTGGGCAGACGCCAGCCTGCGCGGCGATGAATGGAATCCAATGGTTGAACGGTTCACGGAACGAGCTTTCCTGATGATTTTCCCGGGATCGGCAGCAGCGGGCCTGAGCAGCCCGCGAACGTGGCGATATGAAGCGGCGCTGATCGGCACGCCTATCCCCAGGACGCCGTGGCGCGCCCAATCCCTGATGAAAAATCATCGATTATTTGAAACTAAATGCAACGCGTCGCGGACGGCATTTTCCGGACCGACCAGCGGCGCAAGCTGTCGTGCCAGCCAGATCAACGTGCCTGGATCGTCGCGACGCCATCGGCCGCGGTCTGCACCCGCACCGGTGCGATCGCGGGCAGGAGATCGAGAAACGCTTGCGGGTTGTCCACGCTGAACACCCCGGAAATATGGATGCGCCCGACGGCCACGTCCGCGACGCGCATGTCCATGCGGCCATAGCGGTTCATCTCGGCCACGGCATCCGCCAACGCCTGGTCGCGGAACACCACCCGTCCCGCATGCCAGGCCAGCAAGTCCGACACCGCCACCTTTTCCGACGGCGACAACCCGCCCTGCGCCAGCGTGCGCGTGCCCTGGCCGCCAGTCAGCAACACCTGGCTGCGATTCCACCAGTGGCCGGATTGCACGGCCACGGTGCCCGAATCCACCGCCACCCGCACCTGTTCGCCATCGCGGCGCACATTGAAGCGCGTGCCCGTGACGCGGACGGTGGTCGCGCCCGTCTCCACGTAGAAAGGCCGCTGCGGATCCGGCGTCACCGTGAAAGTGGCCTCGCCCGCCTGGAGTTCGACAACGCGGCGATCCTCGAACAGGCGCACCGACAATCGCGTCGCGGTGTTCAGGTCCACCACGGAGGCGTCCGGCAGCGATGCCTGCATACGCTGACCCGGTTGCGTTGCGTACTGCTGGCTGAACGCCGGCGTTCCCATGAACCACTGCGGCAGCGCCACGCCGGCAACGACCACGGCACACGCCAGTCCCAGGCCAACCCCCAAAGGCTTGCGCGAGCGGGAACCCCGCCCGGAGCGCGGCGCCGGTTCGGCCGCCAGCGCCCGCAACCTGGCCGGATCCACCAACGCAAACCCATTCCAGAGGCCGCAGGCCCGTTGGTATTCCCGCTCATGCGCCGGGTCCGCCTGCCGCCAGGCGTCGAAGCGCTGTTGCTGCGCGGCATCCATCCGCCCCGAACGGACGCGCGCGAACCAGTACGCGGCGGCATCGCGCGGGTCACGCAGGGTGTCGGGGTCGGGGGAGTCAGTCATCGCGCGGCGGGTCAATCCGGGCAGAAACGTTCGAGCTGTTCGCGCATTTCCCGGGTGGCGTCCATGATATAGCGTTCAACCGTATTGAGCGCCAGGCCCATGCGCTGCGCGATTTCCGGCTGCGAATAGCCTTCCAGCCTGTGCCACACATAGGCCTGCCGCTTCTTCAGCGGCAGGCTCGCCAATGCCTGTTCCAGCGCCTCGGCCAACTGCCGCGCGCGCACGCCCGCTTCGGGATCGTGCAGCAGCGGATGGTCTTCGGCCGCCAGCATCTCCAGCGAAGTCTGCGGGTGGCGTTCCTGCCGCCGGATCTCGCTGATCAGCCGATTCTGCGTCGCCCGGTACAGATAGGACTTGGGTGCAACCGCCGCCACGTTGCCATCGCTCAACAGATGCGCCATCACATCCTGCGCCGCATCCTCCGCGTCGCAAGGACGCGAATTGCGCTTGGCCCACGAACCCACCAGCTCGCCGTAATAGGCGAGCCAACCTTTCAGGGGGTTAATGGGGCGGGGCATTGGGCCGAACGTCGCGTCAAGGCAAAAAGGACGGCCATATTAACAATGATTCTCAATTAATGAATACACTGGGCGCTGCCAGTCCGCGCCATGCTTGCCTGCGCGCCCGTCTTGATACCCTTGGGTCCACCACCACGGCGCGCCCTGGCGCACCGTTCGACCCTGCCTTGAGGATTGCCATGTCTTTCAGCACCGACGCCTGGGCGCGCAACGCCGCGCTGTACGAAAAAACGCGCACCATGCCGTTCAACCAGGAACTGGCCAGCGGCCAGCTCAGCGAACAGGCGTTCCGCCGCTACATGATCCAGGACGCCCACTACCTGCTGGCCTTCGGCCGCGCCCTGGCGGTCGCCGCCGCCAAGGCCGACCATGCCGACGGCGTGGTGCAGTTCGCCGACGCCGCCAAGAACGCCGTGGTGGTCGAACGCAGCCTGCACGAAGGCTTCATGAAGCAGTTCGGCATCGATGGCGACACGTTCGCCAGCACCCCGCTGTCGCCGGCCAGCCATCACTACACCAGCTTCCTCATCGCCACCGCGTGGAGCGCGCCTTATCCCGTGGCGCTGGCGGCGTTGCTGCCGTGCTTCTGGATCTATGCCGAGATCGGGCGCGACATCCACTCGCGCGCGACGCGTCCCAATCCCTATGGCGCGTGGATCGATACCTACGCCGGAGAAGAATTCCACACCCTGGTGCGCGAAGTGATCGCATCGGTGGACCAGGCGGCGGACAAGGCGTCGGCACAGACGCGGGATGAGATGCACCGCGCCTATACACATGCGGCGCAGTTGGAATGGATGTTCTGGGATTCGGCGTATCGGTTGGGGGAATGGCCGGTGTGAAGCAAGACGCGGCGCCGGCCGTGCGGCAGGCGCCGCGTCGCACCCCCTACAGGTGCCGCTTGAACGCGATGATGGCCGCGCCCACCGCGCTGGAAGCCTGGGAATACGGCGTGCCCGTGCCCATCTCCTTTTCCGCCAACGCGTACTGATTGCTGTTGATCAGCCGGGCGATCTTGCCCGCCTCGGCATGAAACACCTTGTGCTTCTGGATGATTGCGCCAAACTCGGGTTTGGCGCTGTATTTCAGCTTCCCTTCACCATATAGCCAGACCCCAAGCTGGCAACAATTGTCCTTGCCGATGGTTTCCGCATCCATCTGTTCCTTTCTGCTGATGGCGGAACGGACCTTCAACTTCCATTCGGCGTGCTTTTGAATTGACTCAAGTAGCAGCTTCTCGGAAGCCGAAGGCTTGCCGGTTGAGAAACAGGACATATCCTGCTATTAAACGACGGACGGGCAAAACGGGGGCCGAGCCGACAAGGCTCCCTTTTTACGTGCACCGGGCGAGAGTCAACCGCAAGGCAGCGCCCACTCGCTCCGAGGAGCTATCCGCTGGCAGGAGCACATAATCATTTTCAGTCAACCCCTCTCCGCTCCAAGCTTCCAGCTTTTCATGATGGCTAGGCTGCATTACATATGCCCCCCCCACCAATTCCACCGAACAACTCTTCATATCCTTGAACATGGACCGCTTGGTTTTATACCCAAACCTCTCCATCATTTCGGATACCCAATCTTTGTATTTTGGAACGACCCGCCCAGCAATATCAAAAAAGTTCGGATCATTTTTTGGATCAATTTGGCGACTCGCAGAAATTGCTGCAATCGCAGCTGAACCTAGATCAGCATCGGAAGAAGAATGCGACAACAAGTACCGCTCCCCTTCTGAATCCGGTAGAAAATTCCAATACCCGGAGTACGTTTCCAAGAAAATGAATTCATTATTTGACTTAACGTAGATACAAGGTTTTTTGGCAGGTCCGCTCATTCTCAATCACTTTATCAACGTTATGATTAATTTCACACCCTGGGAATGACCATAGTCGATCGCCCTATTTATTTGATCCCATTGCGCGGATGTCGTCTTCGCAGGAATGGCAACATGAAGCTCTCGTGAATTGATCATGCCGCTATTCAAGGGAACGTCTGCAAGCTTATATGATTCAAATTTGGCAGCAGCGTTGATGTTTCCTTTCAACGAGGAATATATCTGAGCAGGATTCGTCAATCTCGCAACTGTTGTCGTATCCAGCGTTTTGGCACTAATTGCAGTACCCGTCGAGGCCTCATAAAAGTCGAAAGTCTTGAATTTGGCTGGCAGCCGGGACCCCGAGGGCAATTGGGTCGCCAAGTAATTTTCCCACGGTAGCCCCTGCCCCTGAATGCCTTTACCCCATTCAATGCCTGTCGTAGCTCGATTCAGGACCTTCGTTCCTTTTGCCCCGGCGGCTATTTCCGCCACGCCAGGTCTAAATAAGCCTCGGATTGCTGAGCCAACGCCCATCAGCGCCCCGCCACCACTATCAATCGCCAGTCCCTCAGCAACACTGGCGGCGATCGTGTAATGCCAACTTCCATCGCGAGGATCGGGCGTCGCTTGAATCATAGGAGAATCAGCCGGCACGGCAAAAGGCACACCGTGCTGATCGAAGAACACAACGTTACCGCTCGTTGTTGCCAGTTGGATTGCCACGCCGCACAGGGGAGATGTCCGATCCGCGCAGGCGCTTGCCAGGTCTTTGTCGCGTTGCGCCGATATGCCTCCCAGTTCTCGCGCCCGATTGCAGGCATCTGGATTCCCGGGACCGCAAGAAGCGATTGCCGCGTCGAATTGGCGCTGTTCGGCAGCCCAGAACCCCTCGGGTTTCTGCCCGAGATAGTTGTTCTCGGTCTCGATCTGGGCGGCCAACGTCGCGACAGCGCTATCTCCACCCAATGCAACAGTAAGGCCAGCGACAAGGCTAGCGACAAGGTTGACGCGTGCTTCTTTCTGCTCGGCCGTCAACTCTTTCGCGTCTTGAGCAGAGAGCCCCTGGATGAGGTTGTTGAGGACCACGCTCGCAGCCGCCCCTGCCGCGGCAGCACTACAACTACTTCCTTGACCTGCAGCTCCAGCACAACCCACCAAGCCTTGTAACGCTGTCCGAGCCGCCTCGCTATCCAACGCATCAGCAATCTGCTTCACCTTGCCTGCGCCTAACGCCTGCAGATAGTTCGCCGCGGCGGACTGCAGGAATTGACCCGCGCTTCCAGTGACGTTTCCTCCCGCAGCGGCCGAAATTGCGGTCAACCCAATCCGATACGAGCCGTCCGGCCCCCATTTGGCTGCTTCTTCATACCGAGCCTTGAGATCTTTCTTTAGCGCAGGGTCGGTCTCGTCATCCATTGCCTTCTTGAGCGCATCAGCCTCTTTAGCCCGATTCGTCAAGAACTGTCCCGTCTGCCGACTGGCTTCCGACACGATTTCAAACCCCGCCTCGATCTTCTCCTTGTCAAAGATCGGCTTTAGCGTGTTCAACGTATCCGACGTATCCCGATTCAGCGCCGCAATCATCTCCGCCGCAGTCTTGCCTGTCAGCGCCCGCTGTCCTTCTTCATCGCGGATGATGATGGTGCCGCCACTGATGGCGCTTTGGGTCGTGGAACTGCTATTGCCGCTGGCCGCAACCACGGTCGGTAGATTGGCGGAAAAGCCCCCACTCGACGCCAAGGAAGTGCCTGCGTCCTTGGCCGCGCCGCCCGCCACCTGGTTGCCCTTGGTGGTGCCCAGCCCCGCCGACCCCTCTTTCGAGGCCCCGCCGCCAAACCCGAAGCCACCGCCTACCGCAATCTGATTGGCGCTGTAGCTGGCGGAGTTCTTGATGTCCTGCGTGACCAGGGTGCCCGTGCTGAGCTTGTTCAGGCCCTCCGCTACAGCCTTGTCACTGCTGGCGATGACGCTGCCGATCAAGGTCGTGTTGTTCTTGACGTCGATCAGGAACCCGCCGTCGCCCGCCCACAAACCCGTCTGTTCAGTGACAGACTTGAAGTTGCTGTTCATCTTGCCGGTGCCGAAGTTAGCGGCAGCCGTACTCTGGCCATAGCAATATGGCGGAATGCACAACGTGATATTCACGCCAGCGCTGGTCTGTTTTGAGGTGTACGTGCTTGTATCTTGCAGGCTCTCCAGCAACAGGTTGCCTCCGACCGAGGCCAGAATCTGCTCCGCCTTTCCGGATGCGCCTCTTAGCGTCGTGTCTCCGCCTGATTGCAATGCGAGCACGTTGCCCGCGGTGATGGAACTGTTGGTCCAGCTGTCGTCCCGGCCGTTCTCCTTGCCCCGTGCAATGGAGGCTCCCAACTCCACCGTCAAGCCGTTGGATGTGCCGGTGCTGTAGCCGATACCTATACTGAATCCGCTGCTCTTGCTATCCGTCTTCTGCTCGTAGAAATTCTTGGCCGCCTGCAGCAGGATATCGCCATCGGCCTTCAGAACGGCATTGTTACCCGCCGACAGGTTGGAACCTGAAACCGTGATGTCCGATGCGCTCCCCGCACCCTTTGCGACAATCGTCAGATCCCTGCCCGCGGCAATGTTCGAGCCGACCGAGGTGGACGAGCTTCTATCCGTAGTGCTGCTGCTCTTGCTGCTGCCGAAGCTAATCTTGATGCTGCCGCCGCCCATCTTGTCGATGGCACCGGCGTCCTTTACCGCGCCGGCGGCCTTGACTGCGTCATAGGCGTTACTGGCCGCAAGCGCTGTGGTTCCACCCGCCAGCGCGGTCATGACAGGATTGCCGGACTTTCCGGATGCTTCCGCCATACGTCCGGCCGTTTGCATGGCGCTGACCACAGGTGTGCTGGCCGTGACACTGAAGCCAGACTGCTTCATCTCGTGCACTTCACGCTGGCGCATCGTGTCGAAACTGCCAACGATACTGACGTCCCGGCCGATCATGGTGATGTCGCCTTGCCGTGCCAGGACATCGCTGCCAAGCACGTTCAACGAACCGCCCGCGTTGATCAGTACGTCCCCCGTCACACTGCCGATGGTGCTACCAGTATTCAGGCCACGCTTGGTGTCCATCCAATCCGTCGTCTGACGGGATCCGTAGCTGAGGCCTCCCAGTCCACCAAAGCCGGACTTCTTGATCTTCTCGTACTGGTATTCGTTGGCGGAGTTCTTTTCGGCAACGATATTGACATTGCGATCCGCCGACATAACCAAGTCGTTCTGTGCCGCCACATTGGAACCCAGCACATTCAGATCACGCCCAGCCACCATCACGGCGCTATCGCCGGTGAAGGTGGAAGACACCGCCTGGGTCCAAGACGCTTCCTTGACGCGGTGCGTCGTCTTACTGGAAAGGAACCCCTTCGTCTTGTAGTAAATCTCGTTATACGTATACCCGCTGGAATCCCCCGCCAGCACATTGATGTCGCGCCCCGCTCCCACCGCCAACTGCTTGTCGGAAGACACTTGCGCGGCAATGGCATTGATATCCTGCGCGGCCATCAACGTCAGATTTCCGGCAGCGGCAATGCGGGTTCCCACGTCTTCCGTCGTACGCATCTCCGACCGGTTCTTCTTGCCGAAGTTGAAGGATTCCCCATAGCTCGTCCCCGCGGCAATCAGATTGATATCGTTGCCGGCGCGAATGCTCGCGTCACCGCTGGCGACGATGGCGGCGGCCTGGGCGTTGACGTCGCGGCCCGCCTGCGCATTCAGCGTTCCGGCGTCGATACGGGCAACCCCGTCAACGATGGTGTTGCTGATTCCGCCACGCACGTTCGATTGGGTGCTGGCCGTGAGGTTGATGTCGCGGCCCGCGGTCAGCGTGACGCCGTCACCCTTGAGCAGCCCGGCCAGGTTGTCGATGTCGTTGCGCGCATTCAGGTTAACGGTCTTGCCCTGGATCGTGCCCACGGTGTTGCGCACGTTCTGCGCATCCACCACCAACGCGTTGCGCGCGCCGAGGGTGCCGCTGTTGTCCACGTCGCCCGTCGCGCTGATCTGCGTGTCGCGACCGGCGATCAGCGTGCCATCACCGCGCAGGTCGCCCGGCTTGACGGCCAGGTAGACCTGCGGCGCCAGCACCTTCTGCTGCGTGCCGTCGGGCAGCGTGACGGTCTGCTCCACCATCCAGACGATGTCGCTGGTCAGATGGCGCATCTGCTCTTCGGTGAGCGCGGTGCCCACGGCCAGGCCGAACTGGTTGGCGAAGTCGGCGCCGGCGGTAAGCAGCGCCTTGTACTGGGTTTCGTTGTCGGTGTAGTCGCCGACAAAACGCTGGCCGGTGGCCAGCATGACCTGCTCGGCCACCAGCTTCTGCTCGTAGAAGCCGTCGCCCAGGCGCTTGAGGATGTGGCCCGGGTCCTGCTTCAGTTTCTCCAGCAGGAAGTCGCTGGACACCACGGCGCGCGAACCGACGAACTGGCTGTCGGTGGCGATCAGGTAAGGCGCGTTGGGCGCCGTGATGACCTGGTACAGCTTGCTGGTCGGGATGGTCGGCGGCAGCACGACGACGGCAATGGTCTGGTTGCCGGGCAGCGTGATGCGCGTCAGCGTTGCCGGCGGCAGCGCCTGGACGACGGTGCTGGCCCCGGGCGCCGGGACGGAGGGCGTGACCGCGACGCCGCCCTTCGCGTCGCCCAGGCCGGTCTCGATGCGTTCGGCCAGGACGGTGGCGTTGTAGTCGGAACGGTTGTACTTGCGGGAGTCGTTCTTCTCGTAGGTGTAGGCCATGGTGCCGACACGATCGACCGTGCGCAGCCCCTCGGCGCCGACGTTGCTCAGCGCGCCGCCCTCGGTTTTCAGGGTGCCGCCGGCGAGAATGCGGCTCTTGTCGTTGACGATGTTGCCGGAAAAGCGCGCGTTGCCGCCGACGATGATCTTGCCTGGATCGCTCTCCGTGATGCGGGTCTCGCGCGTGATCTCGGTCACCTGGTAGAAGGTGAAGTCCTTGATCATGCGGCTGCCGCGGAAGTCGGCGTTGAAGGCCTTGATCTTCTCGTTCAGCGTGTCGTACAGCACCAGGTCGTGGTCGTACTGGGCCTGTTGCTGGGCCAGATCCGCGGGGCAACGCCAGCCGCAGTCATCGGGCGACGGCGGCCGCCGGATTCCGCTGGGGCGCTCCACTTCGAATACGGACCAGATCTTGGCGTCCGGCTTGTAGAGAAACTGGGCAGGATTCGTGTAGCAGTTGCCCGCGTCACCGCCACTGCAGTCATAGATCTCCGGAATGTACGCCAGGCCGATCGGCGCGCTGACACCCGCGCGCCCCTGCTGGTCCTCCTGGATGTTGCTGTAATCGAACGGCGGCCCATACTGGCTTTCCGGATAACGCGCGGACGGCATCAGCAGGCGCCGCTCGTCGTACTGCCCCATCCAGCTGGGGTCGCGGCCGCAGATGGACTTGACGGTGTTGCAGAACCACATGCCTTCGCCGTCGACGATGTCGGTGGTGCCGTCCAGGCGATAGAACCATTTGGCTTCGCGGCCGACCTCGACGCTTTCGCTGGCGAAGTGCAGGTTGCGGTTCTGGATGCTGGCCGCGGCGATGTCGGCGTTGCGCTCGACCTCGATGGTGGCGGACTCGTTGGACAACAGCGCGGCCTGGCCGGTGGCCTGGCCGGTGGCGTCCAGCGTGCCGCCCAGCCGCAAGTCGCCCGCGGCGTAGATCAGCGCGTGCTCGCGATTGGTCAGCGTGCCCACGCCCAGGTCCATGTCGCCGCGCGAGGCGATGACGGCGTTGGGTTCGTTCTGCAGCAGCGGCGTCTTGATGCCGATGCGATCGCCATAGATGCGGCCGGTGTTGAGGAGATTGCCGGCATTGATGAGCGTGTAGCCGCCGTCGATCAGGCCGGCGTTGGCCAGCAGGCCGCCGATGATCAGTTCGTTGTTGCGCACCGCGATCAATTCGCCGCCGGCGCGGTTGGTCAGCGTGTCGGCGGTGATCTTCAGGTCCTGGCCCGAATGGATCTTGCCGTCGTTGTCGAGGTTGCCGGTGACCAGCTCCAGCGAGGCGCCGGCGGTCAGCGCGCCGCCGCCGTTGGCCAGGCTGCTGAACGCGAGCTTGGCATTGGCGTCGGACGACACGTTGCCACGCGCGTTGTCGAGCGCGCCGGTGGTCAGGCCAAGGTCCTGGCCGGCGCCGATGCGGCCGGCCTGGTTGTCGATGGAACCGGCGTTCAGCGTGACCTGCTTGCCCATCAGTCCGAGGGCGCCGGCGGCCGTGCCGCCCGCGCCGGCGACGCCGTTGGCGAGGGTGTCGCGATTGCTCAGGCTGCCGGCGTTGAGGACCAGCGCGTTGTCGGCCTGGATCAGGCCGGCGTTGTTATCCAGCAGGCCCTGCGTCTTGAGCGTGAGGCCATTGGCGGCGACGATGCCGCGACGGTTGACGAGGCGCTGCGCGTCCAGCGAGGCCAGGCCTTGGGCGGCGATGGTGCCGCCGGTGTTGTCGATCGCGCCAGGGGTGGTGACATCCAGCGCGCCGCCGCTGGCGATCTTGCCGTCGGCGTTGGCGAGGCTGCCCGCCTTGAGATCGGCCGTGCCGCCATACAGGCCGCCGCCCTGGTTCTGCAGGGCGCCGCTGTTGGTGACGGCGAGCTTGCCGTCGGCTTGGGCGATACCGCCGCGGTTGTCGAGGCTGGCCGACTGGATGTCGGCGCTGCCGCCAAGCAGCTTGCCGCCCCGGTTGTCGAGCGCCCCCGCCGTCTCGACGCGCAAGGCGTCGTTGGCCTGCACCGAACCACCCTGGTTGTCGATGCCGTCGGCGCCGCGCAGCGCCACGCTCTGGCCCGAAACCACGCCGCCGGCCGCGTTGACCACGGAGCGGCCGCGCAGGTCCACCGCGCCGGCGCCGGCCAGCGTGCCGCCGGTGTTGTCGATGGCGCCCGCCACCTGGCCGTCGAGCGCCGCGCCGCTGGTGAGCTTGCCGCCCGTGTTGTCCAGGCCGGCCGCGCGCAATGCCACGGAGCCGCCATAGACCGAGCCGCCGCGATTGGTGACCGCGCCCGTGGCGTCCACGCGCAATGCGCCGCCGGCGACAAGCTTGCCGCCCGACAGCCCCAGGACATTCGCGGTGATGGCGGCATCGCCGCCCGCCACCAGCGTGCCGGGATTGAGCAACTGGTCCACCTGCGCGCTCAACGCGCCGAGCGGGCTGATGGAGCCATCGGCCTGCAGGCCGGCCGTGAGTCCGCCGCGGTTTTCCAGCTGGCGCGCCACGACGCTGGCGTTGCCCGCCGAGGACATGGCCTGGTTGTTGATGACCGTGGCGGCGGCGTTCAAGCCCAGCGCGCCGCCCGCGGCGACCGTGCCGTCGTTGACGATGTCGCGACCGCTTTGCACCGACAGGTTGGTGGCGGCCTGCAGCCGGCCCGACGGCTGGATCCGGACGTCGCCGTTGGCGCTGACCGTCAGCGTGCCGGTCAACGCCGCCAGGTTGCCGCCGATGTTCACGCCCACCCCGGCTTCCGTGCCGATCAGGCGGATGCTGTTGGCGTACATGCCGCCCAGCGCGGCGACGTCCAAGGCCACGCCGGTGCCGACGCCGGCGCCGGTCAGGGCGGAGACGTCGATGCCGTCATAGCCCACGCGAGCCGCGCCCGCGACCACGTTCAGGTCGTTGGCCCAGATCTGCGCGTTCAGTTCCAGCGTGCGCGCCATCAGGTTGAGCTGGCTGAGGTTGGCGCCGTACAGGCCCGCGCCTTCGATGCCCAGGCGGCCGCCCGTGATATCGAAGCCCAGCGTGCCATCCGGACCGATGACCGGCTTGCCGGTGGTCAGCGTGGCGCGGTTGGCGTTCAGGAAGCCGCAGCCGTTGCAGGTGATGCCGGCCGGGTTGGCGACGATGACGTTGGCCCGGTTGCCCGCCACTTCCAGCATGCCCATCAGCTGCGACGGGTTGGGCGCCGTCACCTGGTTCAGGATGGTGGCGGCGCGCTGGTTGCCCAGCATCGGGTTGCCCGCGACCTGCCCCGCCAGCTGCGTCTGGCTGGCCGCGCCGCTGTTGTTCAGCACCACGCCCGAAGGGCCGACGTTGAACTGGGTGTAGCGGTTGTTCGAGACGCCGCCGGCCGAAGGCGGCGCGATGTTGACCACCGGCACGCCATTGGTCACGCCCACCACGGGCTTCTGGCCCGGCACGCTCTTGTCGACGGAGATGGGCAGCGTCTGCGCCAGGACGGGCGTCCAGATCTGCGTGTACAGGACCAACCAGACAACTGCGGAGCGAAGCTTGGACATGGCGAGGCAACTCCCGGTAAGCGTGAAGCAACTTGTCGGACGGCGGGCGGGGCGCACGGGCCCCGCCCGGTCTAGAACTCGAACATCAGCGTGGCGGCGAAGACCGTGCTTTGGGTCTTCAGGTTGTCGGGCTTTTTCAGCGGCCAGCCGGCCGACAGGTCGTAGCTGGCGTTGACCGCATTGGCAACCCCGGGCACGGCGATGCGGCCGCGCAACCCCGCGACCGCGCCAACCAGGGTGCGGCTGGCCAGGTACTGCGCCGCCGGGCCGCCAACGCGGCCGGCGTCCAGGCCGGCGTACAGTTGCTGGCCCAGGTTGCCCAGGTTCAACGACAGGTCATTGCGCAGGGTCCAGCCGTCTTCCGCGGCCAGCGTCATCTGGCCATCGAAGCCGCGCACCGCGTAGCGGTTACCGATGGTGAAGTAGTCGGCGGGCACGATGGGCGTCTTGGCGCGCTGGATCTGCCAATTGGCTTGATAGGCGAGCTGCTGGCCGGCCACCTTGAAGGGCAGGTACAGGCCGGCATTGGCCGTCAGGATGGTGCTGCGGCCGTTCCAGTCGGGATCGCCGTAGACGTAGCCGGGCTGGTCGGAGAACTGGGGCAGCGTGCCGCGCACGCCGCCGCCGAGGTCCAGCACCATCTGGTCGATATAGTGGCGATGGCCATAGCTGAACTCGTAGCCGACCACGTCGCGCCGCTGCACCTCGATGTCGATGTCGTTGAGGGTGCTGTTGGCGCGCTTGCGCAGGAACTTCAGCATGGCGGTGCCCTTGTAGCTGGCGCCGCGGTAGGGCACCACCGATACGCCCGCTTCCACCTGCTTGCTGGTGCCGCCGTAGACGATGGGCTCGTCGAAGCCGGCCACGGTCTGGCGGTAGCGCGACTTGCTGGCGCCGGCGAATAAAGTCCAGTAGCCGAACGGGATGCTGTAGTTGATGGAAGCGGCGCGCGAGCCGGCGTCGCTGTTGCGCAGGTCGGCGTTGCTGTTCCAGGAGACCGACAACTGGTCGTACAGGAACAGCGGCGAATCGAGCGTGAGACCGGCGTTGACCTGGTTCTTGCCGGTGGACTCCATGCCGGCGTTGTCCCCGCCCACATAGGCGTGCCAGCGCTTGCCGGTGCCGGGCTTGATGATGATGTCCGAGTCGCCCAGTTCGGGACCCGGCGCCACGTCGATGGAAGCGTCGGCCTGGCCGGCCAGCCGGCGGATGTTTTCCAGCGCCTGGTCGAGGTCGCGCTGGTTGACCTCGCCGCCCGGCCAAGTGGGCAGCGCGGTGCGCCACCAGCCGGGCGCGCCCTCGCTCTTGACGCCCGAAACGCGGCCGGGCACGTAGCGCAGCGTCAACGTGCCCGTGGCCAGCGATTGCTCCGGCACCAGCACGCGGGCGGTGATCTGGCCGCGGTCGATCAGGCGCGCCATCAGGTGTTCCTGCAGCACGCGCAGCCCCTGCCCGCCGATGCACTGCCCCAGCGTGGTCTCGGCGTCGCGGCGCAACGCGGTCGGCGGGCCGGCGCCATCCCAGACCACCTGGCCGATCGTGAAGCAGGGCGATTCCTCGGGGAAGACGAGCGGTCCCTCGCCGGCGACGGCGGGCGGCGCCGACAGCACGTCCGGCCGTTCGGCGGCGCGGGCGCGCTGGGCGTCGAGCTCCTGCTCCTGGCGGCGTTGGATCTCGCTGGCGCGCGTGGCGGCCTCCACGGGCAGGGATTGCGCGGCCAGCGGGGGCAGGAAGGTCAGGAAGGCGATGGACGAAACGGACAGCGCCAGGCAGGGAAGCAGCCTCTGCCGGAGGCGGCTTCGCGATACGATGGTATGCACGTGTTTCTTATTGAAATTACCGGTTTCTTCCCATAACGGAGAGAAATCGGATTAATTAAGCGCATATTTCAATTTATGCCAGCTTTTTCACGGATTTTCTGGCGACAATCGAGAATATGCAACGCCGGAACAATGGTCATGCAGTTACATACCATTACGTCGACAAGTTAGCGTTCCGGGCGGCGGCTGGCGATGGGAACAGTCTGAAATCACCTGGAAACCCCACATTGCCGGCCACGCTGACGCAGCCCGCGCTGTGCCAAAATCGCGCCCATGCCAATCGACAACCGCCTGATTCCCTCCGCCCTCGCCGCCCAGACGGCGCAATTGCCCGCCGCCTGGCAGGCCGCCCTGCAGGCCCCGCGCGTCGCCGCGGCGCTGGAGGCCGTGACCGCCCATGTGGAAAAGCGCCTGGCCGAAGGCGCGGTGGTGTATCCGGCCGAACCGTTTCGCGCCTTGCACGGGCTGGCGCCATCGGATGTGCGGGTGGTGATCCTGGGACAGGATCCCTATCACGGTCCAGGCCAAGCCCAGGGGCTGGCGTTTTCCGTGCCCGACGATTGCAAGCGTCCGCCCAGCCTGCGCAACATCTTCAATGAGATCGCCCAGGAATATCCGGGCACGCCGCTGCCGGCCGGCAACGACCTCAGTCCGTGGACCGCACAGGGCGTGCTGCTGCTGAATACCGCGCTGACAGTGGAAGACGGCCAGCCCGCCTCGCACGCCAAGCGTGGCTGGGAAACGGTGACGGACGCCCTGATCGCCCGGGTCGCGCAGGATCCGTCGCCCAAGGTCTTCATGCTGTGGGGCGCGCACGCCCAGGCCAAGCAGGCGTTGCTTCCGGACAACAGTGGCCACCTGGTCCTGATGTCCAATCATCCCTCGCCGTTGTCCGCCCGGCGCCCGCCCGTGCCGTTCCTGGGCTGCGGCCACTTCCTGGCGACCAACCGGTGGCTGGCCGACCAAGGGAAAAACCCTATTGATTGGGGGCTGGACAAAAAAACAATTCCCCTGCAAGGCGAATTCGGGTTATGATCGCCGCACTGCACCAAACGAGTTCGGCATTTACCGCCTTGATTTAGCGGAAATTTCAGCAGTCTGCCGGGCAACCAAGCCCAGGCCCATGCCGAACATCATCGATTCCTGACCTCCTTTCCTTTCGCCCTGCGTTCCAAGCAGCATTACGGGAACGCGCCACGCGCACGGTTGATTCGGTCGGCACGATGCTCCATCAACCGTCGCCTGGATCCGGCCGCCTAATCCCCTGGCCCGACCAAGCACTGCGTCGCATTTGATCGCGGCAAGGGAAAGTTATGTCTTTCGAAAACCTGGGCCTCGCGCCCGCTCTGTTGTCGGCCCTGCAAGAAGCTGGCTTCAGCACCCCCACCGCCGTGCAAGCCTCGGCCATTCCGCAAGCGCTGGCCGGCCACGACCTGATGGTGTCCTCGCAGACGGGTAGCGGCAAGACCGCGGCCTTCATGCTGCCGGCCCTGCACCGCATCGCCCAGATGCCCGCCAACAAGGGCGTCGGCGTGCAAGTGCTGGTGCTGACCCCGACCCGCGAGCTGGCCCTGCAGGTCACCGACGCCACCGCCACCTACGGCCGCAAGCTGGCCGACCTGCGCACCGCCACCGTTGTCGGCGGCATGCCCTACGGCGCGCAACTGAAGGCGCTGTCGCGCCGCGTCGACGTGCTGGTCGCCACCCCCGGCCGCCTGATCGATCACCTGAACTCGGGCCGCGTCAAACTCAACACCGTTCACACGGTGGTGCTGGACGAAGCCGACCGCATGCTGGACATGGGTTTCATCGAGGATATCGAAACCATCATCGGCCGCCTGCCGGCCGAACGCCAGACGCTGCTGTTCTCGGCCACCCTGGACGGCACCGTTGCCAAGCTGGCCGCGCGCATGATGCGCGATCCGCAACGCATCGAGATCGCCGGCGCCAAGGAAAAGCACACCAACATCACGCAGAGCCTGCTGTACGCGGACGACGCCAGCCACAAGATGCAGCTGCTGGACCACGTCCTGCGCGACGCCTCGCTGGACCAGGCCATCGTCTTCACGTCGACCAAGCGCGGCGCCGATGATCTGGCCGACCGTCTGGCCGACCAGGGCTTTGCCGCCGCCGCCCTGCACGGCGACATGAACCAGCGCCAACGCACCCGCACGCTGTCGCAACTGCAACGCGGCCAGCTGCGCATCCTGGTGGCCACCGATGTGGCCGCCCGCGGCATCGACGTGCAGGGCATCAGCCACGCCGTCAACTTCGACCTGCCGATGCAGGCCGAAGACTACGTGCACCGTATCGGCCGTACCGGCCGCGCCGGCCGCAATGGCCTGGCGTTCACGCTGGCCACGCACTCCGAGCGCCACAAGGTGCGCCGCATCGAACACTACATCGGCCAGTCCATCACGCCCGAAGTGATCGCCGGCCTGGAACCCAAGCGCACCCCGCGTCCCTCGACCGGCGGCGCGCCGCGCGGCGGCAAGCCGTTTGGCAAGCGCCCGGGCGGCTTCGGCGGCGGCTACCAGGGTCACCGTGAAGGCGGTTCGCGTGAAGGCCGTTCGTTCGGCGGCCCGCGTGGCGAATTCAAGCCGCGTGAAGGCGGTTACCAGGGCGCCCGCGAAGGCGGCGCTGGTGGCTACCAAGGCAATCGCCCGTTCGGCGACCGCCCGGCCCGTTCGTTCAGCGATCGTCCCAGCTTCGGCGATCGTCCCCAGCGCGAAGGCGGCTACCAGGGCAATCGTCCCTTCGGCGACCGTCCGCAGCGTGAAGGCGGCTTCCGCGGCGGCGACCGTGATTCGCGTCCGAGCTACAACAACGACCGCGCCAGCTTCGGCGACCGTCCCAGCTTCGGTGATCGCCCGCAGCGCGACCCGCGCCCGTTCAACGAGCGCGGCCCGCGTGAAGGCGGCTTCCGTGGCGGCGACCGCGATTCGCGCCCGAGCTTCAGCGATCGCCCCAGCTTCGGCGACCGTCCGCAGCGCGAAGGCGGCTTCCGCGGCGGCGACCGCCCGGAAGGCGGCTTCCGTGACCGTCCCAGCTTCGACAAGCGCCCCGGCGGCCCCGCCAAGCGCTTCAACAAGCCGGCCGGCGCCCGCCGCGGCTAAGCCCTGAGGCTACCCAGCAAACCCCGCGCCTGTCGCGGGGTTTGTTTTTTGGGAAAATGCCTTATTCACGACGCCCTTCTTTCGCCATGCAACGCCCCGCTCCCGCCAACCTGCCCCCCCTCTCTCCCGCCGACCAGGCCCACAGCGACGCCGCCGCCGCGCACCTGCGCGCCGCGATCGCGGCCGCTTCAGGCTGGCTGCCGTTCGATCACTGGATGGCCGAGGCGCTGTATGCGCCGGGATTGGGCTACTACGCGGCCGGCAACGTCAAGCTGGCGCAAGCTGATGCACGCGCACCCGCAGGCGATTTCGTCACGGCGCCGCAATTGACGCCGCTGTTCGCGCGCACCCTGGCGCGCCAGGCAGCCCAGGTGCTGCGGCAGACCGATACCCAGGCGGTGCTGGAGTTCGGCGCCGGCACCGGCGCGCTGGCCGAAGGCGTGCTGCGCGAGCTGGACGCGCAGGGCTTGCCGGACACGCAGTACCTGATTCTCGAAGTGTCGGCCGACCTGCGCGCGCGCCAGGTCGAGCGGCTGGCGCCGTTCGGCGACCGGGTGCGCTGGCTGGACGCGCTGCCCACGGGCTTTCGTGGCTGCGTGCTGGCCAACGAGGTGCTGGACGCCATGCCGGTATCGCTGTTCCGTTGGAGCGACGACGGCGTGGTGCTGGAGCGCGGCGTGGCGCTGGACGCCGCACAGGATTTTGTCTGGGAAGACCGGCCAGCCCCGCCGCGCCTGGCCGACGCGGTGACGGCGCGCATGCCGGCGCTGCCGGGCTATGTGTCCGAGATCAACCTGCAGGCCGAGGCCTGGATCGACGGCTTGAACGGCTGGCTGGAACAGGGCGCGGCGCTGTTGATCGACTACGGTTTTCCACGCAACGAGTACTACCACCCGCAGCGCGCCGGCGGCACGCTGATGTGCCATCTGCGCCACCACGCGCATGGCGACCCGTTCACCGCCCCCGGCCTGCAGGACATCACGGCGCACGTCGACTTCACCGCCATGGCGGACGCGGCGCAGGCGGCCGGCCTGCAGGTGCTGGGCTATACGTCGCAGGCGCGCTTCCTGATGAACGCCGGGCTGATGGAATTGCTGGCGCAGCTGGATCCGACCGATGCGCAGGCCTACGCGCAAGCGGTGGCGCCCGTGCAGAAGCTGCTGTCGGAAGCCGAGATGGGCGAACTGTTCAAGGTGCTGGCGGTGGGCCGCGGCATCACGCAGCCGCTGATCGGCTTTGCGCGCGGCGACCGTCTCGGCAAGCTGTAGAAGAAGCGGCTTCAGGCGGCGCGCAGACGCTCCAGCCGCGCCTCGCGCACGCTCTGCTTGATGCGCGCCGGATCGCCGGCGCAGGCCCGGGCGATGGCGCCGGCATCCACGCCGCGCACCGCCTCGGCGCGTTCGCGCCAGGCGTCGATATCCACCGGCCGCAACACCGCCACCGTCTCGAGCAGATCGAAAAAGCGTTCGGGCTTGCGCAGCGCATCGACGCGCTCCATCAGCGCGAGCTGCGCGTCGGCCTGATCGGCGCCGGCGGCTTGCGCGGCCGCCAACCCCGTCAACATCTCGGGTAGAAGACGCGCGTAGTCGTTGCATTCGGTCGGCACGCGCAGGCGCCGGCCCAGGGCTTCCCGTTCGGGCGACAGGCGGCACAGCAGCGCATAGCGGCCGGGCAAGGACAGCTTGCGGGCGGCCGCGCGATCGACATCGCCGCCGGTTTCCTCGGACCCCTGCAATTCAGGCATCACGCGTTGCAGCGCGCCGGACTGCCGCAGCACGTCCAGCATGCGCGACGGCGCGGCGGCCATCAGGCCGCGCGACACTTCTTTCCAGACGCGCTCGGCCACCAGGGCATCGGCCTCGCCGGCCTCGACCATGCGGCGGCACAGCGCCAGGGTCTCGGGCGCGACGCTGAAATCGGCGAAGCGCGCGGCGAAGCGGGCCAGGCGCAGGATGCGCACGGGGTCTTCCTCGAAGGCCTCGCCGACGTGGCGGAACACATGCGCCCGCACATCGGCGGCGCCGCCGAGCGGGTCGACCAGCTCGCCGTTCTGCTTCTGCGCGATGGCGTTGACGGTCAGGTCGCGGCGGCGCAGGTCTTCTTCAAGCGTGACGTCGGCGCCGGTGTAGAAGGTGAAGCCCTTGTAGCCGCGGCCCGATTTGCGCTCGGTGCGCGCCAGCGCGTATTCCTCTTTGGTCACCGGGTGCAGGAACACCGGGAAATCGCCGCCCACCGGCATGAAGCCGCGCCGCGCCATGTCCTCGGGCGTGGCGCCGACCACCACCCAGTCGTGATCGCCGGGCGTCAGGCCGAGCAGCGCATCGCGCACCGCCCCGCCCACGATGTAGACCTGCAGGCCCGCTGTTGCCGCATCCCCCGTCATGGCAGGGTGGTGCTTTCCGCGCCCAGCGGCACCACGTTGCCCAGCCGCTCTTTCAGCGACTGCGACTGGCCGCTGAACATGGCGGCGTAGTAGACCGAGTTGGACATCACGTTCTTGACGTAGGTGCGCGTCTCGTTGAACGGGATGGTCTCGGCGAAGATCGCGCCTTCGACCGGATGGTTGAAGGTGGAGCGCCAGTTGTGCGGACGGCGCGGTCCGGCGTTGTAGCCGGCGCTGGCCAGCATCTGCGAGCCGTTCAGGTCGCGCAGCACCATGTTCAGGTAGTTGGTGCCCAGCTCGGTGTTGGTATCGAAGTCGTTGACGCTGTCGGGCGTGAAGTTGCTCATGCCGATCTTGCCCGCGACCCACTTGGCCGTGGCCGGCATCAGCTGCATCAGACCGGAGGCGCCGACGTGCGAGCGCGCGTCCATGATGAAGCGCGATTCCTGGCGGATCAGGCCGTAGACCCAGGCCGGGTCCAGCGCGATGGCGTTGGCCTTGGCGGCGACGCGGCCTTCGAACGGCGCGATGAAGCGCTGGCTGAAGTCGAATTCCTTCTCGGTGCGATCGGACGTGTTGACCACGCGGTCGTAGATGTTCTCGGCGCGCGCCAATTCGGCGGCGGCGAGCAGTTGGCGGTCGCTCATGCCGCGCAGCGCGTAGTTCCATTCGGGCACGGCTTCCTGGCGCCAGCCCAGGCGGAACAGCTGCACCGCGCGGCGCAGGCCCGGATTGGCGCGCGCCTCGGCGATCTCGCTATCGCTGATGGGCGCCGGACGCGGCGGCACGGTGATGCGGCGGCCCAATTCCTCGGCGGACAGCTGGCCGTAGAAGTCGAAGCGGTCGGCGATGGACGCGTAGGCCGCGTTGGCCTGGTCGCGGCGGCCGGTGGCGGCCATGCCGCGCGCCTTCCAGTAGACCCAGGACGGATCCTGGCGTTGCGCCTCCGGCATCTGGTCGATGGAGTCGATGACCCACTTCCAGTCGATCTTGGGCTGGCGCAGCGCGGCCCGCACCTTCCAGCCGGCGTTGTATTCCGTCATGCGGATGTGGCCGGCCTCGTGGTACCAGTCGTCGGCGCGGCTGTCCAGGTTGAGCGCGGCCACCAGCGCGTACTGGCCGCGGATCCAGGCCAGGTTCGACTTGGCCATGGACTTGGCCCATTCGCGCCGCAGGTAGGAATCGGCGACATTGATGTCGGAGCGGGCCAGGCGCGCCAGCGCGATGGTGACCAGCTCTTTTTCGTTGCGGCCCACCGGCAGGCGGTCCTGCCGCGTCAGCCAGCGCATCGGGTCCTTGATGAGGACGTCGTAGGTCTTCTGGTCGCGCGGCTCGAACATGTACTGCACGAACTTGCGCGCGTCGGTGGTCTTGTTGGCCTCGATGGCGTCGCGCAACTGCGGTTCGAGCTGATCCCAGCCCAGGACGTTGTCGGCGACCAGCTGGTCGTACAGCGTCCAGCAGGCGCCGCCCGGCGCGAACACGGCCATGGCCTGCGCGGCCGTGGCGCGCTGGCCGGTCATGTGCTTGGCGTTGAGGATGGCGCACTCGACCTGGGCGTTGCTGTTCTTGACCGGCGCGAGTTTGCGCACCAGGTCGAAATCGCCGCTGCGCGCTGCGGCCAGCAGCCAGTCGGCGCGCAAGCGGTCGGCCAGGTAGGCGTCGCCGTTGCCGTTGATGAATTTCTGCAGGTCGGTGTTGGGCCGGCCGCCCGCGGGCGGGCTCCACAACTGGTAGCGCAACAGCCAGTATTCCGGGTACATGCCGAGCGGGTCGGACTTGGCCTGGGGCACCAGCGCCCCCAGCACCGACCACTGCTTGCGGTTCATCGCTTCGCGCGCGGCCACCACCGCGGCCAGCGCCGGCGTATCGGCGGTGGGCGGCAGGCCCGCCAGCACGGCCGGCGGCACGGCGATGGCCGGCTGCGGCGCCTGCGCGGCGGGTTGCGGCTGGGGACTGACGGCCGCGGTGCGCTGCTGGGCGTCGACCGGCGCGCACGCGGCCGTGAACAGCGCCAGCAAGGGCAGCCAGCGGCGCAGGCCAGCGCGGGCGTCGGCGCCGCGCGGGGATTTCCCGCCGGTTTTCTGATACCGTCCGGATTGCGGGGCCCGGACTGCCGTCATGGAGTTGCGCGCGGCCTTCATGCGCGGACCTTGGCGGCGGCTTGCGGGTCGGCGCAGTGATAGGCGCAAAGACAGGCGTGGTGATACGCGCGGTCGTTGGCGCGGTTGCCGACGCGGTGGTTCGCGCGCAGGTTCGCGCCGTTATACGTGTTATCGCTGACCCGCATTGTCGCCTTCATTTTTCACCCCTGTTACAGCTACCGCATGACTACGCAAAATACTCCAGAGGATACCGCAAGCCAGCTACGCACGCGATTGCGGAAACTGCGTGCCGAACTGCCCGAAGACCAGCGCAGCCGCGGCGGCCTGCTGATGCGCGCGCGCCTGTTCACCTGGCTCAACGTGGCCCGCGACGAAGCCGTCCGCGCCGGCCGGCCCGCCCCCCGCACCGTGGCCGCCTTCTGGCCCATGGAAGACGAGCCCGACCTGCGTCCGTTGCTGGAGCAGTGGACGGAAAACGGTGTCACGGTGGCGTTGCCGGTGGTGCGTGAACGCAACGCGCCCCTGGCCTTCCTGCCCTGGACGCCCGACGCCGAACTGCGCGCCGGCCCCTACGGCATCCAGGAACCGGTGCACGGCGCCGAAGTGCTGCCCGACGTGCTGCTGGTGCCCACGCTGGGTTACACCGAATCCGCCGACCGCCTGGGCTATGGCGGCGGCTACTACGACCGCACCCTGGCGGCGCTGCGCGACCGCGGCCATGCCTTCACCGCCATCGGCGTGGCCTGGAGCTGCGGCGAGCTGGATGCCGACTACGCGCCGGCCGCGCACGACTTCCGCCTGGACGCCGTCATCACTCCGGACGGCTGGGTGCCGCATGTGCCCAACGAGCAACCGAGCCCGGGCGGCACCACGCTGCACCACTACACCCTGCGCTGACGCACCAGTCTCGCCCAAGGGCTTGCACCAAAACGGTGCAAGCCCTATGATCTGCCCCTGATATTGCCGATTGCCGCCTCGCGCGGCGTCCCCCGCGGGCGACCCCCGCGTCGCCCGCGCGGCCCGTCCGCCCTGCCGTCGTCACCCCTCGCCGCCAGGATTCCGACCCGTTTCACCCCGGCGTTGCCGCCATTCACCCCCAAGCGGGGCCTGCCGTCCCGCTTGCGCCATCGAACCCGCCGTTCATCCGGAGGGTAGCCATCCGCCGCCGACGAGAGGATATTTACCTCCAGGGCGGCCCCCGCGCGCCCCTGCCCAAGCTGGCATGCGGGTTGCTTATTCAGTCAGACCGGTCCTGTACGGACCGGACAACGGCCGCGCCCAAGCCGGCCGTCAGCATCTGCAACGGAGGAGCCATGAAGGACAGACCATCCCGTCCCGCCGCCTATGACGAAATGCGCGACAGCGCCGGCGGCATACGCTCCCATTACCAGGCCTTCGAGCGCTGGCACCAGGAGCAATCGGCGGAAGCCATGGCGGCGCGCCGCCTGGAGGCCGACCTGAGTTTCCGGCGGGTCGGCATCACCTTTTCGGTGGCCGGCGACGCCGCCGGCACCGAACGCCTGATCCCGTTCGACATGATCCCGCGCATCATCCCCGCCGACGAGTGGCGCGGCCTGGAAGCCGGCCTGAAGCAGCGGGTGCGGGCGCTGAACATGTTCATCCACGACATCTACCACGGCCATGACATCGTCCGCGCCGGCGTGGTGCCGGCCGAGCAGGTGTTCCTGAACGCCCAATACCGCCCCGAGATGCAGGACGTGGATGTGGCCGAGGACATCTACTGCCACATCGCCGGCGTCGACATCGTGCGCGCCGGCGCCGGCGAGTTCTACGTGCTGGAGGACAACCTGCGGGTGCCGTCCGGCGTGTCGTACATGCTGGAGAACCGCAAGATGTCGATGCGCCTGATGCCCGCCGCGTTCAGCCGCATCAAGGTCGAGCCGGTGGCGCACTACCCCGACCTGCTGCTGGACAACCTGCGCGAAGTGGCGCCGCATGGCGGCGACGATCCCACCGTGGTGGTGCTGACGCCCGGCATGTACAACTCGGCCTACTTCGAGCATGCCTTCCTGGCGCAGCAGATGGGCGTGGAGCTGGTGGAGGGCCAGGACCTGTTCGTCGAACAGAACACGGTGTACATGCGCACCACGCAGGGACCGCGCAAGGTCGACGTGATCTACCGCCGGCTGGATGACGACTTCCTCGATCCGCTGTCGTTCCGCGCCGATTCGGCGCTGGGCGTGCCGGGCTTGCTGTCGGTGTACCGCGCCGGCCGCGTGACGCTGGCCAACGCCATCGGCACCGGCATTGCCGACGACAAGTCCACCTACCTCTACGTGCCGGACATGATCCGCTTCTACCTGGGCGAGGAGCCGATCCTGTCGAACGTGCCCACGTGGCGCTGCGGGCGGCCGGACGAGCTGTCGCACGTGCTGGCCAACATGCATGACCTGGTGGTCAAGGAAGTGCACGGCGCCGGCGGCTACGGCATGCTGGTCGGCCCGTCGGCCACCCGCGCCGAGGTCGAGGCGTTCAAGGACCGCGTGCGCGCCAACCCCGCCAACTACATCGCGCAACCCACGCTGGCGCTGTCCACGGTGCCGACCTACGTCGAGTCGGGCGTGGCGCCGCGCCACGTCGACCTGCGCCCCTATGTGCTGTGCGGCAAGGACATCCGCACCGTGCCGGGCGGCCTGTGCCGCGTGGCGCTGACCGAGGGCTCGCTGGTGGTCAACAGCAGCCAGGGCGGCGGCACCAAGGACACCTGGGTTCTGGAGGAATAACGATGCTGAGCCGAACCGCCGACAACCTGTTCTGGATGTGCCGCTACACCGAGCGCGCCGAGAACACCGCCCGCATGCTGGACGTGAACCTGCAGATGTCGCTGCTGCCACAGGACGCACAGACGCGCGAAGGCTCGTGGAACGCCGTGCTGCGCATCTCCGAGCTGCAGCGGCTGTACCACGCCAAGCACGCCGTGGTGTCGCCGCAGGATGTGCTGCAGTACATGGTGCGCGATGCCGAGAACCCCTCGTCCATCTACAGCTGCATGCGCGCCGCCCGCGAGAACGCCCGCGCCGTGCGCGGCAGCCTCACCACCGAAGTCTGGGAGACCTACAACACCACCTGGCTGGAGCTGCTCAAGCACCTGCACACCGGGCTGCTGGAACGCAACCCGGGCGAGTTCTTCGAGTGGGTCAAGTTCCGCTCGCACCTGGCGCGCGGCGTCACCATCGGCACCATGCTGGAAGACGAAGCGCTGTACTTCCTGCGCATCGGCATGCACCTGGAGCGCGCCGACAACACCGCGCGCATGCTGGACGTGAAGTTTCACGAACGCGATGGCGACGGCACGCCGCAACAGCAGCAGGAAGGCCGCGGCGAGCAAGGCGCGTCCGGCTCGCTGCAAAGCGAGTTCTACCGCTGGTCGGCGCTGCTCAGTTCGATGTCCGGGCTGGAGATCTACCGCAAGGTCTATCGCGACGTGATCACGCCCGACCGCGTGGCCGAGCTGCTGATCCTGCATCCGGACATGCCGCGTTCGCTGCTGGCGGCGATGCGCGCGGTGGCCGACGACCTGGCGCGCGTCTCGAACCAGCGCTCGACCGAGACCGAGCGGCGCGCCGGCATGCTGTGCGCCGAGCTGCAGTTCGGCCGCGTCGAGGACATCCTGCACAACGGCCTGCACCAGTACCTGGAACACTTCCTGGACCGCATCAACGACCTGGGCAACCGCATCAGCCAGGACTTCCTGGTGCCGCTGTCGGCATGACAAAGGAGACAGGCATGAAACAGATCATCACGCACGTCACGCACTACCGCTACACCGCGCCCGTCACCTACAGCATCCAGACCCTGCGGCTGACCCCGCGCGACGACGAGCACCAGCGCGTGCTGCGCTGGCACATCGAGGCGCCCGGCGCGCTGGAGCAGCAGGTGGACGCCTACGGCAACATCACCCACACGCTGACACTGAACCGTCCGCACACCGAGATCGAACTGCGCGTGGTCGGGCAGGTGCTGGTCGGCTCGCTCGCGCAGGGCGCGCTGGGCGGCGAGGACAGCCGCCTGCCGGTGCACGCCTATTGCGTACAGACGCCGCTGACGCAGGCCGACGACACCATCCTGTCCTTCGCCCGCGACGTGCTGCCGGACGGCCTGAACGCGCCGGCGGACGTACTGACGCTGGCCAGCGCCATCTACGACCGGGTGGCTTACGAGCCGGGCACCACCGACGTCACCACCGCCGCCGGCCAGGTGCTGGCGCTGGGCCATGGCGTCTGCCAGGACCATGCTCACCTGTTCCTGGCCTGCGTGCGCGGCCTGGGCGTGCCGGCCCGCTACGTCAGCGGCTACCTGTACACCACCGCCGAACACGCCGCCAGCCACGCCTGGGCCGACGTCTGGCTGCCGGGCGTCGGATGGACCAGCGTGGACGTCACCAATCGCCAATTCGCGTCCGATTGCCACTGCCGCCTGGCGGTGGGACGCGATTACGACTCGGCCTCGCCCGTGCGCGGCGTGCGCAGCGGCGGCGGCGACGAATCCATGGAGATCAGCGTGCAGGTCCAGACCGCCTCCCAGCAATAAAACCCCGGCCGGCCGCGCCGCAATACAATTGCGGCGTGGTTTTCCTATTTTTCCGATCATGACCTACTGCGTAGCAGCCCGCCTCGATTCCGGCCTGGTGTTCCTGTCCGACTCCCGCACCAACGCCGGGGTCGACCAGATCAGCGTATTCCGCAAGATGACCGTCTTCGAGCGTCCGGGCGAGCGCATGATGGTGCTGATGACGTCCGGCAACCTGGCCGTCAGCCAGGCCGTGCTGAACGCGCTGGCGCGCCAGCACGACGAAGGCGGCGAAACCGTCTGGAACGCGCCCGACATGTTCGAGGCCACCCGCCGAGTCGGCGCCGCGGTGCGCGCGGTCTACCAGCGCGAGGCCGCGGCCCTGCACGAGCAGGGCGTGGACTTCAACGTCAGCCTGATCTTCGGCGGCCAGATCGGCGCCGAGCGCTGCCGCCTGTTCCAGGTGTATTCGGCCGGCAACTTCATCGAGGCCGGCTCCGAATGCCCGTACTTCCAGATCGGCGAGGCCAAGTACGGCAAGCCCATCCTGGATCGCGTGCTGCGCCCGGACACCACGCTGGACGAGGCCGCCAAGTGCGCGCTGATCTCGATGGACTCGACGCTGCGCTCGAACATCTCGGTCGGCCTGCCGCTGGATCTGCTGGTGTACGACACCAACGCGCTGCGCGTCACGCACTTCGCCAGCATCGACGAGCACAACGAGTATTTCCGCATGATCCGCGGCACCTGGGGCGAACGCCTGCGCCAGGTCTTCGCCGAGATCCCCGACCCGCTCTGGGCCAGCCCCGAGGACCCCGCCTCGCTGGTCCCCGCCAGCCGCGTCCACCAGCCCCTGCGCGCCGAACCCGTGGACGTGCCGCAGGCGGTCTATCCCGCGCCGCAGGTGCTGGCGGAGGATCCGGGGAAGGATCAGCCGAACTAGGGGACATAGCGGCTGCGTGCCAGACGCGCGAGAACCAGTCCTGCATTCTTGAAAATGCCCGCCTGCAATCGACGTTTTCCGCCATGATGCTTGCGGGCGCTCTCGGGCCGGCTTACACTTCTTTCAACGCATGTGAATTTTCATATGCCCACCTTCCGAAGCCCGCATGCAAGCAATTGCTGCGGGCTTTCGTGTTTTCTGCGAGCGCCTTTGACACCCTGCCAAAGGACTCGGAACGTGCATTACGTTGTTTATCTCGATGAATTCGGCCATGTCGGCCCTTTTCTTTCCCGCGACCATGCGCAGTACAAGACAAGCCCCGTGTTCGGCTTCGGTGGATTCCTGCTGCCGGCCGACGCGGTTCGCGAATTCGCCATCTATTTCTACAGGCTCAAATGCCGCCTGCTGCGATTCGAACTGGACCGGCAGGATCAGCCAGCCCATCGCTGGGAAAAAAAGGGCGCGCAACTCTACACGGTCCAGAATGTGAGCAGGTACAAAGAATTGCGGGTGTCGACGGGGCGATTGCTGAGCCAGATACGCAAGTCGGGGGGTTATGTCGTCTACGCCGGGGAATGCAAATCGGTCGAGGCACACGCCCACCGTGCCGCCGATCTGTTCAAGCGCCAATTGCTCCGCCTGATACGCATAGCAGACCACTTCTGCAGGGCGCGAAACGCCACGTTCCTGGTGATGTTGGATGAACAGCAGGCCGGCAATCTCTGGCGTGAACGCAATATGGAGGCCTGCACCCACGCCATGTTCGAAGACGAGAACGAGAAATGCAGAGCCATGATCGAGCCTCCGATCCAGGGTGAAAGCCATTTGTTCCAGACGCTGCAATGCGCCGACTGGATCTGCGGCTTGATGGGCAGGTTGCATGCCTACGAAACGGCCCCGGACCAGTATGAAGACTGGGCGATCTTTCATCGGTACTTCGATGCGCGGATGCGCGAAGCGACGCTTCCTGCCTGCGATCTGATCCGCCTCGACCGATGACACTGCAGGGCGCAGGACCCGTCCCACCGTATAAACCCGGCTTTCCCCTTCCCTAAGCCCGGCTTGTAAAACCGCAAATTCTCATCTTCCGGCTGGCGCGCCACACTGGCGCCAGCCCGCCATGCCTTGCCTTGCGGGTTGCGATAACACCGATAAGGACGAGACATGACCCCTATTTTCCCGCGCGCCTGGCGCCGCCTGGCCGGGCCGTTGCTGGCCCTGGGCTGCCTGGCCGGCGGTCCCGCCGCGGCCCAGAGCAGCTATCCCAACCACCCCATTTCGCTGGTCGTGCCGTTCGCGGCGGGCGGTCCCACCGACGTGGTGGCGCGCAGCCTGGGCGCCGCCATGTCGAAGACGCTGGGCCAGAGCATCGTCGTCGAGAACCGTCCCGGCGCGGGCGGCACGCTGGCAGCCACGCACGTGGCGCGCGCCGCGCCCGACGGCTATACCTTCCTGATCCACCACAATGGCATGGCGACGGCGCCGGCGCTGTACCGCAAGCTGCCGTTCAATCCGTTGACCGACTTCGCCTACGTCGGCCAGGTGGCCGACGTGCCGATGACGCTGCTGGGCCGCAAGGACCTGCCGCCGGGCGACATGGTCGAGTTCATCAAGTACGCGCGCGCCAACGGCAACAAGATCAACCTGGCCAACGCCGGGCTGGGCGCGGTGTCGCAGCTGTGCGGCATGCTGCTGCAGGAGGCGCTGGGCACGCAATTCACGACCATTCCGTACGCCGGCACCGCGCCGGCGCTGACGGCGCTGCTGGGCGGCCAGGTGGATGTGCTGTGCGACCAGACCACCCAGACCATTCCGCATATCAAGGCGCAACGTGTGAAGCTCTATGGCGTCACCACGCTGGACCGCATCAAGACCTTGCCGGATGCGCCGACCCTGCAGGAGAACGGCCTGAAAGGCTTCGAGGTCAAGGTCTGGCACGGCGTATACGGCCCCAAGGGCACGCCGCCCGAGGTGATCGCCAAGTTCAACGAGGCCTTGCGCGCGGCGCTGAAAGACCCGGCATTCACGCAGAAAATGGCCGAACTGGGCGCCGAGATCGTGCCTGAATCCAAGCAGACGTCCGCGGGGCTGCAGAGCTGGCTGCAGTCCGAAGTGGACAAGTGGGGCCCGGTCATCCGCAAGGCCGGGGTGTACGCGGACTGACCCGCCGGGCTCGCGCCATCGACGGGCGATGGCGCGATCTCGCCGATGGGCCGGGGCGGCAGGACGCGCCTGACGGCAGCCCCGTAGGGCGACCGTGACGACATCAAAAAAAAGGCCGGCATGCATGCCGGCCTTGCCGTTGCCGCGCGGTGCGCGGCGCGAGCATTACAGGCTCAGTTCCTTCCACACCGCCAACGGCGCTTCCGCGTGGTTGAGCGTGTAGAAATGCAGGCCCGGCGCGCCGTTGTCCAGCAGGTTCTGGCACAGCTCGGTGATCACGTCCACGCCGAAAGCGCGGATCGAGGCCTTGTCGTCGCCCAGTTCCGCCAGGCGCAGGCGGATCCAGCGCGGCACTTCGGCGCCGCACATTTCCGAGAAGCGCAGCAGCTGGGAGTGGTTCGTGATCGGCATGATGCCCGGCACGATCGGCACCCGCACGCCCTTGGCCTGGGCCCGGTCGACGAAGTCGAAGTAGGCATCGGCGTTGAAGAAGTACTGGGTGATGGCGGCATCGGCGCCGGCTTTGACCTTGGCCACGAAGCGATCCATGTCGGCCGACACGCTGGCCGCCTGGGGATGCATTTCGGGATAGGCCGCCACTTCGATGTGGAACCAGTCGCCGGTTTCCTCGCGGATGAAGGAAACCAGTTCGTTGGCGTAGCGCAGTTCGCCGGCGTCGCCGCCCATGCCCGAAGGCAGGTCGCCGCGCAGGGCGACCACACGCCGCACGCCTTCGTTCTTGTAGGCCTGCAGGATTTCGCGCAGGTCCTGGCGCGAGGCGCCGACGCACGACAGGTGCGGCGCCGCATCGCAGCCCAGGTTGCGCAGCGTGCGCACGGCATCGGCCGTGCCGGCGCGGGTGGAACCGCCCGCGCCGAAGGTCACGCTGACGTACTTGGGCTGGATCGCCAGCATCTGCTTGGCCGCGCGGACCAGCCGTTCCTGGCCGGCGAGGTCGCGCGGCGGGAAGAATTCCAGGCTGAATGCAGGGGAAGTCGAGTCGGACATATCGAATCAGTTATCCATAGCGCCACGCGCATCGCATGAAACAGGCGCCGCCCCCCCTCGGGGTGTCGCGGAGCCGGCTTTGCCGGTCCGCTGGCACGCCCCCTTGAGGGGGAGCGCGTAGCGCTCGGGGGTGGGAATTCAGGGGATCAGTTTGGTCAGCAGGCCCGAAATGATGCTGTACAGGATCGCACCGCCCACGGCCCACCAGAACCCGTTGACCTGGAAGCCCTTCAGCACGGAGCCGACGAACCAGAACAACAAGGCGTTGATGACGATGAGGAAGAGACCCAGCGTGACGATCGTGATGGGCAACGTCAGCAACACCAGCACCGGCTTGACCAGCATGTTGACCAGACCCAGCACCAGCGCGGCGATGAGCGCCGACCCGAAGCTGGCCACGGTGATGCCGGGCAGCAGGTAGGCCACCACCAGCAGGGCCACCGCGTTCAGGATCCAGACGAGTATCAATGCCATGTTCGACCTCCAGTATTGACGCTCCGCGGCCCCGTCATCGCCAGGCGAAACGGGGAACCCCCGCGGACCGGAAAGCCCGCGCCGACATGGCGCGGTACTTCCCTATTTTGCTACAAGCATCAGTAGCGGTAGTGATTCGGCTTGTAAGGACCTTCGACCGGCACGCTGATGTAGTCGGCCTGATCCTTGCGCAGCGTGGTCAGGTTCACGCCCAGCTTCTTCAGGTGCAGGCGCGCGACCTTCTCGTCCAGGTGCTTGGGCAGCACATAGACTTCGCCCGACTTGTAGGCTTCGTTGCGCGTGAACAGCTCGATCTGGGCGATGGTCTGGTTGGCGAACGACGACGACATCACGAACGACGGGTGGCCGGTGGCGCAACCCAGGTTCACCAGGCGGCCCTGGGCCAGCAGGATGATGCGCTTGCCGTCCGGGAAGATGACGTGGTCGACTTGCGGCTTGATCTCTTCCCACTTGCAGTCGGCCAGGCCGGCGACGTCGATTTCGTTGTCGAAGTGGCCGATGTTGCAGACGATCGCCTGGTCCTTCATGGCGTTCATGTGGTCACGCGTGATGACGTGGAAGTTGCCGGTGGCGGTGACGAAGATGTCGCCGTGGGCGGCGGCTTCTTCCATGGTCACGACCTTGAAGCCTTCCATGGCGGCCTGCAGGGCGCAGATCGGGTCGATTTCGGTGACCCACACCTGGGCGCGCAGGGCGACCAGCGCCTGGGCGCAACCCTTGCCCACGTCGCCGTAGCCGGCGACCACGGCGATCTTGCCGGCGACCATCACGTCAGTGGCGCGCTTGATGCCGTCGACCAGCGATTCGCGGCAGCCGTACAGGTTGTCGAACTTGGACTTGGTGACCGAGTCGTTGACGTTGATGGCGGCGAAGGCCAGCTCGCCCTTCTGCGACATCTGGTACAGACGGTGCACGCCGGTGGTGGTTTCCTCGGTCACGCCTTTGATCAGGGCGAGGCGGGTCGAGTACCACTTCGGATCACGCTCCAGCGTTTTCTTGATGGCGGCGTACAGCACGCGCTCTTCTTCGCTGCCGGGGTTGGCCAGCACCGAGATGTCCTTCTCGGCCTTGGTGCCCAGGTGCAGCATCAACGTGGCGTCGCCGCCATCGTCGAGGATCATGTTGGCGTTCTGGCCATTGGGCCATTCGAAGATCTTGTGGGTGTACTGCCAGTACTCTTCCAGCGTTTCGCCCTTGACGGCGAAGACCGGCGTGCCCGACGCGGCGATGGCGGCGGCGGCGTGGTCCTGGGTGGAGAAGATGTTGCACGAGGCCCAGCGCACTTCGGCGCCCAGGGCCACCAGCGTCTCGATCAGGACGCCGGTCTGGATGGTCATGTGCAGGCTGCCGGCGATGCGGGCGCCCTTGAGCGGCTGCTTGGCGGCGAACTCTTCGCGGATGGCCATCAGGCCGGGCATTTCGGTTTCGGCGATGGCCAGCTCGCGGCGGCCCCAGCCGGCCAGCGACATGTCGGCGACGAGGTAGTCGGAGAAGGATTTATCGGTTACAGCGTTCATGGTGTTGTAGGCTCCACGTGAAAAACGAACGGCGCACGATACGGCCGGACAACGCGAAACCACCACGACAATCGAGTGCTCGCCTTTTCCGCCATACGCGACAAAGGTGAGCGCCGTTGCTGTAACGCCGCGCATGGCGCGACGTTTGAACAAGGATTCCTGAGCCTGGCGAACCGGGTTCCGCGGGTCATGGGCCAGGGCATGGTCCATGACGGGAACCGCAGGGTCGTCGCAGCGCTCCTCAGGATTGCCGAGCATTGTACCGGTTTGGCCTGCCTGGGGGAATGCCCGGCGGGCGGGAGCGGCGGCAGGCCGCCCCGTCCCTGAACGCGGCTCAGCCCGCCTGGATCAGCGGTTTGGCCAGTTCCGCGCCCGGCGTCAGCGGCACCAGCGACGCCAGCAGGTCCGAGGCCACCGAATCCCAGCTGCGCGTCAGCGCATGCTCGCGCACCGCGTGCCGGTCCAGCGTCAGCGCGGCGCGGCAGGCATGCGCCAGGTCCTCGTCGAGGAAACCGGTGACACCTTGCGCCACCACCGCCAGCGGCGCCTCGCTGCGGAACGCGGCCACCGGCGTGCCGCAGGCCATGGCCTCCAGCATTACCAGACCAAAAGTATCCGTCAGGCTGGGAAAGACGAACACATCGGCCGCGCTGTAAAAGGCCGGCAAGGCGTCATCGTTCTGCATGCCGAGGAACACGGCCTCGGGAAAGCGCTTCTTCAGCCGCGCCTCGTCGGGACCGGCGCCGACCACCACCTTGCTGCCGGGCAGGTCCAGCGACAGGAACGCGTCCAGATTCTTCTCGCGCGCCACGCGGCCGACCGACAGGAAGACCGGCCGCGGCAGGTCCTGGAACGCCTGGCCGGGGGTCGGCTGGAACTTGCGCGGATCGACCCCGCGCGACCAGACGCGCAGGTTGGCGAACTCGCGCCGCACCAGGATGTCGCGCACCGTCGGCGTCGGCACCAGCACGCATTGCGACGGCCGGCGGAACCAGCGCAGGAAGCGCCACGGCAGCGCGGCGGGAATGCCCATGCGCGCCTGCAGGTAGTCGGGGAACATGGTGTGGAACGAAGTGGTGAAGCGCCAGCCGCGCGACAGCGCCATGCGCCGCGCCGCCAGGCCCAGCGGGCCTTCGGTGGCGATGTGCAGGGCGTCGGGGACGATGTCGCCGAGGATGCGGCGCAGTTGCCGCCCGGGCTGCAGGCACAGGCGCAGGTCCGGCTCGGACGGGGCCGGCACGGTGCGGCTGCCCTGGGGATTCACCACGATCAGTTCGTGGCCCCATTCGGTGAGGATCTGCTGCATGGTCGTCCAGGTGCGGACGACGCCGTTGACTTGCGGATGCCAGGCATCCGTAACCAGGACGATGCGCATGATGGGGCCGGAAGTGGGCAATAGCGCGATTTAGCCCGCGGCATGTGACATGCTCAAGACCGCGCCCCCCGCGGCCGGCCGCCGCCGCTAGTTGTTGCGGCGCGGATACCCCTGGGCCTTGATGCGGACCCAGACCTCGCGCTTTTCCTCTTCGGTCATGAAGACCCAGTTGGCCACTTCCATGGCGGTGCGGCCGCAGCCCCTGCAGATGTCGTCGAACAGCGTGGAACAAACGGCAACGCAGGGGGAATCCGAGGTCCGGAACGCGCGTTGCGCGTCCTCGGGCTCAGGCAATTCGGTCAGATCGGCAAAGGAAGCATTCATGGCCGAAGGTTACCACCAGGGTTGCGTCCCTTTTTGGATGTCCCTACCCCCTGCCGTGGCTTGATTGACAGCCGGCTAGCCGCGGTCCCAGCCAAAAAAATCGGACACCTCGCGCAACAAGGCGTCTGGCGTTTCCTCGGCCAGGTAGTGGGCGCCAGGCAGCGATCCGCCGGAGACGTCGTCCGCCACCGCGCGCCACAGGCCCAGCACGTCGAAATTGCGCCCCACCGCGCCGCGTTCGCCCCACAGGACGCGCAACGGCAGGCGCAGGCGCTCGCCCGCCGCGCGTCCCTGGCGGTCGTGCTCCAGGTCGAGCGTGGCCGAGGCGCGGTAGTCCTCGCAGATGCCGGTGGCCCAGCCAGGCAGGCGCGCGGTGCGCTCGTACTCGGCCATCGCTTCGTCGGAAAAATGCGCCAGGCCGCCGGGGCGGCCGCCCATGACCGACCGCAGGTAGAACACCGGGTCGCGCTCGATCATGGTCTCGGGCATGGGCGCCGGCTGGATCAGCCAGAACCAGTGGTAATAGGCCTGGGCGAAGGCGCGGGTGGTGTTCTCGTACATGTCCAGCGTCGGCGCGATATCCAGCAGCATCATGCGTCCGACGGCGTCGGCATGGTCCAGCGCCAGGCGGTGCGCGACGCGGGCGCCGCGGTCGTGGGCCAGCACGTCGAAGCGTTCATGCCCCAGGGCGCGCATCAGCGCCACCATGTCGGCGGCCATGGCGCGCTTGGAATGGGCCGCGTGGTCGGGCGACGCGGCGGGCTTGTCGCTGTCGCCGTAGCCGCGCAGGTCGGCCGCGACACAGGTGTGGCGGCGCGTCAGTTCGGGCCACACCCGGTGCCAGATGGCGTGGGTCTGCGGATGGCCATGCAGCAGCAGCAGCGGTGGTCCCTGGCCGTCGATGCGGGCGGCGATGTGGATGCCATTGACCTCGTGGCGGCGCACGGGAAGATCGAAGAAAGCGGTCATTGCGGTCTGTGCCTCTCAGTCTGTGGCGTTCATTGGCCGAGCCGGTCGCGCACGCGGCGCGCCACGTCTTTCATCCAGGGATGCCGGGCCCAGTGGCCAGCCTCGAAGTGTTCCACATCCGGCAACTGCTGTAACGAGGCGCCCACCATGTCCTGCCCCTGCGAGAACATGCGGCGGTGCCGCGCCGGCAGGTCGAAATGCCCGATCCAGCCGTCCGCGGCCCGCACCGTGCCCGCCAGCGCGTCGATCTCGACGCGGTTGCCGGCGGGATCGGACACCCGCGCCAGCAACGCATCGACCTCGGCCGGCGGCAGGCTCACCAGCAGCAGGCCGTTGTTGAGGGCGTTGAAATAGAAAATCTCGCCGAAGCTGGCCGCCACGACCGCGCGGATACCGTACTGCATCAGGCCCCAGACCGCGTGTTCGCGGCTGGAGCCGCAGCCGAAATTGGGCCCCGCCACCAGCACGGAGGCGCCGGCGTAGGCGGGCTGGTTCAGCACGCAGTCCGGCCGCGGCGCGCCGTCGGCGTCGAAGCGCAGGTCATAGAGCAGGCCGCGGTCCAGCCCGGCCTTGTCGATGATGCGCAGGAACTGCTTGGGCATGATCTGGTCGGTGTCCAGATTGGAGTACGGCAGGGGCGCGGCGACGCCGCTGATGATCTGGTTCATTGCAGGTTCTCCAGGTCGCGCACGTCGACGATGCGGCCGGCCAGCGCGGCGGCGGCGGCCATGGCCGGACTCATCAGATGGGTGCGTCCGGCGCGGCCCTGGCGGCCCTCGAAGTTGCGGTTGGTGGTGGATGCGCAGCGCTCGCCCGGCCGCAGCACATCGTCGTTCATGGCCAGGCACATCGAACAGCCCGGCTGGCGCCATTCGAAGCCGGCGTCGACCAGCGTGGCGGCGATGCCCTCGGCCTCGGCCTGGGCGCGCACCGCGCCCGAGCCCGGCACCACCATGGCGCGCACGCCATCCGCCACCCTGCGGCCGCGCACGATATCGGCCACCACGCGCAGGTCCTCGATGCGGCCGTTTGTGCACGAGCCGATGAAGACCCGCTCGATCGGCACGCCGGCGATCGGCGCGCCGGGTCGCAGGCCGATGTAGTCCACGGCCTTTTCCAGCGCCAGGCGCGCCAGCGCGTCCGGCTCGGCCTGGGGATCGGGGACCGTGCCGGTGATCGGCATGGCCTGGTCGGGGCTGGTGCCCCAGGTCACGAAGGGCGCGATCCGCGCCGCGTCGAAGACATGCTCGGCGTCGAACACGGCGTCGGCATCCGTGCGCAGCGTGGCCCAGTAGGCCCGCGCCTGCGCCAGCTCGGCGGCATCCAGGTGCCGCGCGCGGGCCGCGACATAGGCGTCGGTGGTGGCGTCCGGCGCGATCAGCGCGGCGCGCGCGCCGGCCTCCACGGTCATGTTGCACAGGGTCATGCGCGCCTCCGCCGAGAGGCCGTCGATGGCGCTGCCGCAGAACTCCACGGCGTGGCCGCGCGCGCCCTGCGCGCCGATGCGGTGCACCACGTAGATCACCAGATCCTTGGCCGAGACGCCCACGCCCAGGCGGCCATCGACGCGGATGCGCATGTTGCGCGCGACCCGGTAGACCAGCGTCTGCGTCGCCAGGATGTGTTCGACTTCCGAGGTGCCGATGCCGAAGCCCAGCGCCCCCAGCGCGCCGTAGGTGGTGGTGTGGCTGTCGCCGCACAGCACCACCATGCCCGGCAGGATCATGCCGTGCTCGGGCGCGATCACGTGCTCGATGCCCTGCAGCGGGTCGGTGGTGTCGAACAGCGCGATGCGCTGTTCGTCGCAATTGCGCTTGAGGTTGCGGGCCTGGCGCGAGGAAGCGTCATCCGGAATCACGCGCAACGCGGCCGGCACAGGGTGGGTGGGGATGATGTGGTCCACCACCGCCATCTGCTGCCCGGGCCGCAGGACGTCGCGGCCACGGGCGGCCAGGCCGCTGAAGGCCTGCGGACTGGTGTACTCGTTCATGATGTGCAGATCGACGTACAGCAGGATGTGCTCGTCGTCGATGCGGGCCACCTCATGGCTGGCCACCAGTTTGTCGTATAGCGTCATGCCGGGCATGTCGGTGCTTCCTTGCAAAAAGACGCGCCCGCGCGGGGACGCGATGAAACCTGCGGCGGCGCTCAGTTGGCCTCGATGCCGGCGTCCTTGACGATGCCGGCCCAGCGCGTCATCTCGCCCTTGACCATGGCATCGGTCTCGGCGGGCGTGGAAACCAACGGATCGAAGCCCTCGCGGCGCATGCGTTCGGACAGCTCGGGCGATTGCAGCGCCTGCGCCAACCTGGCGTTGAGCGTGTCCACCACCGCCTGCGGCGTGCCGGCGGGCGCGCTGATCACGAACCAGGTGGTGAAGGCGTAGCCGGGCAGGCCGGACTCGGCGATGGTGGGCACGTCCGGCAGCAGCGGCGACCGCGCGGTGCCGGTCACGCCCAACGCCTTGAGCTTCTTGCCATCGACCTGCGGCTTGGCCGCCGACAACACCGGAAAGCTCATCTGCACCTGGCCGCTGATGGTGTCCACCATGGCCGGGCCGCCGCCCTTGTAGGGCACGTGCAGCATCTGCGTGCCGGACACCGACTTGAACAGCTCGGCGGCCAT
The DNA here is from genome assembly GCF_001298995.1 of Achromobacter sp. 2789STDY5608615. Taxonomy (NCBI): domain Bacteria; kingdom Pseudomonadati; phylum Pseudomonadota; class Betaproteobacteria; order Burkholderiales; family Alcaligenaceae; genus Achromobacter; species Achromobacter sp. 2789STDY5608615. Next base: position 88,349 of record NZ_CYTY01000004.1, read on the forward strand.
GTGGAAGGTGCTGCCGGTGCCGGCCGAGCCGAAGCTCAGTTCATTGGCGGGGCGCGCGCGGATGTAGTCGAGCAGTTCCTTGACGTTGTTCACCGGCAGCGACGGCGCCACGGTCAGCACGTGCTGCGACGTGCCGACGGTGCCGACCGAGCGCAGGTCGCGCGCCGTGTCGAAAGGCATGGTGCGGAACAAGGCCGGATTGATCGCCAGCGACATGGTGTTGATGGCCAGCGTGTAGCCGTTCGGCTCGGCGCGGGCCACCGCGGCCATGCCGATGTTGCCGGAGGCGCCGGCGCGGTTCTCGACGATCACGCTCTGGCCCAGGGCCTTGCCCCAGGCGTCGGAGATCAGGCGGGCGGCGATGTCGACGCTGCCGCCGGGCGCGAACGGCACCATCAGGGCGACGGGCCGCTGGGGAAAGGCGTCGGCCGCGGCGGCCGGCGCCATCCAACAGGAAGCGACGGCAAGCACGCCCAGGCTGCGCAACAGGTGGGGAATCTTCATGGGTCGGGTCTCCTCGTGGACGGCCGCGTCGGGCGGCTCTAGATGTCGGTCAACCCAGTGTATAAGTCCAATTCATTCTTATAATTAGCTAAATACCTAAATCTTTATTAAATCTGATTTATAAATAACGCCATGGATGCGCTCTCCGACCTGGCCTTCTTCTCGCTGCTGGTCAAGCACGGCAACCTGTCCGCGGCCGCGCGCGAGCTGGGGCTGACGCCGCCGGCGGTCAGCACGCGGCTGGCCAAGCTGGAACAACGCCTGGGCGTGCGCCTGCTCAATCGCAGCACGCGCCGCGTCAGCGTCACGCAGGAAGGCGAGCTGTATCTGGCGGAAGGCGGCCGCATCCTGGCGGACCTGCAGGCGCTGGAGCGCTCGGTCTCCAGCAGCCGGGCGCAGCCGCAGGGGCTGCTGCGCCTGAACGCCACCTTCGGTTTCGGCCGCGCCTACGTGGCCCCGGCCGTTTCGGATTTCGCCCGGCAGTACCCCGAAGTCGAGGTGCAGTTGCGCCTGACCGACCGGCCCCTGAACCTGATCGAGGAAGGTTTCGACGTGGCGGTGCGTTTCGGCGACCTGCCCGACGCGCGCCTGACGGCCCGCAAGATCGCCTCCAACCGGCGCCTGCTGTGCGCCTCGCCGCGCTACCTGGAGACCTTCGGCGAGCCGCGCGCGCCGGGCGAGCTGCAGCGCCACCGCTGCATCGTGGTGCGCGAGAACGATGTCGCCTATGGCACCTGGCGGCTCGAGTCCGGCCAGCGCGCCGAGACCGTGAAGGTGCGCGGCCCGGTCAGTTCCAACGACGGCCAGAGCGCGCTGGAATGGGCCCTTGACGGCCACGGCATCGTCATGCGGTCGGAATGGGAGACCGCCGACCACCTGCGGGCCGGCCGCCTGCGGCAGATCCTGACGGAATGGTCGACGCCGCCGGCCGACATCCACGTGCTGTACCCGGAGCGCCTGAACCTGCCGGCCAAGACGCTGGCCTTCGTCGATTTCCTGGCGCAGCGCTTCGCCCGCCACCTGCGCGCGCCGGGCTCGCAGGCCGCGGTGTGGTGACGCGCACTGCGCGAGCGCTCAGATCTCGTCGATGGCGGTGCTGGCCGGCATGTCGCCGATGGCGTAGCGGTCGCGCGTGGTGACGTAGAAGCTGGCGCCAAAGCGGCCCACCGGAAAATACTCCTGCAGCCGCACGCGCCAGGTGTCCGTGTCGATCAGGCCGTCGCGCGCATGCAGCCAGCGCACCTGGCCGATGAAGATCTGGCGGCTGGCGGTTTCCAGGGTCTCGAACAAGGTGCATTCGAACGCCACCGGCGCCTGCGCGATGCGCGGCGGCGCCACCCGCTGGCTGGGCGCGGCGTCCAGGCCGGCATGCGCCAGCTCGCTGACGTCCGCCGGCAGGCGGTCGCCGCAGCGGTGCATTTTCTCGGCCATGGCCTCGTCGGTCAGGTGCACCACGAACTCGCGGTCCCGGGCGATGTTGCGCGCGGTGTCTTTCAGGTTGCCGTCCTCGAGCCGGTTGATGCTGACCATGACGATGGGCGGATCCTCGCCCAGCATGTTGAACATGCTGAAGGGCGCGGCGTTGACCACGCCGGTCTCGGACAGGGTGGTGATCAGCGCGATCGGCCGCGGCACGATCAGGCTGGCCATCAGCTTGTAGCGCTGGTATTCGGTGATTGAATCGAAGTCGATGTCCATGTCAGGTCATTCCCAGCATCTGGGCCAGGGTTTGTGCGGGCTGCGGGCGCTCCAGGCTGATGCGCCGCTCCAGGTCCGCGAGATGGTTGTCGTTGATCTTGACCGCCTCGGCCACCTGCCCCCGTTCCATCAGATCGACGATCTGCACGTGTTCGCCATGCTCGCAGGCCGCGTTGCCGGGCGGTTCATACAAAGCCACGATCAGCGAGCAGCGCGACACCAGTTCGGCCAGATAGCCGTGCAGGATCCCGTTGCCGGACAACTCGCCCAGGCGCACATGAAAGGCGCTGGCCTGCCGCGCCCAGGCGGGCTGGCCGGCGCGGTGCAGCAAGGCGTGCTCATCGCGCAACTGCTTGCGCAGCGAGGCGTAGTCGGCCTTGGTGGCGCGCGCGGCCGCCAGCGGCACGAGGGCCGCTTCCAGCGCGCGCCGCGCCTCGAAGATCTGGCGCGTGTCCTCGGCCGTGGGCTCGGCCACCACCGCGCCGCGATTGTGGTGCAGGTCGACCACGTGCTCGTGCGCCAGGCGCTGCAGCGCCTTGCGCGCGACGGAGCGCGACACGCCGAAGATGTCACACAGCGCCGCCTCGGGCAGCTTGGTGCCGGGCGTCAGCCGCTGGCTCATGACGCTTTCATAGACCGCCTCGCAGATGCGGCGCTCCATGTCGGCATCGGGGGCCGCGTCCTCCAGGTGTTCGGACACGGCGGCGGCGGCGCGGCGCGCAGGCGTCGCCTTGGGACGGGATTTGGCGGGATCGCGGGTAGGCATGGCGGACTCGGTGGCAACGAAGGCAAGGGGTCGATCAACGGGAAGGCAGTCCGGGCGCCGGCGACAGGCCATCGACGTGCCGGCAGATCTGGCCGGGCGTGGCAAACCAGATCTCGCCCCGGTCGCGCGCGGCCGCCAGCGGGGCCAGCGCCCGGCGCAGGTGCCGCAGGCGATAGGGCTGCCCAACGATGTAAGGATGCAGCGCGATGCCCATCACCAGAGGCTGGCGCTGCGCCTGGAGCCGCATTTCCTCGAACTGGTCGAGAATCATATCGGCAAAGTCGCGTGCGTCCATCTTGCGGCCCATGATCATGGGAATGTCGTTCAGCTCCTGCGGGTAGGGAATCGCCCACAGGTCGCCGGCGCGCGTGCGCATGCGCGTGGGCTGGTCGTCGTGGCACCAGCTCAAGGTGTAGCGATAGCCGGTCTCGGCCAGCAGGTCCGGGGTGGCGCGGCTCTCCGAGATCCAGGGCGACAGCCAGCCGGCCGGGGCGCTGCCGGCGTGGCGGCCGATGCGGTCGCGGCAATGTTCCAGCAGCGCCCTTTCCTCGGCCTCGCCCAGCCCTCCCTGCCGATGCGCGTTGCTGTAACCGTGGCCGATCAGCTCATCGCCACGCGCCAGGCAGGCATCCACCAGCTCGGGGCAATGGTCATACAGCGCGGTGTTGATCAGCGCCCCCGCGGGCAGCCCCAACGCGTCGAACAGTTCCAGGCAGCGCCACGCGCCGACCCGGTTGCCGTACTCGCGCCAGGCGTAATTGAGCACGTCCGGGTGCGGCGAGGCCGGGCCCAGCTCGGCGCCCAGCCCCTCGCCAAAAGCGAAATGCTCGATGTTGAACCCCAGGTAGACGGCTAGCCGCGCGCCGTTCGGCCAGGCGTAGTCCGCGCGCTCCGTGATGGGCTGGTAGGCGAAGCGGTCGTGGCCGGCCAGCGGCGCGGGCGTCCAGGGCGCGGCAAGCCCCGCATTAGTGCCTTGAAGCAGGGATGGATTCATTTTGGTGCAAATCCTGATGCATGATTGTGAACAAAACCCTGGATTTTTGAAAACAAAAACAGGATCCAACGTCGACAAACCACCGGCTTCCCCCTGGCGCATGCCCCCGTGGGTCGGGTGGCATGGATCTTGCATCGGGAACGGCAGCAGCACCTCTCCCATGCAAGATCCATTCCACTTTTCCAGGAGTGCCCCGATGCGTCCCACCCGCCGTTCCTTCATGCTCCGCGCCACCGCCGCCGCCTTGTTCGCGGCGGGCCTGGCCGCGCAACCCGCGCTGGCCGCCGATCCGATCAAGATCGGCCTGATCACCGCCCTGTCGGGGGAATCGGCGCGCGCCGGCGAGGCCTTGACGCGCGGCATGACCATCGCCATCGACGAGATCAACGCCAGGGGCGGCCTGCTGGACGGACGCCAGGTCGTGCTGGTGCGGCGCGACGACGAAGGCAACCCGGCCAAGGGCATGGCCGCGGCGCGTGAGCTGATCTACAAGGAAAAGGTCGCCGTGCTGTTCGGCGGCCTGGACACGCCGGTGTCGATGGCCATCGTGCCCATCGTCAACCAGGAAAAAGTGCCCTTCATGGGACCCTGGGCCGCCGGCACCGCGATCACGCACAACAAGGGCAACCCCAACTTCGTGTTCCGCGTCTCGGCCATGGACGAGATCGTCGACAGCGCCATGGTGCAGTACGCCCGCAAGACCTTCCAGAGCGCCAAGCCGGGCATGATCCTGGTGAACAACCCCTGGGGCGAATCGAACGAAAAGGGATTGGATGCCGCGTTGGCCGCCGCCAAGATCACGCCGGCGGGCGTCGAGAAATTCCAGCCTGCCGACCTCGACATCACGCCGCAGCTGAGCCGCCTGAAGGCGGCGGGCGCCGACACACTGTTCCTGGTGGGCAACGTCGGGCCGTCGGCGCAGGTGGTGAAGTCGCTGGACCGCATGGGCTGGAAGGTGCCGGTGGTGTCGCACTGGGGCCCGGCCGGCGGCCGCTTCACCGAACTGGCCGGCCCCAACGCCAAGAACGTGCACTTCGTGCAGACCTACAGTTTCTTCGGCAAGCAGGGGCCGGTGGGCGAGAAAGTGATGCAGGCGCTCAAGGCCAAATATTCGGACATCAAGGGCCCGCAGGACATCACCCCGGCGGTGGGCGTCGCCAATGCCTATGACGGCATGCAACTGGCGGCGCTGGCGATCACGCAGGCCGGCTCCACCGACGGCGATGCCGTGCGCCAGGGCTTCTACAAGATCGGCAAGTACGACGGCCTGATCAAGACCTACGAGCAGCCTTTCACGCCGGCCTCGCACGACGCCTTGCGCGAAGACGACTACGTGTGGACGCACTTCGTCGACAACCGCATCCTGCCCGTCAAGGGCGCGCAATAAGCGCCGGGGAGACACGCATGCTGTGGATGTCCGCCATCGTCAGCGGCCTGGGGCTGGGTAGCATGTATGGGCTGATGGCCCTGGGCTTCTACCTGACCTACGCCGTGTCCGGCACGGTCAATTTCGCCCAGGGCAGCTCCATGATGCTGGGCGCGGTGCTGACCTATACCTTCGCGCAGACGCTGGGCTGGCCGCTGCTGGCCGCCCTGCCGCTCGCGCTGGCCTTGTGCGCGTTGTATGGCCTGGTGGTCGAGCGGCTGGCGGTGCGGCCATTCGCCAGCCGCGGCTCGAACGCCTGGCTGATGTCGACGGTGGCCCTTGGCATCGTGCTGGACAACCTGGTGATGTTCACCTTCGGCAAGGAGCCCCGCAGCTTGCCATCCCCGCTGGCGCAAGCGCCGCTGGAAATCGGCGGACTGGGCCTGGGGGTCTATCCGCTGCAATTGCTGATTCCCCTGGTGGGACTGGCATTGGCCGCCGCCCTGCATGCGCTGTCGCGCCGCACACGCTGGGGCGTGGCGCTGCTGGCCGTGGTGCAGAACCCGAACGCCGCGCGGCTGATGGGCATTCCGGTGCGGCGCGCCATCATGGCGGCCTTTGCCGTCTCGACCCTGTTCGCGGGCGTGGCGGGCGCGCTGGTCGCGCCGCTGTTCAACGTCCAGGCCGACATGGGGACGCTGTTCGGCCTGAAGGCTTTCGTGGTCGCCATCCTCGGCGGCATTACCAGCGCCTGGGGCGTCATGCTCGCCGGCCTGCTGTTTGGCGTGGCCGAAGGGCTGATCACCGTCGCGCTGGGTTCCGGCTACACCCAGATCATCAGCTTCGCGCTGGTCATCGCCATTCTGGCCATGCGGCCCAACGGATTGTTCGGCCGCGCGGCCGTGAGGAAAGTCTGATGGCCAGGCAATCTGCGCTGTTGCGGCCGATGCTGGCTGTCTATGTCCTGCTGGCCATCGCCAGCCTGGCGTTGGCGGCCTATGTCAATGGCTACTATGTTTTCGTAATCGGCAACGTGGCCCTGCTGGCGCTGGCCGGCATCGGCCTGAACGTGCTGCTGGGCCTGACCGGCCAGATGTCGTTCGGCCATGCCGCGTTCTACGCCATCGGCGCCTATACGGTGGCGATCCTGACCGGCCAGGCGGGCTGGAGTTTCTGGCTGGCGTGGCCCGCGGCCGCGCTGGTGGCGGGCGCATTCGGGCTGCTGCTGGCGCTGCCGGCGCTGCGGGTCCAGGGGCCCTACCTGGCGATGATCACGATCGCCTTCGGCTTCATCGTGGAACATGCCCTGGTCGAGGGTGGCGAGCTCACCGGCGGCCAGAACGGGTTGATGGGCATTGCCCAGCCCGCGCTCGGCGGGCTGGGCGGCGACCGCGGCGTGGCGATGCTCGCGATCGTGGCCGTGTTCGCCGCGCTGGCCGGCTATGCCCTGCTTGCGCGCGGCAGCTGGGGAGCGGCGATGCGCGCGGTCAAGGACAGCGAGACGGCCAGCGAATCCATCGGCATCAACCCCTTGCTGGTGAAGGCCGTGGCCTTCATGGTGTCGGCGGCGGTGGTGGGCCTGGCGGGCGGCCTGTATGCGCCGCAGGCCGGCATGATCACGCCGCACAACTTCAACTTCATGCAATCGATCCTGTTCGTGCTGGCCGTCACCATCGGCGGCGCCGGCTCGCTGGCGGGCCCGTTGCTGGGCGCGGTGGTGGTCGGACTGCTGCCCGAACTGCTGTCGAGCCTGGAGGAATATCGCCTGTTG
>NZ_CYTY01000004.1:95724-248444 GCF_001298995.1 Achromobacter sp. 2789STDY5608615
GCAAGTCCACCGTCATCAACATGCTCAGCGGCTATTACCAGCCGACCCGCGGCAGCGTCGCGCTGGGCGCGACCCCGCTGGCCGGCCTGCCCGCCTACCGCGTGGCCCGCGAAGGCATCGCGCGCACCTACCAGACCTCGCAACTGTTCGACACCCTGAGCGTCGAGGATAACGTGGCGCTGGGCCTGTTGCGCGGCCGGCTGGGGGGCCTGCTGGCCGCGCGCCGCTATCTGTCGTCCGATGCACGCGAGCGCGCCCGCGCCCTGTTGGCCTTCTGCGGCTATCAGGGCGCGCTCGATGCGCCGGCCGCCGACCTGGCGCACGTGGACCGCAGGCTGGTGGAGATCGCCCGCGCGCTGGCCACCGACGCCGACATCCTGTTGATGGACGAGCCTGCGGCGGGTCTGTCACGCGAGGACAAGACCCGGCTGGCGGCCCTGCTGCGGCGCATTGCCGACGCCGGTGCCGGGGTGCTGCTGGTCGAGCACGACATGGCCTTGGTGATGGGCGTGTCCGACCACGTTGTCGCCATCGACGCGGGGCGCGAATTGGCGCAGGGATCCACCGGCGAGATCCAGCAGTCCGCGGCCGTGCGGCAGGCCTATCTGGGCGACGACGCGGCGCGACACGCCCCCGCGGCGCGCGCGCGTCCGGCCGCTTCCCGCGTCGCGCCGGAAGTGCTGGGCGTGGGCAGCCTGACCACGGGCTACGGCGCCAACCCGGTGCTGCATGGCATCGACCTGCAGGTCCGCGAGGGCGAAATGGTGGCGCTGCTGGGCGCCAACGGCGCCGGCAAGTCGACGCTGATGCGCACCCTGGCCGGACTGCATCGACCCGCTCAGGGCGGCATGCACCTGCAAGGACAGGAATTGCAGGGGTTGAGCGCGGACCGCATCGTGGCGCGAGGGCTGGTCCTGGTGCCCGAGGGGCGGCAGGTGTTCCCCGACCTGAGCGTGCTCGACAACATCCGGCTGGGCGCCTTCCTGCATCCGGCGGATCGCGAAGCCCGGGTGCAGGAGATGCTGACGCGCTTTCCCCGCCTGCGCGAGCGGCAGCACCAGCGCGCCGGCCTGCTGTCCGGCGGCGAGCAGCAGATGCTGGCGATCGCGCGTGGGCTGATGTCCAAGCCGGTGATCCTGCTGCTGGACGAACCGTCATTGGGCCTGGCGCCCAAGATCATCGACGAATTGTTCGAAGCGCTGGACAGGTTGCGGGCCGAATCGATGACGATACTGCTGGTGGACCAGATGGCGGCGCTGGCCCTGTCGCTGGCGGACCGCGCCTACGTGCTGGAATCCGGCCGCGTGGCGGCGCACGGCACGGCGCGCGAGATCGCCGCGGATGGGACGCTGGCGCGCGCCTATCTCGGCGCCTGAGGCGCGACAGCCCGGCGCGCCACGCGCGTCGGGTTTCCTGCCGCGGCAGGCTCAGGCGGCGTCGGCGCCCAGCCGCGCGCCTTCGCGCACGATGCCGCAGCGCTTGTAGGCGCGCATCACCACGCCCACCTCGCTGGCCAGCACGCCATCGAGCTCGCCCAGCCTGCGCGTGACCACGTCCCACAGGTGCAGGCTGTCGCGGCACAGCACATGCCAGAACAACTGCGAGGCGCCGCTGGTGCCGAACAGGCAACGCGTGTTCGGATCCAGCGCCAGGTGCGCGGCCAGGGCGTCGACGACCTGCGGACGCACCTGCACCGAGATCACCGCCTCGACCGGAAAGCCCACCAGGGCCGGTTCGACCTCCACGCGGAAGCTGAGCGCGCGCCGCTCGACCAGGTGCTGCAACAGGCGCTGGGCGGTCGGCTCGCTGACCTCGGCGTGGGCCGACAACTCGGCCAGGCTGGCGCGGCCGTCGCGCATCAGATGGGCCACGATGCGCTGCTCGGGCTCGGTCAGCGCCAGCGGGGCCTGGCTGGCCGGATCCGGCGCCTCGGGCGCCGCGCCGTCGGCCTGGATGCGCCACTGGCCGGCGCGGCGGAACGGCCGCAGCACCAAGCGCGCTTCGACCTGCTCGACGCCGTCGATGGACGGCAGCACGCGCGTCACCACGTCGGGCATGTCGGCGGCATCCGCCAGCGTCAGCTCCGCCATCAGATCGGCCGTGCCGGCCAGCGTCACGACCAGCTGGGTGATGCCGAGCCGCGCCAGGGCCTCGGCCGCTTCGGCCACGCGGCCCGAGCGGCAGCGCACCCAGGCGTGCAGCACCACGCCGCGGCCCGTGGCCAGCGGATCGGCCTCGGCGATGACGCGCAGGGCGTCGGCATCCATCAGCCGCTTGATGCGGCGCGCCACCGTGCGCTCGGCAATGCCGGTGGCCGCGCCCAGCTCGCGCCAGGAGGCGCGCGGGTCGGCCTGCAGGGCGATCAGGCAGGCCAGATCGGTGTCATCGAGCGCCGGCATTAGGGGCTTACCCTTACTTGACGTGACCATATTCATTAATATAACGTTCGCGCATTGATAAAAACACAAAATTTAACGGTCTATTTGACCAAAAATAAAACCGAGGACGTTATGAGTACCCCTTCCGCAACCCTGCGCGCCACGCAGGGGGCAAACGCCGCGCCCGTGTCGCGCGCCCGCACGATTCTGGCCGGTAGTGTAGGCAATGCGGTGGAATGGTTCGATTGGACCATCTATGCGTCATTCGCCATTTTCTTCTCAAAGCAGTTCTTTCCCGATGGCAACGAGACCACCGCCCTGCTGGCCACCTTCGGCATTTTCGCCGTCGGCTTCTTCATGCGCCCGGTCGGCGGCTGGGTGCTCGGCATCTTCTCCGACCGCTACGGCCGCAAGGCCGCGCTGGGCCTGACCATCCTGATGATGGCCGGCGGTTCGCTGATCATCGCCGTCACCCCGACCTATGCCACCATCGGCCTGGCCGCGCCGCTGCTGCTGACCGCCGCGCGCCTGCTGCAAGGCCTGTCGCTGGGCGGAGAGTATGCCTCGGCCACGACCTTCCTGGCGGAAATGGCGCCGCCCAACAAGCGCGGCTTCTATTCCAGCTTCGTCTTCTTCAGCGCCGCCGTGGGCATCCTGGCCGCGTCCGCCGTGGGCTGGCTGCTGACCTCGACCCTGACCAAGGCCGAAATGGCCGACTGGGGCTGGCGCATCCCGTTCTTCCTGGGCGCGCTGGGCGGCCTGGCCGGCATGTGGATCCGCCGCGCGATTCCGGAAACCGAGGCGTTCTCGCACGCCAAGAAGGCCGGCATCGAAAAGCAGCCGCTGCGCACCCTGCTGCGCGAGCACCCGCGTGAAGTGCTGCGCATCGTCGGCTTCTCGATCCTGACGACGTTCGCCTTCTATATCTTCGTGGCCTACGTGCCGACCTACGCCATCCGCCAGGTCAAGGCCGATCCGCAGGTCGCGTTCGCCGCCAACACCGTCGCGCTGATCGTCTTCATGCTGGTGCAGCCCGTGTTCGGCATGCTGTCCGACCGCATCGGCCGCAAGCCGCAGCTGATCTTCTTCGCCGCCGGCTACCTGGTGTTCTTCTACCCGCTGATGACCACGCTGGGCCCGTCGTTCGGCTCGATCCTGGCCGTGGAACTGTTCGGCCTGGTGCTGTACGCCATGTACACGTCGATCGCGCCGGCCATCATGTCGGAGCAATTCCCCACCAGCGTGCGCGCCGTCGGCATCGGCACCCCGTACAACCTGGTCGTGGCGCTGCTCGGCGGCACCACCCCCTACCTGCTGACCTGGCTGCAGAGCAAGGGCATGGAGCGCTGGTTCTTCTATTACGTGCTGGCTGGCGCCGTGATCACGCTGATCACCTTCATCCGCATGCCTGAAACCCGCGGCCAATCGCTGAAGTAAGACCCGCTCAGGCCCTGACGCCCCGCATCAACGCTTTCCGGTTCCCCAAGGACCGGAGAGCTTTTCCTTTTCGTGAGAGCCATGCCAGACCAAGACACCGCCCTGCATTTCCGAGAAGCCCGCGAACTCGCCCGCGCCATCCGCGCGGGGGAACTGAGTTCGCGCCAGGTCACCACCCATTTCCTGGATCGCATCGCCCGCGCGCCCGACCTGGCCGCGTACAGCGTGGTCACCGCCGAACGCGCCCTGGCCCAGGCCGAAGCGGCCGACCGGCTGCTGGCCGCCGGTATTTCGATGGGCCCGCTGCATGGCGTGCCGGTGGCGGTGAAGGACAGCGTGCAATGGGCGGGCACCGTCGCCAGCGGTGGCTCGCAAGCCCGGCGCGACATCGTCAGCGATGAAACCTCCGCCGCCGTGCGCGGCCTGTCGGCGCAGGGCATGGTGATCCTGGGCAAGACCCGCATGACTGAATTCGCGTTCGGCCTGTCGGGCCAGAATCCGACCCAGGGCACGGCCCGCAACCCCTGGGACGCGGTCACCGCGCGCGCGCCCGGCGGCTCGTCCAGCGGCGCCGGGGTCGCGGTGGCGGCCGGCCTGGCGCCGCTGGCGCTGGGCGGCGACACCGGCGGCTCGGTGCGCGCCCCCGCCGCGCTGAACGGCGTGGTGGGCTACAAGCCGTCATCGGGCGTCATCAGCCGCGCCGGCTGCCTGCCGCTGTCGGACACCCTGGACGTGCTCGGCCCCATCGCCCGCAGCGTGGCCGACGCCCGCTTGCTGACCCAGGCGCTGGCCGGCCCCGACATCGACGACGACGCCACCCTGGCGCTGCCCGCGGCCTGCATCGCCGCCCTGCGCCGCCCCGCCGCGCCGCGCGGCAGCGCCGTCGCCGTGCTGGCGCCGCAGGCCTGGCCCGCGCCGCTGGCCGATGAAGGCCTGCGGATCTGGCACGAGGCGCAGGAACGCCTGGATCAGGCCGGCCTGACGCCCGAAACCTGGCATCCGCCCGCCTCGCTGTCGTTCGCCCGCATGGCGGACGACAATTCGCTGGTGCTGGCCTACGAGGCCTACCGCTACTTCGGCGCGCTGGCCGAAGACCCGGCCCAGCCGCTGTGGGACGTGGTGCGCGCGCGCATCGCCGCCGGCGGCCGCATCGCCCGGGCCGACTACGAGGCGGCGCTGCAACGGCGCCAGGCCGACATGGCGACGTTCGCCGCCGCCATGCAGGGCATCGATGCCCTCCTGATGCCGGCCTGCGACCAGGCGGCCCAGGCACTGGACGCGGCCGACGTCCGCCACGCCGGCTTGGGCAGGCTGCTGCGCCCGGCCAACTTCCTGGGCGCGGCCGCGATCGCCCTGCCGGCCGGCTTCGACGAGGACGGCATGCCGATGGCGGTGCAGTTGCTGGCGCCCGCCGGCGGCGACGCGGCCCTGCTGGATCGGGCCGCGATGCTGGAACCAGTGCTGGCGCCGGTCGCGCGGACCCCGGATCTATCGGCCTGGGGCCTCTGACCGCGACGCTCGCGCCCATGAAAAAGCCCCGGCGTGCCGGGGCTTTTTCTACTTCGAAAGGGTGCGTTACACGCCCTTCTTCAGTTCCTGGACCTTGTCCGTGGCTTCCCACGAGAATTCCGGCTCGGAACGGCCGAAGTGGCCATACGCGGCGGTCTTGGTGTAGATCGGGCGCAGCAGGTCGAGCATGTTGACGATGCCCTTCGGACGCAGGTCGAAGTGCTCGCGCACCAGCTTGGCGATCTGGTCGTCGGGAATGACGCCGGTGCCTTCGGTGTAGACGGTGATGTTGATGGGCTCGGCCACGCCGATGGCGTAGCTGACCTGCACCTGGCACTGGCGCGCCAGGCCGGCGGCCACGATGTTCTTGGCCACGTAGCGGGCGGCGTAGGCGGCCGAACGGTCGACCTTGGACGGATCCTTGCCCGAGAACGCGCCGCCACCGTGCGGGCATGCGCCGCCGTAGGTGTCGACGATGATCTTGCGGCCGGTCAGGCCGCAATCGCCCTGCGGGCCGCCGATGACGAAGCGGCCGGTCGGGTTGACCAGGAACTTGGTCTTGGGCGTGATCAGGCCGTCGGGGAAGCTGGGCTTGATGATGTCTTCGATCACGGCTTCGCGGATGGTCTCCTGCGAGACTTCCGGCGCGTGCTGGGTCGAGAGCACCACGGTGTCGACTTCGGCCGGGCGGCCGTCGACGTAGCGGAAGGTCACTTGCGACTTGGCGTCCGGGCGCAGCCACGCCAGGCGGCCGTCCTTGCGCAGTTCGCTCTGGCGCTGCACCAGGCGGTGCGCGTACCAGATCGGGGCCGGCATCAGGTCGGGGGTTTCGTCGCAGGCGTAGCCGAACATCAGGCCTTGGTCGCCCGCGCCCTGGTTCAGGTAGTCTTCCGAGCTGCGGTCCACGCCCTGGGCGATGTCCGGCGATTGCTTGTCGTAGGCGACCAGCACCGCGCAACCCTTGTAGTCAATGCCGTACTCGGTGTTGTCGTAGCCGATGCGGCGGATCGTGTCGCGCGCGACCTGGATGTAGTCGACGTTGGCGGTGGTGGTGATTTCACCGGCCAGCACGACCAGACCCGTGTTGCACAGGGTCTCCGCGGCCACGCGGGCGTTCGGGTCCTGGGTGAAGATGGCGTCCAGAATCGCGTCGGAAACCTGGTCGGCTACCTTGTCGGGGTGCCCTTCGGAAACGGATTCGGAGGTGAAGAGAAAGTCGTTATTGGCCACAGATGCGTCCTTTGATGTCCGGTACAGCCGGAACTTAGGTTCACGAGGCGCGTTGCACCCCGGACTGCATGGAATACGCTGATCTGGGCGCGACGCTTTAGCGGATTTGGCAAGCGACGCGCAACGCGCCGGGATCCTGCCGTCGCCCCGCAAGTTGTCGGTTAACTCGGCGACGGGTCGATTTTAAGCGAAAATGCGGTTCTTATGCTTGTGCCACGGGTGGGGTCTTTCGCCCGAGCACCGGCACCACCATGCCCGATATCGCCCATTTGCCGCATGCTGCTCGCCCTGTTCCGCCTGTTCGCATCCCTGCCCTTGCCCGTCGCGCACGCGCTCGGGCGCCTGCTCGGCCGCATCGCGTATGCGTTTCCCGGCAAGTACCGGCGCCGCCTGCGGGCCAATGCGACGCAGGCCGGCTACCCCGACGCGGCCTTTGCCCGCCGCGCGGCCGGCGAGGCCGGCGCCATGATCCTGGAGATGCCGCGGGTCTGGTTCCGCAATGAACAAAGCCTGGCCCAGGTCGTGTCCGACGACAACGACGTGGTGGCCGCGGCCCACGCCGAGAACCGCGGCATCCTGTTCCTGACCCCGCACCTGGGCTGTTTCGAGATCACCGCGCGCTATCTGGCCCGCCTGATGCCCATGACGGTGATGTTCCGCCCGCCGCGCAAGGACATCCTGGCGCCGTTGCTGGAAACCGCGCGCAACGGCTCCGCGGTCAACGCCGTGCCGGCCACCATGCAGGGCGTGCGGGAATTCGTGCGGGCCCTGCGGCGCGGCGAGTCGGTTGGCATGCTGCCCGACCAGGCGCCGGGCGTCGGCGACGGCGTCTGGGCGCCATTTTTCGGACGCATGGCCTACACCATGACCCTGCCCGGCAAACTGGCCACCCAGACCGGCGCCCCCATCATCCTGACCGCCGGCGAACGCCTGTCGGGCGGCCGCGGCTGGCGCATCCACTACGTGCGGGTGCCCGAGCCGCTGCCCGCCGATCCGCAAGCCCAGGCCGCGCTGCTCAACGCCGCCATGGAAACGCTGATCCGCCGCTGCCCGCAGCAGTATCTCTGGAGCTACAACCGCTACAAGACCCCGCGCGGCGCCCCGCCCGCCCCCGCCGACGACGCGGCCACCGCGCCCCACTGAAGCCGGCGCCCACGCCCCGCCGCCCTGGTCTCAAGCTCCCCACCTGTCCATGAAAGAATCGAAAACGCGCACGCTGGTCAATCTGCTGAAATGGTTCGGCCGCATGCGGCCGTCCACCCGGCTACGCATCGGCGCCGCGCTCGGCTGGCTGGCCATGCGCCTGGCCAAATCGCGCACCCGCATCGTGCGCCGCAATCTCGAGCTGTGCTTTCCCGAGCAACCCGAGGAAGTGCGCGAACGCTGGGTGCGCGAGCACTTCCGGGCGCTGGCGCAGTCCATCGTCGACCGCGGCGTGCTGTGGTACGGCACCCCCGAAGCCATCAAGGACATGGTCACGCAGAGCGGCGCCGACCGCATCAATGAACTGACCGCCCAGGGCCGCGCGGTGATCCTGCTGGCGCCGCACTTCATCGGCCTGGACGCGGCCGCCACCCGCCTCACCATGGAAGTGCCGAGCGCGGCCACCATGTACACGCCGCAGAGCGACCCGCACATCGACGCCGTGGTGGCCGCCGGCCGCGCCCGCTTCAACGAGGTGTTCCTGGTCAGCCGCAAGGACGGCGTGCGCGACCTGATCCGCCACCTGCGCGCGCCGCGGCCGGTCTACTACCTGCCCGACATGGACTTCGGCCGCCAGGGCGCCGTGTTCGCGCCGTTCTTCGGCATCCAGGCGGCGACCCTGCTGGCCACCGCGCAGCTGGCCAAGAAATGGGACGCGGCCGTGCTGCCGATCCTGGATTTCTGGAACCCGGAGACCGGCCGCTACCACGCCGAGGTGCTGCCGCCGCTGGAAAACTTCCCCGGCGACGACACGCTGGAAGAAGCCACGGCGCGCCTGAACCGCGAGCTGGAGGGCTGGGTGCGGCGCTGCCCCAGCCAGTATTACTGGGTCCACCGCCGTTTCAAGACCCGTCCGCCGGGCGAGCCCAAGATCTACTAGGGCAGGCCCGCGCCGGGGCGGTTTCCCGGGCCAGAATGGGCGATAATCCCCCCATGAACTGGAACTTCACCAAAATGCATGGCGCGGGCAACGACTTCGTCGTCCTGGACGGGGTCCGCCAGGCCATCGAGATGACGCCCGAGCGCGCCCGCGCGCTGGGCGACCGCCACTTCGGCATCGGCGCCGACCAGATCCTGCTGGTCGAACGCGCCACCCGGCCCGACGCCGACTTCCGCTACCGCATCTTCAATTCCGACGGCAGCGAAGTCGAGCACTGCGGCAACGGCGCGCGCTGCTTCGTGCGCTTCGTGCACGAGCAGGGCCTGTCCGACCGCAACCCGCTGCGCGCCGAGATCGCCACCGGCATCCTGGTGCTGGACGAGGGCGACGACGAGCAGGTCACGGTCGACATGGGCAGCACCCGCTTCGACCCGGCCGCGTTGCCGTTCGACACCTCCGGGCTCGCGTCCCGCACCGAAGGCCAGGACACGCTGTGGGAGCTGGAACTCGACGTGCCCGCCGGCCTGCCGCGCAGCGTGGCCCTGTCGGCCGTGGCCATCTCCAACCCGCACGCCGTGCAGGTGGTGGATAACGTCGACACCGCGCCGGTCGCCGTCGTCGGTCCGCTGATCGAGAACCACCCGCGCTTTGCCCGCCGCGTCAACGCCGGTTTCATGCAGATCGTCGATCGCCACAACATCCGCCTGCGCGTGCACGAACGCGGCGCCGGCGAGACGCTGGCCTGCGGCACCGGCGCCTGCGCCGCCGTCGCGGCCGGCATCCGCCGCGGCCTGCTCGATTCCCCGGTGCGCGTGCAGACGCGCGGCGGCGTGCTGACCATCGCCTGGAACGGCGACCAGCTGCGCATGACCGGACCGGCCGAATCCGTCTTCACGGGGCAGGTCGACATCGACAAGCTCGTCTTCTCCATGGCGCTGAACCGATAACCCCATGACCGATACCGCTTTCACCGCCCAGGACATCGCCAACTTCCTGCAGGAACACCCCGGCTTCTTCGACGAGCACGCCGACGTCTTCGCCACGCTGCAGGTGCCGCACCCGCACGGCTCGCGCGCCATTTCGCTGGGCGAACGCCAGATCCTCACGCTGCGCGAACGCAACCGCGAACTCGAGTGGCGCCTGAACGAACTGGTGCGCAACGCCACCGCCAACGAAACCATCGGCAGCCACATCTCCAAATGGTGCTGCCGCCTGCTGTCCGAACCGGATCCGCAATTGGTGCCCGGCGAAATCGCCCTGGGCCTGGCTGAACAATTCGAACTGAACCACGTGGCGCTGCGCCTGTGGAACCTGCCCGAGCTGCCCGACACCGGCTATGGCGAACCCGTCACGCAGGACGTGCGCACCTTCACCGACAGCCTGAAGACGCCGTACTGCGGCACCGACACGGCCTTCGAAGCCGTCGGCTGGCTGGACGCCAAGCCCAAGTCGCTGGCCCTGGTGCCGCTGCGCCTGGAGGCCGAAGGCGCCAGCGTCGGCCTGCTGGTGCTGGGGTCGGACGACGCCGAACGCTTTACGCCCGAGATGGGCACCGCGTTCCTGGAAGCCATCGGCCAGCTGGCCTCGGCGGCGCTGCACCGGCTGAACCCGGCCGCGCCCAAGGCCTGAGCCCACCATGACGGCAGGGGCCCCGGAACACGCCATGCCAACGCAAGCGCCGGACGCCCCCCTGCCCGATCCGATGGCCGCCTGGCTGCGCCATCTGGAAAGCCATCGCCGCTATTCGCCCCACACGCTGGACGGCTACCGGCGCGAGCTGCGCTTCCTGATCGAACTGGCCGAACGCGCCAAGCTGCCGCTCGACAAGCTCGGCAACGGCCACATCCGCCAATTCGTCGCGCGGCTGCATGCGCAGGGCCGCGGCCCGCGCAGCCTGGCGCGCACGCTGGCGGCCTGGCGCGGTTTCTACCAGTGGTGGGCGCCGGCGATCGGCCTGGCCGGCAACCCGGTGGCCGGGGTGCGCGCGCCCAAGGCGCCGCGCGGCCTGCCCAAGGCCCTGTCGGTGGAACAGACCCAGGCCTTGCTGGATCGCCCTGCGGCCAAGGTCGCCACCGAGCCGGCCGCCCTGCGCGACCAGGCCATGTTCGAATTGCTGTATTCCAGCGGCCTGCGGCTGTCGGAACTGGTCGGGCTGGACCTGCGCTACACGCGCTCGGCCGAGCATGAATCGCGCGGCTGGCTCAGCCTGGAAGAGGCCGAGGTGATCGTGCTGGGCAAGGGCGGCAAGCGCCGCTCGGTGCCGGTGGGCCAGGCCGCTTTGGCGGCGCTGCGGCGCTGGATCCACGTGCGCGAGCAGCTGGCGCCCCCGGCCGCGTCGGCCGACAATGCCGCCGCCCTGTTCCTTGGCGCCCGTGGGCGGCGCATCTCGCCGCGCGTGGTGCAATTGCAGCTGGCCCGGATCGCGCAGGCCGCCGGCCTGCCGACCCATGTGCATCCGCACGTGCTGCGCCACAGCTTCGCCAGCCACGTGCTGCAATCGGCGCAGGACCTGCGCGCCGTGCAGGAAATGCTGGGCCACGCCAACATCTCGACCACCCAGATCTATACCCGGCTGGACTTCCAGCACCTGGCGCGGGCCTACGACCAGGCCCATCCGCGCGCGGGCCGCAAGTCCTGAACGCGGCGTCTCAGCCGCCGCCGGCCAGCATGCCGCCCAGCAGCAGCACGCCCAGCGCCAGCACCGCCAGCGCCGCCAAGGCTTCCACCCCGTAACGCAAACGCGCCGCCGCGACGCCCGACAGGCGCGCGCCCAGCGCATTGGCGGCGCCGCCAGCCGCGACCGCCAGGCAGGCCAGCGCCGCCACCGTCAGGCCAGTGCCCAGGCCCATCGCCAGGGCCGAGGCCACCCCGGCCAGGAAAAATCCCTGCGACAGCGCGAACACCAGCACGATCAGCGCCCCGCTGCAGGGCCGCAAGCCCACCGCCAGGATCGCCGACCAGGCGCGGCGCCAGTTCAACGGCCCCGCCACCTGCTCCGGCGGCGGCACATGGGCATGGCCGCAGCCGCAATCGTCGTGATGGTCATGCGGATGAACGTGCGCGTGACCATGGCCCTCTCCACGAACCTCGCCCTGGGCAATCGGCGCCGGCGCGTGGATCGCAATGGCGCGCAAGGCCGCGGCCCCCTTCAGGGCCGGCGCCGCCACGGCAGGCGATGCGACCACCGCGGCCGCACGGGCCGGACGCCGCCGCAACAGCGGCCGGATCGCCTTGATCCAGACCAGCCACGCGCCCAGCAGGGTCACCAGCCCATACGAGGCCAGCTCCAGCCAGCGCGTGGCCTGGTTCATCGCCGCGGCCGTGGCGTTGAACACCAGCGCCAGCACCGCCACCATGGCGATCGCCACCAGCGCCTGCACCAGCGACGACACCAACGCCAGCAGCGCGCCGTTGCGCGCGGTCTGGCGGTTGGCCAGCACATAAGAGGAAATCACCGCCTTGCCATGACCCGGGCCGAGCGCATGGAACACGCCGTAGGCGAACGACAGCCCGATCAGCAGCCAGGCGCCGCCATCGGCCTGCCAGGCGCGCACCGCCGCCGTCAACTGGCGGTAGAAATGGGTCTGCCACACCGAAACCTGGCCGAAGACGCCCGCCAGCCAACCGGGACCGCCCAGGCCGGCGCCGCTCTCCGGCACGCCGAAGGGATGCGCGCCCTGCGCGTCGGCCAGGCCGGCCCAGGCCATCGCGGCCAGCGCGAACAGCCACGCCAGCGCGGCGGCCGGACGCCGCGCTACGAACATTGCACCTCGATACGGTGCGTCAGCCCCTTGGTGATGGCGAAAAGCTCTTCCGGCAGCGCGTCCGGATCGGCCGGGATCGCGGCCAGTTGCTGCATGGTGTTCCAATCCAGTTCCTTGGGCTTGCGGTAAGCCTGCTTGCAGGCCGCCGCGCCGGGTCCGTCCAGCGCGACCGCCCCCTTGTCGTCGAAGGCGTAGGCCACGAAGTAGGTCGGGTCGTAGATGTCCACCTGCGCGCCCGCGGCATCCAGCGCGGCGGGCTCGGCCAGCGGCAGCGTGAACGCCAGCGCCAGCCGGCCGGTCTTGGCGTTCCAGGTCACGCGCGCATCGCGCGGCGCGGCGAACACCGCGCTCTTGCCCGCCACGGTGACCCGCGTGAAGTAATGCGACACCGGTTCGCCCAGCGCCTTCATCCAATCCTGCGCCATGCCTTTCAGGGTGTCCTCGGGCAAGGCGCCGCCCTTGCCCTTCTTGAGTCCCTGCGTGGCATAGGCGCCGAACATCTCATCGAACAGCCAGACCTGGCGCACCGCCGTCACGCGGTGCTGCTCGTCCAGGTCGATGACGGCGCGCGCGTCGATCCACATATGCGGGTGGGCGCCGGCGGCGCCGGCCGCCAGCGCGCCCGCCACGGCGATCAGGGCTGCAAGGCCGCGGCGAGTTGACGAACGTTCCATTCAAACATTTCCAGGTAGGTGGCGCCGGGCTGTCCGGGCTTGGACAGGGCATCGGAATACAGCGTACCACCCACCTTCGCGCCGGTTTCACGCGCGATCTGCTGCACCAGGCGCGGGCTGGTGATGTTCTCGATGAACACCGCCGGCACCTTGTCGCGCTTGACCTGCTCGATGATGCGGGCCACGTCGCCGGCGGACGGCTCGGCTTCGGTCGAGATGCCCATCGCCGCGATGAAGCTCACGCCATAGGCATCGCCGAAATAGCCGAACGCATCATGCGAGGTGACCACCTTGCGGCGCTCCGCCGGAATCGCCGCGAAGGTCTTGCGCACGGCCGCATCCGCCGCCTGCACACGAGCGATGTAGGCATCGGCGCGCTTGCGGTAGGCGTCGGCATGGGCCGGATCGGCGGCCGCCAGGCCGTCGGCCACGTTGCGCGCGTAGATCACGCCGTTGGCCAGGTTCTGCCAGGCGTGCGGATCGGCGTCGTGATGGTGATGGCCGCCGTGGTCATGGGCGTGGCCATGATCGTGGTCCTTGTCGTCATGCTTGTCACCGTGCTCGTCGCCATGGCCCGCGAACTTGCGCGGCGTCACGCCCTTGGAGGCGACCACGGTCGGCCCGGCAAAGCCGGAGGCCTTGACCAGGCGCGGCAGCCAGGCCTCGAAGTCCAGGCCGTTGACGAACAGCACCTTGGCGGCCGCCAGCTTCTTGGCGTCGGCGGGCGTGGGTTCGTATTCGTGGGCATCGCCGTCCGGGCCCACCAGCGTGCTCACCTTGACGTCGGCGCCGCCGACTTCCTGCACGATGTCGCCCAGGATCGAGAAGCTGGCCACGACCGGCAACGGTTCGGCCGCCTGCGCCGCGCCGAACGCGGCGGACAGCCACAGGCCGGCCGCGGCCAGCATGACACGGCGGCGCGCCAGCGCCGGAAAGAGGGAAGGCATGGTGAATCTCCTTGAGAATTCAGGCCCGGCGCGAGACGCGCGGCGCCCGCAGCAACCCGCCATGCGGGCCGCAGACGATGGAAAACAGGTAACAGACGCCGGCGGCCAGGATGATGGCGGGCGAGGCCGGCACATTGAAGTGGTACGACACCAGCAGGCCGGCGACCGACGCCGCCACGCCGACGCCCGCGGCCAGCGGCA
Source organism: Achromobacter sp. 2789STDY5608615 (assembly GCF_001298995.1). Taxonomy (NCBI): domain Bacteria; kingdom Pseudomonadati; phylum Pseudomonadota; class Betaproteobacteria; order Burkholderiales; family Alcaligenaceae; genus Achromobacter; species Achromobacter sp. 2789STDY5608615. The sequence goes on from NZ_CYTY01000004.1 coordinate 109,948, forward strand.
GCTGGCCGGCGGCGGAACGCAACCAGAAGCGGGCGGCGGCCGCCGGCAGCATCATGATGCCGACCACCATCAAGGTGCCCAGCACCTGGAAGCCCGCCACCAGGTTCACCACCACCAGCACCAGGAAGATCATGTGGACCCAGCCGCCACGCCCGCCGCTGGCGCGCAGGAAGGCCGGATCCAGGCACTCCGCCACCAGCAGCCGATAGAGCGCGGCCAGCGCCAGCAGCGTGACGCTGGCCGTGATCGTGACCAGCAGCAGCGACGCGTCATCCAGCCCCAGCACCGTGCCGAACAGCACGTGCAGCAGATCCATGTTGGAGCCGCGCAGCGACACCAGCAGCACCCCCAGGCCCAGCGAGATCAGGTAGAACGCGGCGAAGCTGGCGTCCTCGCGCAGCGGCGTCAGGCGCGCCACCAGACCGGCCAGCAGGGCCACCACCAGGCCGGTGATGATGCCGCCCAGCATCATGGCCCACAGCGACAGGCCCGATAGCAGGAAGCCGGCCGCCACGCCTGGCAGGATGGCGTGCGACATGGCGTCGCCCATCAGGCTCATGCGCCGCAGCACCAGGAACACGCCCAGCGGCGCCGCGCCCAGCGACAGCGAGCAGGCGCCGGCCAGCGCGCGCCGCATGAAGCCGTAATCGATGAAGGGCGCCACGACCCATTGCAGCACGCTCATGCGTAGGCCCTCGCGTGCCATTGGCGCGCCGTCTTCAGGTGCGCATCGGTCAGGACCGACCCCGTGTCGCCCCAGGCCACCACCGACCCCGACAGCAGCAGGCACTGCGGAAAGTGCTCGCGCACCAGGTCCATGTCGTGCAGCACCGCGATCACCGAACGGCCCTGGCCGTGCAAGCCGCACAGCAGCGCCATCAGGTCATCGGCGGTATGGCTGTCGACCGCCGCGAACGGTTCGTCCAGCAGCAGCACCGGCGCGTCCTGCACCAGCATGCGGGCAAACAGAGTGCGCTGCATCTGGCCGCCGGACAACGTATCCACGCCGCGGCCGGCCATGTCCGCCAGGCCCACGGTCTCCAGCGCCTGCATGCAGCGGTCGATCTCGTCGCCGCCGTAGCGCCGCCATCCGCCGACCCGGCGCCAGGCGCCCAGGGCCACCAGATCGAACACCGTCACGGGAAAGGCGCGGTCCAGCTCGGCGGCCTGCGGCAGCCAGGCCAGCTCGGCGCGGCCGGCGCCGCCGATGCCGACGCTGCCCGACATCGGCCGCAGCACGCCCATGATGCCCTTGAGCAGGGTCGACTTGCCGGCGCCGTTCGGCCCGACCACGGCGGTCATGGCGCCCGGCTCGAAGCGGCCCGACACGCCGCGCAGCACTGCGTGGCCGTGCCACCCGAAGGAAGCATCGCGCAGTTCGATGGGGACCGGGGCGGGACTCACCGCGGCCACCAATCCAGCGCCCAGCCGGTCAACGCCCACAGCGCGGCGACCGCCACCAGGGCGAAGGCCATGCGGCGCCAGGCGGATACGAGGAAGGCGGAACGGGACGGCACGCCGGACCCCGGCGCGGCGTCGGGCCGCGGGGGCAGGAGCGAGAAGTGGGACATGACTGACAGCAAGCGCTAAAACATTATTATGTTATATCATAACCAAACCGGCTTGAATCAACGGCTTTCGCCCGCACCTGGGTGTTTTCTGCTACCTTCCAGGCATCTCGCGCGCGTCGCGCGCGTTCCTTATTCAGATGAAGCCCTCCATGCCCGCTCCGCCCCGTTCCCCCCGCAGTGACACCGTAGGCGCCCAACTCAGCGTCGCCGAGGCGCTGTGCGAACAACGCGGCCGCCGCCTGACCCCCATCCGCCGCAAGGTGCTGGAGCTGCTGCTGCGTCATGGCCGCAGCCTGAAGGCTTACGAACTGCTCGAAGCGATGCGCGAGGTGCACCCGGGCGCCGCGCCCCCCACCGTGTACCGTGCGCTGGACTTCCTGATGGACGAAGGCCTGATCCACCGGCTGGACGCGGTCAACGCCTGGAGCGCCTGCCACGATGTCGGCGGCGCGCCCCACGACCTGCTGGTGGTCTGTACCGGCTGCGGCGCGGTGGCCGAAGTGTCCGACCCCGCCATGAGCCGCCAGCTGGCCGAGCGCGTCGCCCAGACGGGCTACGTCCTGGCCACCCATGAGACCGAGATCCGGGCCCTGTGCCCGCAGTGCCAGAAGCAGCAGCCGGCCGACGCCGGGCACCACCACCATCATCACTGAGACGCGCGGCGCGGCCTGTCGCATGACGGGCCCCTGCCCCCGCCGTCCACCCGCGCTCATCCGGACCCTTGAAATCCGGAAAATCGCCCCAAAATAGTGATATCGCCCGATACTTGACGGCGTACAGCCGCGATCTGGGCGGCTACGGCCCCCCGGGTTGGCCCGGGGTTTGCCCCCTGCCCCCGACTGTGCTGTAATCCTGCGTCCGGCCGCGATCGGCGGCCCTCGCAGCCTGTGGCAGTAACATCGGCCGAGCGATGTCTGGCAGGCCATCGGCACCCGCCGCCGCCCGCCAGAACCCAGCGCTTGACCGCCGTGTCTAACCGCCTTTACTTCACGCAAGCAGCTTCGCCATGAACACCCCGCGCAGTTTGGACAAAATGGTTCCCGTCACCATCCTCACCGGCTTTCTCGGTGCGGGCAAGACCACCCTGCTCAAGCGTATCCTGACCGAATTCCACGGCCGCCGCGTCGCGGTCATCGAAAACGAATTCGGACCGGAAAGCATCGACAACGACCTGCTGGTGCAGGACAGCGACGAAGAAATCATCGAGCTGTCCAACGGCTGCGTCTGCTGCACGGTGCGCGGCGACCTGATGCGCACCCTGTCCGACCTGCGCGCCAAGCGCGAGGCCGGCGCCCTGAATTTCGAACGCGTCATCCTGGAAACCACCGGCATGGCCAACCCCGGCCCGGTGTGCCAGACGTTCTTCATGGACGACGACATCGCCGAGTACTACCGCCTGGACGCGGTGGTCACGGTGGTCGACGCCAAGCACGGCATGGCGACGCTGGATGAACAGCCCGAAGCCCAGAAGCAGGTCGGCTTCGCGGACCGCATCCTGATCTCCAAGAAAGACCTGGTCAACGACGTCGACTACGAAGCGCTGCGCGCCCGCCTGCTGCGGATGAACCCGCGCGCGCCCATCACCGCGGTCAACTTCGGCGACGCCGACCTGAAGTCGATCATCGACATCAGCGGCTTCAACCTGAATTCCATTCTCGACATCGACCCGGACTTCCTGGCCGATGAGCACCCCGATGCCGCCCACAGCCATGCCCACGGGCACGGCCACGATCATGACCACGGCCATGACCATCACGGTCACGACCATGACCACGATCACGACGGCGACTGCGGGGCGCACTGCAATCACGCGCATCATCACCACCCCAAGCACGACGACGAAATCGGCGCGTTCGTGTTCCGCTCCAACAAGCCGTTCGATCCCGCGCGCCTTGAGGAATTCCTGGGCGGCGTGGTGCAGGTCTATGGTCCCGACCTGCTGCGCTACAAAGGCATCCTGTACATGAAGGGCATCAACCGCCGCATGTTGTTCCAGGGTGTGCACATGATGATGGGCGCCGAACCCGGCAAACCGTGGACCGCGGCCGAAAAACCGTCCACCAAGATGGTCTTCATCGGACGCAAGCTGCCCCAGGAGATTTTCACCCGGGGCTTGGAGCAGTGCCTGGCGGGGTAATCCCCTTTCCGGATAACGTGACGCGGTGCGACGAAGGCAGTACTGTGAGGGTACGAACAGCGTAGGCAGCAAACACGGACCGGGAAGACAAGCCCGCGCCAGGATCGATTCATAGTGGAGTGTTTTCATGGCTACCAAGGCAGCAACCAAAAAATCAAGCAAGTCGACGAGCGATACGGCGATTGATCTGCCCAGCGAGAAGGAATTGCTGGCCATGCCCGAGTCCGACTACATGAACGAACGCCAGCTGGCGTTCTTCAAGGAACGGCTCAAACAACTCGAACAGGACATCCTGGCCAACGCCGGCGAAACCACCGAGCACCTGCGCGAAACGCAGTTCGTGCCCGATCCCGCCGACCGCGCCACCATCGAGGAAGAACACGCCCTCGAGCTGCGCACCCGCGACCGCGAGCGCAAGCTGCTCAAGAAGGTGCAACAGTCCATCGCCCGCATCGACAGCGGCGAATACGGCTGGTGTGAGGAAACCGGTGAACCCATCGGCATCCCGCGCCTGCTGGCCCGTCCCACCGCCACCCTGTCGCTGGAAGCGCAGGAACGGCGCGAAATGCGGCAGAAGCTGTACGGCGACTGATCCGTCCCGTTATTCAAACGCCACATCGAAAGGCTATGCTGGTTTCCAGCATGGCCTTTTTTTCGTCTCGGCGCCGCCGCCAGATGAAGCCGCCTCCCCCGGCGACAGCAAGGGGCCATCACGGATTGGCCCGCAAGCCTTGATTTCGCTCGCATCGCCCCCAGCTAGTCCTTTCAAAGGAAGGAACGCATGGAACAATTTCACGCCACCACCATCGTGTGTGTGCGCCGCGGCAACCGCGTCGCACTGGGCGGCGATGGCCAGGTCACCCTGGGCAACATCGTCATCAAGGGCACGGCGCGCAAGATCCGCCGCCTGTACCACGACAAGATCCTGGCCGGCTTCGCCGGCGCCACCGCCGACGCGTTCACGCTGCAGGAACGCTTCGAAGCCAAGCTCGAGAAACACCAGGGCAACCTGATGCGCGCGGCGGTCGAACTCACCCGCGACTGGCGCACCGACCGCGTCCTGCGCCGGCTCGAAGCCATGCTGATCGTGGCCGACGCCGAGCACACGCTGGTGCTGACCGGCAACGGCGACGTGCTCGAGCCCGAGCACGGCCTGGCCGCCATCGGCTCGGGCGGGGCCTATGCCCAGTCCGCCGCGCTGGCGCTGCTGCGCAACACCGACCTGCCGCCCGAGACCATCGTCAAGCAATCGCTCGAGATCGCCGGCGATCTCTGCATCTACACCAACCAGAACCACGTCATCGAGACGCTGGGAGACTGACGCCCGCGACGCGGCGCCCGCGCGGCGCCGCGCCCCGTTCTCCCGCCCAGCCCCGCTTCAAGGATCCGCCCTCATGTCCGCCTCCAACATGACGCCCGGAGAGATCGTCTCCGAACTCGACAAGTACATCGTCGGCCAGAACCGCGCCAAGCGCGCGGTGGCGGTGGCCCTGCGCAACCGCTGGCGCCGCCAGCAGGTGGCCGAGCCGCTGCGCCACGAAATCCACCCCAAGAACATCCTCATGATCGGCCCCACCGGCGTGGGCAAGACCGAGATCGCGCGCCGCCTGGCCAAGCTGGCCAACGCGCCGTTCATCAAGATCGAGGCCACCAAGTTCACCGAGGTGGGCTACGTCGGCCGCGACGTCGACACCATCATCCGCGACCTGACCGAATACTCGATCAAGCAGACCCGCGAACTGGAAATGCGCCGCGTGCGCACCCAGGCCGAGGACGCCGCCGAGGACCGCATCCTCGACGCGCTGGTGCCGCCGCCCCGCGGCGCCTCGGGCGAGCCCGAGCGCGGCGAGGACAACAGCGCCCGCCAGACTTTCCGCAAGCGCCTGCGCGAGGGCAAGATCGACGATCTCGAGATCGAGATCGAAGTGGCCCAGGCCGCGCCGCAGATGGACGTCATGACGCCCCCCGGCATGGAAGAAATGGCCGAGCAGCTGCGTGGCATGTTCGCCGGAATGGCGCGCGACAAGAAGAAGCCCAAGAAGATGAAGGTGCGCGAAGCCTTCAAGCTGATCGTCGACGAGGAAGCCGCCAAGCGCGTCAACGAGGAAGACCTGCGCACCACCGCCATCAACAACGTCGAACAGAACGGCATCGTGTTCCTGGACGAGATCGACAAGATCGCGGCGCGCCAGGAAAGCGGCGGCGCCGACGTCTCGCGCCAGGGCGTGCAGCGCGACCTGCTGCCGCTGGTCGAGGGCACCACCGTCAACACGCGCTACGGCATGGTCCGCACCGACCACATCCTGTTCATCGCCTCGGGCGCCTTCCACCTGGCGCGTCCGTCCGACCTGATCCCCGAGCTGCAAGGCCGCTTCCCGATCCGCGTCGAGCTGGAATCGCTGACCGCCGAGGACTTCGTTCGCATCCTGAGCGATACCGACGCCTCGCTGACCAAGCAATACACGGCGCTGCTGGCCACGGAAGACGTGCAGCTGGAATTCACCGACGAAGGCGTGCGCCGCCTGGCCGAACTGGCCTACGACGTCAACGAGACCACCGAAAACATCGGCGCCCGCCGCCTCTACACCGTGATGGAAAAGCTGCTGGACGAACTGTCGTTCGACGCCACCGCCTCCGGCAACAAGACGGTGAAGATCGACGCCGCCTACGTCAACGCGCAACTGGCCGAAGCCGCCAGCAGCCAGGACCTGGCCCGCTACGTGCTGTAACGGAGTAGGTGCGAAATTGTACTTTCGCACCTACTACCTTGAAATTTCCGCATGGTAAAAACCTCAATTGTGCTGCTGCGGCACAACGGGCATCCTGTCTAACGCAGTCCAATGCGACATAGTCAAAGCAACGCTACGGCATCCAATTGAGGAATAAATTGACAGATAATCAAAAGAGCGCTTTCACTAGCGGTGGAGAAGGCGACAGATTCTTCGAACGAAATCGAAGCGAGTTTCAGAAAATGGTCCTCTCGTCCGAACTCGGGCCTGCCAATCGTCTGTATTTTCCGTATCTGAAAGCGGGCAACCGAATTCTTGAAATTGGCAGTTCTTCAGGCACCAACCTGTCGCTTCTAACCCGCGATATCGATGTGGAAGCCTATGGCATCGATCCCTCCGAAGCAGCGGTAGCCAAGGGGCGTAGCGAGTTTCCTCAGCTACATTTGAGCGTGGGAACCGCTGATGAACTTGCATTTCCCGACGGCCATTTTGATTTCATCGTTTTCGGCTTCTGCCTCTACCTGGTAGACAGGGCGCTCCTGACGAAGACCATAGCGGAAGCGGATCGCTGCCTCAAGGATGGCGGCCATATCGCAATTACCGATTTTCGCCCCGATGTGCCGACCGCACGCCCCTATAAGCATCTTGACGGCCTGATATCGTACAAATTCCCATACGAAAAGCTGTTCACGGCTTTCCCCCAATTCCAACTGATCGAGTGCCGCACGTTCAGTCATGGCACGGAGGCTTATCACGCCGACCCCCAGGAACGCGTGTCCGCCAGCATCATCCGCAAGAGCCTCAAAGAAGGCTATCAAAAACTCTGAGGAATGCGTTGGCGCCAGCCGTTCGCGGCTTGGCGCCACATTCCCGAGCCCTAGTTGGAAATAGCCGTCACGACATACTTGCCGTCTTTGCGTTCGGCTGTGAAACGCACTTTGTCACCAGCCTTGATCTTCGCCAATAGCGAGGGATCCGCCTGATACACCAAAGTCATCGCGGGCAAGTCCAACGCGGCGATCGCCTCGTGCTTGATCGTGACTTTCCCAGCGGCGGGATCTACCCGCCGCACTTCTCCGCTGGCTTCAGCCTGCTGGGCGAACGCGAACGGTCCCGCCAGCACCGCCGTCGCGGCAGTAATAGCCACGGGAAACACCAATCTGCGGTTAAATGACATTGCGCTATTCTCCATACACCGCACCGACCTGCCCACGGGACGGCCGACGCTCACAGTGCTAGGATACCGCCCTTTCGTGCAACCCTTCGGAGCCATGCATGGCCAATCGTTTATCCGTAATTGCAACTCGCACGGGCGATGACGGCACCACTGGGCTGGGAGACGGTTCACGCGCACGCAAGAACGCCCCGCGCGTCGCTGCGCTCGGGGATGTCGATGAACTGAACAGCATGATCGGCCTGCTGTTGACAGAGGCCTTACCCCCTGATGTCGCGACGGATCTGGTTACGATCCAGAACGATCTGTTCGATATGGGAGCTGAACTGTGCATCCCCGGCCACGTCGCCATCACTGAGACCCAAGTGGCGCACCTGGATACGTGCCTGCAACGCTATAACGGTGCCTTGCCCGCGCTGCGCGAATTTATCCTGCCAGGAGGCAGCCGTTCCGCGGCCTGCGCCCATGTGGCGCGCACCCTGTGTCGCCGTGCCGAGCGTACCGTCATCACCCTCAGCGACACGGAATCTGTTGGCGCACCGGTCCGCCAGTATTTGAACCGCCTTTCCGATCTGCTGTTCGTGCTGGCACGCTACATCAATCAATCTCAGAATGTCCCGGATGTATTCTGGAGTAGTAGGCACGCTCGCCCCGAATGATGAACGACTATGCGACACCATCGGTCGCGGCATTGCATTCGCCCGAAAGGGGGCTTGACCTATCATGACCATCATCGTCACTGGAGGCGCCGGATTCATCGGCTCCAATTTCGTCATTGACTGGCTGGATGGGCAAGACGAGCATGTGGTCACGCTCGACAAGCTGACCTATGCCGGAAACCCAGAGAATCTTGATGCGTTGGCGGGCGACCCTCGCCATAGTTTCGTGCAGGGAGACATCGCAGATGCCGCGCTGATGCGCCAGCTACTCCTGCAACATCAGCCCCGCGCTCTCCTGAATTTCGCTGCAGAATCACACGTCGACAGGTCGATCGATAGTCCCGAGGATTTCATCCAGACCAATGTGGTCGGCACCTTTCGCCTGCTCGAAGCTGCGCATCAATACTGGAAGACCTTGGCAGGCGAAGCACGAGACACGTTTCGCTTTCTCCATGTATCGACAGATGAGGTCTACGGCACACTGCTGCCCGACGAAGCACCATTTAGCGAAAATACCCGCTACGCGCCCAACGGCCTATACGCTGCGAGCAAAGCTGCCAGCGATCACTTTGTGCGCGGCTATCATCAGACCCACGGCCTCCCCGCACTGACGACGAACTGCTCGAACAATTATGGGCCCCGTCAGTTTCCGGAAAAATTGATCCCGCTGACGATACGCAACGCGCTCGCGGGCAAGACCATCCCCATCTATGGCGATGGTCGCCAGATCAGGGACTGGCTGTATGTGAGCGACCATTGTCGGGCACTGCAACGCGTGCTGGAACACGGGCAACCCGGGCGGACCTACGCCATCGGCAGCCGGACAGAGAAAAGCAATCTCGACGTCGTGCTATCCGTTTGCGCACTCCTGGACCGCTTGCGACCACTGACGGGCGGTGCCACCTACCAACACCAGATCCGATTTGTGGACGACCGTCCCGGACATGACCGCAGGTACGCGATCAATCCCTCGAAGACCGAGCGAGAATTTCACTGGCATGCTCGAGAAACCTTCGAAACAGGCCTGCTCAAGACGGTGCAGTGGTATCTCGACCATCCGGCTTGGGGCACCCATGCCGATCTGGCTACGCCGCCCCGCTGGCTGAGCGGCGAGCCAACGGACCCCACCCCTTCCCTCGAATAGCCTAAATGAAAGCCACGCCACTCTCGATCCCCGACGTCATCCTGCTCGAACCTGTGGTCCATGCGGATGACCGCGGGTATTTCTTCGAGAGCTTCAACAGCGTGACTTTTTCCGCAGCAACCGGCGTGCACGCTGATTTCGTACAAGACAACGAATCACTGTCGATCCGTGAGACGCTGCGAGGCCTACACTATCAAATCCAGCAACCGCAGGGAAAATTGGTCCGTGTCATGCAAGGCCGGATCTATGACGTTGCAGTCGATCTGCGCAGGTCTTCTCCTCATTTCGGCCAATGGGTGGCCGTGGAGCTTTCAAGCCGGGATCGGCGCCAACTCTGGGTTCCTCCGGGCTTTGCCCACGGTTTCTTGACCCTGAGCACCCAGGCAACCGTGCTATACAAAGCCACGTCGCATTATGCGCCTGAACATGAGCGGTGCATCATCTGGGACGACCCATCCTTGGACATCAGGTGGCCGCTGACGCGCACACCACTGCTGTCGGAAAAGGACAAGAGGGGCAAACACCTGCACTTGGCAAGCGTCTACCCCTGAAAGACAAAGCGTGGATCAGTTCACGCCAGCAGCGTGAGCCTGCTCATCCGCATGATACGAAGAGCGTACCATTGCGCCGACCGCCGCATGCGAGAAACCCATGGCATAGGCTTCGTGCTCGAACATCGCGAACGTATCGGGATGCACATACCGCAACACCGGCAGGTGATGCTCGGAGGGCTGCAGGTATTGACCGATCGTGATCATGTCCACGTTGTGCGCACGCATGTCGCGCATGACCTGTAGGATTTCTTCATCAGTCTCTCCCAGGCCCAGCATCAGGCCGGACTTGGTGGGGACTTCCGGGTGCAGCGTCTTGAACTCGGCCAGCAGCTTGAGCGAGTGCGCATAGTCGGAGCCAGGGCGTGCTTGCTTGTACAGGCGCGGCACGGTCTCCAGGTTATGGTTCATTACGTCGGGCGGGCCCGCATTCAGGATGGTCAGAGCGCGATCCAGGCGTCCACGGAAATCTGGCACCAGAACTTCGATACGCGTGGAGGGAGACAATTCGCGAATCTTGGTGATGCATTCGACGAAATGGCCCGCACCACCATCGCGCAGGTCATCGCGATCAACCGACGTGATCACTACATACGACAGCTTCAACGCCGCGATCGTGCGCGCCAGGTTGACAGGCTCTTCGGTATCGAGTGGATCCGGACGACCATGCCCGACATCACAGAAGGGGCAGCGGCGTGTGCACTTGTCGCCCATGATCATGAACGTGGCAGTGCCCTTGCCGAAGCACTCGCCGATGTTCGGACACGAGGCTTCTTCACAAACGGTATGCAGATTGTGTTCCCGCAGGATGCGCTTGATGTCATAGAAGCGCGACCCCGGAGCGGCGGCCTTCACGCGGATCCACTCGGGCTTCTTGAGGCGTTTGGCCGGGATGATCTTGATTGGAATGCGGGCCGTCTTGGCCTGAGACTTCTGCTTTTGCGTCGCGTCATAGCTAGCCGCCGCGGGCGCGGGCGCCGGCTCGCCGGGAGAGACCTGAGAATCGACCTGTGTAGACATAAGACACCTTCTGGGCCGGCGCTCAGGGCGTCCGACCAGGGGAAAAACCAGTATTTTACTCCCCACAAGTGGATCCCTCCTCCGTCCGAAGGGAAAGGGTGCGTTTGAGGTATCGTTCGATCGTATGAATACCAATGCGCGCGCCCCTGCTGCCTTACTCGCTGGAACGCCCGACCGGCGGCCAGTTCTCATACTCATCGCGGACGATGCTCCAGCCCATTTCGTCTTCGACGCATTGCTAGGAGCATCCCGCGAACTCGGGTTCGCCGGCCTATTTTCAACCCTGATCCCGGTATCGGCGTCCCGGCCGTTGGATGGCCCCGCGTTGGCCAGCATGGATCCTGCCGGCATCCTCCTGCTGGCGCTCCCAGGCCTGCCGGACCAACAAACGACATTGCGTGGCCTGCAGATCCCATGCGTGCAGACCTGGTCGGCGGTGGATGTTGCCGATAGCGCCATAACTCCGGACAATGTTCTCGGCGGACGCATGGCGGCCAGGCATCTGGCCGCCCGGAAGTACTCGAAAGTCGCTTGCATCAGCGGCGATAGCGTCTGGGAAGCCGAACGCCGGACCGGCTTCCTCGCCGAAGCCAGCACACTCGGCATGGAAGTGGCGGCCGACGTCGTCCAGAGCGGGTTGAACACGCTGCAGGATGGGCGCCAGGCCTTCCTGCGGCTGCTCACGACTTACACATTGTTTGACGCGGCATTCTGCTGCGGAGACCACAGCACAGCCGCCACCGTTTCAGAAGCCCACAACCGTGAACTTGTTGTCCCACAAGATCTCGCTATCCTGGGTTTCTCCGACAATGGTGACGCAGCCCAGTGGGTTCCCGGCCTGTCTACGGTCGGCGTCGATGCGGAACGTCTCGGCGGGCTGGCTGGCCGGTTGCTGCTGGACCGCATGGCGGGCAGGCGTGAGGCAGGGCAACGAGATCTGGTCCCCCCCGAGCTGACCGCAGGCATCAGCAGCTAAGCAGCGGAGGCAGCATATGAAAGCCATCATCCTGGCGGGCGGCAAAGGCACGCGGCTCTATCCGTTGAATCTGGTGGCCAGCAAGCAGTTGCAGGCGGTCTATGACAAGCCGATGATCTACTATTCCCTCACCGTCCTGGTGGCGAGCGGGATCCGCGAGTTCTGCCTCATCACTACCCCATATGACCTGCCACGCTTCGAGGCGCTGCTTGGCGACGGTTCCCAGTGGGGCATTTCCATCGAATATCGCGAGCAGCCCCGGCCCGAAGGCATCGCGCAGGCATTCCTGATCGCGGAATCATTCATCGGCGACGACAAGGTGGTGTTGATGCTGGGAGACAACATCTTCTCGGGTGGAGATGCCTTTCCCCGCGCCCTGGCAGACTTCGAATCAGGCGCCAGTATCTTCGCCTACCGCGTCAAAGATCCCCAGCGCTACGGTGTCATAGAGTTCGATGTGCAGGGAAAAGCACTGTCAATCGAGGAGAAGCCGGCCAAACCTCGCAGCAATTATGCGGTACCAGGCGTCTACATCTACGACAATCAGGTCGTCGGCATTGCGCGCGCCTTGCGGCCTTCCGCGAGGCACGAGCTTGAGATCACCGATGTGAACCGCGCCTATCTCGAGCTCGACCAGCTACGAGTCCATCGGCTGAGCCGCGGATTCGCATGGCTCGACGCGGGTACCAGTACCGCCTTGCAAGAAGCGTCATCCTACATCCAGACCATCGAAAAACGGCAGGATGTCAAAATAGGCTGCCCAGAAGAAGCCGCGCTCATGCGCGGATTCTTGTCGATCTCGCAATTCGAGGCCCTGCTGCAAACCATGCCGGAATGCGAATACCGGGCATATCTACAGCGCGTAGCTGAAGACGTGCGCCGACAGCAGTCACCCTGACGCGGGGCTTTCGGCCGCGGCCATCAAGGCCGAGCGCCCCCGGCGCTCAGATAAGGCTCGAAAAAGGCCGCCGCGGAGTCCTGCCCCGCATCCAGCAACATCGCGTGCGCCTCAACCAGAAAAGCACTCGTGGCCGTCTCTGGAACACGCGCCAGCCATTGAGCCGCCTCCCGCTTATCGCCGCGCAGCAGCAGCATGCGGCCCAGGTGAAACATGCCGCGGAAGTCGCCGCCCTCGGCGCAGCGCTGGTAGCAGTCGAACGCGCGCTCCAGGTCCTGCTCGACCACGTCGCCCGTTTCGTAGAAGCGGCCGACCACGCCGATGGATTTGACGTGTCCGGCCTGCGCGGCCTGCTGGTACAGCGCCAGCGCCGCCGCGCGGTTCTGCACCACGCCGCCGCGGCCGCTCTTGAGCATGTGGGCGTAGTTGTACATGCCCCAGTCCAGCCCGCGATCCGCGGCCAGCCGGAACCAGTAGGCCGCCACGGTATCGTCCGGCGCGATGCCCCAGCCGTTTTCGTAGCAGCGGCCGATCATGTTGATGGCCATGAGATGGTCGGCATTGGCGGCGCGCTTGAACCAGGCCAGCCCTTCGGCCTGATCCTGAGGCACGCCGACGCCGTCGAGCAGCATCTGGCCGAAGATGGTCTGCGCCTCGACCAGGCCCATTTCGGCCGCCGTGCGGATCCAGGCGGCATATTGCGGCGCCGGCCCGGCGCGCAGGCTGGCCAATTGCTCGGGGGTGGTCGCGGCCACGTCGGCCGGGGTATAGCTTGTCTTCATGCGGGTGTCCTTGCCTGGCGCCACAAGCGGGTCAGGTTGCGAGCCAGCGCGTCGCCCACCTCGGTGGGCTCGCGCCGCACGCTACAGGACGCCATGTCGACCGTGCGCAGGCCGGCGTACCCGCAGGGATTGATGCCCAGGAACGGCGCCAGGTCCATCGCCACGTTCAGCGACACGCCGTGATAGGCGCGGCCGTTGCGGATCTTGATGCCCAGCGCGGCGATCTTGGCCAGGTCGCCGCCCTCGGGATGCGCCACGTACACACCTGGCGCGCCCGGCTTGCGGCAGGCGCCGGGCAGGCCCATCTCGTCCAGCGTGTCGATCACCGCCGATTCCAGCAGGGCCACGTACTCCTTCACGTACATGTCGACCCGGCGCAGGTCGAACAGCGCGTAGGCCATCACCTGGCCGGGGCCGTGGTACGTGACCTGGCCGCCGCGGTCGCAATGGACGATGGGGATGGCGCCCGGATTGAGCACGTGCTCGGGCAGGCCCGCCTGGCCCAGCGTGTAGACCGGGGCATGCTCGCACAGCCAGATTTCATCGGGCGTCTCGGCCGACCGCTGGTCGGTGTACGCCTGCATGTCCCGCCACACGGACAGGTAGTCCGCGGGCCGCGCCAGCCACTTGATCACAGCCACTTGCCTTTACAGGACGATCGACACCATCGGGTGGCCGTGCAAGGCCTGGTACAGGCTGTCGAGCTGCTCGCGCGAGGTGGCGCGCACCGTGAAGGTCAGGCCCATGTAGTTGCCGCCCTTGCTGGGCCGCATCTCGACCGTGGCGGCATCGAAGCCCGGGTCGAAGCGCAGCACGACCTCGGTCAGCGTCTGCGCGAACTCCGGATGATGCTTGCCCATGACCTTGATGGGAAAGTCACTGGGGTACTCGATGAGGGATTCTTCGGGCGGAATATGCATGATGGATGGCCTGGAACGTCAAACTATCTATATGGGGGCAGGCATCGTGCAGGCAAGGCCCGCCGCCGGCGCGGGGGGCCGCCAGGGCCGCCCCGCGTGGCCGTTCTAGAGTGCGGCGATGCGGGCATCATAACCCGCGCGCAATTGCTCAAAAACGGGGCCAGGCTTACCCGAACCCACCGGCCGGCCGTCCAGCGACACGATCGCCAGCACTTCCTTGGTGGCCGAGGACAGCATCAGTTCGTCGGCCCGCGCGACCTCGTCCTGGGTGATGCGGCGCGCCTCGAACGGGATGCCGGCTTCGGCCGCCAGCTCGCCCATCAGGCCATAGCGGATGCCTTCCAGGATCAGGTTGTTCTTGGGCGGGGCCAGCAGCTTGCCGCCGGAGACCACCCAGATGTTGGTGGACGAGCCCTCGGTGAGGAAGCCATCGCGGAACTGCAGCACTTCGTCGACGTGGGCGTCGACCGCCTGCTGCTTGGCCAGCACGTTGCCCAGCAGCGACACCGACTTGATCTCGCAATGCAGCCAGCGCTCATCGGGAATGGTGATGGCCGACAGCCCCTGCGCGCGGGACGCGGCCGACGGCGGCGCCCAGGCCGAGATCATGCCGAACACCGTCGGCTTGACCGGCTCGGCCGGGAACTGGTGGTCGCGCTTGGCCACGCCGCGCGTGACCTGCAGGTAGACGATGCAGGTGTCCAGGTTCGAGCGCGCCAGCAGCTGCTCGATCAGGTCGATCCAGCCCGCGCGGTCGAACGGCTGGGCGATGCGCAGGGCCGCGAGGCTGCGGTCCAGGCGGTCCAGGTGTTCGGCCATGCGGAAGGCATTGCCGCGGTAGACGGGCACCACTTCGTAGATGCCGTCGCCGAAAATGAAGCCGCGATCGAGCACCGAGATCTTGGCCTCGTCGATACGCACAAACTCGCCATTGAGAAACACCTGGCTTTCGCCCGGCACGCCCGGAATCATGAGCCGCTCCTGAGAATCAAATGGATAGGGACGGGCCACCCGGCCCGCCCCTTCTTGGTAAAGCTTACACCCGCGACCGCGCCGGTGGCGCGTCCGCTTACTGGAACCAGCGCTTGACGGTGTCGACCATGCGGCCGAAGAAGCCCGCGCGTTCGACGGCGTCCTGCACCACCAGCGGCTCGGTGCGCAGCACCTTGCCGTCCAGCGTGAACTGCAGCGTGCCGACCTGCTGGCCCTTGGTCAGCGGCGCGATCAGGGGATCGGTGCGCTGCGCCACGGGCTTGAGGTCGCCGGCCTTGCCGCGCGGCACCGCGATCGAGACCGGGTTGGGCGGGCCGAGCTTGACGTTCTCGGCGGTGCCTTCCCAGACGCGGGCGTCGATGCCGGGCTGGCTCTTGTCGAACAGCTTGACCGTGTCGAAGTTCTGGAAGCTCCAGTTCAGCAGCTTCAGGCTTTCCTCGGCGCGCGTGGCTTCGCTGTCGGTGCCCACCACCACCACCAGGATGCGGCGGTCGCCGCGCACCGCGGTCGACACCAGGCAGTAGCCGGCCGAATCGGTGTGGCCGGTCTTCATGCCGTCGACCGACGGATCGGCCCACAGCAGGCGGTTGCGGTTGGGCTGGGTGATCTTGTTGTAGGTGTAGCTCTTCTGCTTGTAGTAGTGGAAGAACTGCGGGTGATCGGTGATCAGGTGAGCCGACAGCGTGGCCAGGTCGCGCGTGGACGTCATGTGCTGCGGATCGGGCAGCCCGGTGGCGTTCATGAAATGGGTGTTGCGCATGCCCAGGCGCTCGGCTTCCTGGTTCATGAGCGAGGCGAATGCGGTTTCGCTGCCGCCGACCGCTTCGGCCAGCGCGACCGAGGCGTCGTTGCCCGACTGCACGATCATGCCCTGGTTCAGCTCATCGACAGTGACCGGCTTGCGCGGTTCGATGAACATGCGCGAACCGCCAGTGCGCCAGGCGTGCTCGGACACCGGCACGGTCTGCTCCAGCGTCAGGCGCTTCTCTTCGAGCGCGTTGAACACGACGTAGGCCGTCATGATCTTGGTGAGCGAGGCCGGCTCGACCTTCATGTCGGGATTCGACGCCGCCAGGGTCTGGCCGCTGTTCACGTCGATCACGATCCAGGCCTTGGCCGCGATGGTGGGCGCCGGCACCGCCGACACATCGCCCACCGGCACCACGCCCGTTGCCGTCGGCGCGGGGGCCGTGGCGCCCGCGGCCGCCGGCGTCGCGGCGGGCGCCTGCTGGGACCAGGCCGGCAGCGACGTCGCGAGCATCGCCGACAACACCGCGCCAGCCAAGGCGCGACGGGCAAAAACAACGGGGAAGTGAGCGGAGTGAGGCAAATTCTTCATCGGCAACGTGGGTCCAGGAAAGACGCCCGCTGGCGCGGGGCAAGTGGCTGACAATTATAGGCAGTCGATGAGACCCGTCCGGCCCGGGATGGGTTCCTTGGGCATTTAAAACATGCAACTTGATGCAACGCGCCGCATTGCGCGGCGCGCCGCTCAATCAAGCTTGACCTTCAGGTGCGCCTGCACCAGCTGGCGCAACACCAACAGCTTGCCGTGGAAAAAGTGCGACGCGCCGGGGATCACCACCACCGGGATCGAACGCGGGCGAGCCCAGTCCATGGCTTCCGACAAGGGCACGACCTCATCTTCCTCGCCATGCACCATCAGCGTGTCGCCGGGCACCTGGACCTCGTGCGACTGGAAACGGTTGACGGCGGGGCCCATCAGCATCAGCGCGCTCGGCAGCACCGCATCGCCCTGGTCGGCCAGTGCGGCATAGGTTTGCGCGGCCACGGCCGTGCCGAACGAAAAACCGGCCAGCACCCAGGGCGCCTGCGCCAGTTCCGGGTGCAGCTCGCGCATCTGCGCCACCACGGCCAGCATGTCCTGGGTTTCGCCGACCGACTTGTCGAACGCGCCTTCCGACAGGCCGACGCCGCGGAAATTGGGCCGCACCGCCACCAGGCCGTGCTGGACACAGGCGCGCGACAGCGTGGTCACCACCTTGTTCTCGCGCGCGCCGCCCTGCAGCGGATGCGGATGCAGCACCAGGGCCCAGCCCCGCGGCGTGCCGTCAGGCCAGTCCAGCGCGCAGTCGATGCGGCCGGCGGCGCCGGTAAAGGCGTGGGTTTGGGTGCTTGCGGGCATAGGAAAACTCGTGCTGCGTGGAAAAGGAAGATGTTAACCGGCGGGTCGGGCCGCGGCCTTCGGTTGCGTGGCCAGCCATTGCGCCAGCTGGTCGGCGGCGTCGTCGGTGGCCTGGCGCAGGGCGGCCACGCCGCCCGCGGCGTCCTGCGTGGGCGCGGGCGCCCGCGTCGCGATGCGCAGCTGGCCGACCACGGCGCGGCCGTTCAGCAGCACCGCCTGCAGCAGCACACGGCCCTCGCTGGCCGACCCGTCGGGTGTGAACACCTGCTCGAACTGCGACAGGTAGACCTGCACCTGCGGTGTCTGGCCGTTGGCGCGATCGGCCAGCACCGGCCCCTGCCGTGACAGACGCTCGAGCAGGCGCTGGCGCACCAGGTCGGACGGCGACGAGGCCCAGCGGTAGGTGGCATAGGATTGCGGCGCGGCGCTGTCGCCGACGCGCCAGATCACGCCGGTGCCGGACAGCGCCGGCACCGCCGAGAACGTCAGCGCGATGGGCTCGCGCGCCGGCAGCTGCGGCGCCGGCCGGGCGTCCAGGCCCAGGTCGAATACGGCCGGCGGCGCGCCGACGCGGCCCACGCCGCAACCGGCCAGCGCCAGGGTCAGGATCAGGATCGCGCTACGCATCTTCATTTCGGCTGTCTCCCAAAACCGGCGAAGCCGGCCTCGCCCGGCCCGGGCGCCGCCGGCGCCGGCCCGAACAATAACGATTGCGGCGTGTTGTCCACGCGGCGCAGGGTGTAGGTGGCGCCGCGCGCGGCCTCGGTGACGCTGGCCGCCATGCCGGTGATGGCCGGCAGCGTCTCGTTGTCCAGGCGCGAGGCGGCATAGGCGATGTCGCTGAGGCTGCGCGTGGCCATGGCCAGCGCGCCGTCGGGCGCGTTCAGGCGCGCCAGCGACTGCCGCGCCTGTTGCGCCAGATCCGCCACTTCGCGCGCGGCGCGGTCCGCCTGGCGCGAGGTGCTGCCCAGCGACTCGACCAGCGGCCCCAGCTTGGCCAGGGTCGGCGCCAGGTCGCGGCTGGCCTCTTTCAACGACTGGGTGATGTCGGTGGCGTTCTGCAGGCTGGCGGTCAGCGCCTGCACGTTCTGCTCGCTCAGCAGGCGGCGCAGCTGCTCGGTGGCGTCCTCGACGTTGGAAATCAGCCGTCCGCCGCGCTGCTCGATGCGGTCCAGGAAGCCCGGACGCAGCGGAATCGCCGCGGGATTGGCCTCGGTCGACGCCAGCCGCTTGAACGAACTGCCGTCGTCGCGCAGTTCGACGTTGGCCATGCCGGTCACGCCCTGCACGCCCAGTTCGGCCCAGGTCGACTCGGTGATCGGCGTGTTCGGCGCCACGCCGATGCGGATGCGCACCTGGCCCGGCTTGTCGGGGTTGAGCGCCAGCGACTGCACCTTGCCCACCGGCACCCCCTGGTAGCGCACGGTCGACTGCGGATTGAGCCCGCTGACGGCGGTCGCCGAGATGATTTCATAGGTTTGCAGTTTGGTCCGGTCGCGGCCGATCCAGACGGCCACCAGCGCAGCGGCGGCCAGCAGGACCAGCGTGAAGATGCCGGCCATGAGCGCGTGACTACGGTTTTCCATGATGCGTTCCCTTCGGCGCCATGTCCCCGAGCGCGCGCAAGCCGCGCTCGCCCAGGAAGAATGTATGTATGAACGGGTGGTCGACCTTCAGCACTTCCGGCACCGTGTCGCAAACGATCACCCGCTTGTCCGCCAGCACGGCGACACGAGTGGCCAGCGCGAGCAGCGTGTCCAGATCGTGCGTCACCATGACGACGGTAAAGCCCAACTGCCGGTGCAGGCTGCGCACCAGGTCCACGAATTCGTCCGAACGCAGCGGATCCAGGCCCGCCGTGGGTTCGTCCAGGAACACCAGTTCCGGGTCCAGCGACAGCGCGCGCGCCAGCGCCACGCGCTTGATCATGCCGCCGGACAGGTCGGACGGCCGCTTGTCGGCATCCTGCGCCGACAGGCCGACCATCGCCAGGCGGCACATCACCACATCGTGCACCAGGTCCTCCGGCACCGTGCGCAGCTCGCGCAGCGGCAGCGCGACGTTGTCGTACACCGACAGCGCCGAGAACAGCGCGCCCGCCTGGAACAGCATGCCCCAGCGATACGACAGGCGCCGGCGTTCGCTCGGCGTCAGTTCCGACAACGTGCTGCCCAGCACCCGGATGGTGCCGGCCGCCGGCCGGTCCAGCCCGATGATCTGCCGCAGCAGCACCGTCTTGCCCGTGCCCGATCCGCCCACCAGCACCAGGATCTCGCCCGGAAAGACGGTCAAGTCCAGATTGTCGTGCACCACGTGGTCGCCGAAGGCGGTCCGCAGGCCGCGCACGGTGATGACCGGGGCGACCGTGACGTGCTCTTCGGTGAACAGGCGTTGTTGCTCGGCGCCGGCCATCAGATGCCCACCGAACTGAAAATGACCGCGTACAGCGCGTCCAGCAGGATCACCCCGGTGATCGAGGTGACCACGGAGGTGGTGGTGCCGCGCCCCAGGCTTTCCGTATTGGGCTGGATGCGCAGGCCGAAATGGCAGGCGATCAGCGCGATCAGGATGCCGAAGGTCACGCCCTTCAGGATGCCGATCCAGTAATTGGTCAGGGAAATGGCGTCGGGCAGCGACTGCAGGAACCATTGCGCCGACACCCCCAGCTGCACCTGCGCGGCCAGCATCCCGCCCAGGATCGCCATGGCGTCGGTCCACAGCACCAGCAGCGGCATGGTCACGGCCAGCGCCACCACCCGCGGCAGGATCAGCCGCTGGCCATGCGAAATGCCCATCACCAGCATCGCGTCCAGTTCCTGCGTGACCCGCATGACGCCGATCTGCGCGGTGATGGCCGACCCCGAGCGGCCCGCCACCAGGATGGCCGCCAGCACCGGTCCCAGCTCGCGCACGATCGACACGCCGAGCAGCCGCACGATGAAGCGGTCGGCGCCGATCATCTGCAACTGCTGGGCGGACAGGTACGACAGCACCACGCCGATCAGGAAGCCCACCAGCGCGGTGATGCCCAGCGCCTGCGCCCCCGTGCGGTAGACCTGGGCCGAGATCTCGCGCCACGGGCCGCGCGACGGGCGCCGCAGCATGCCGAACAGGTCCAGGATCAGTTGCCCCAGCATGATCAGCAGCGCGCGGCCGTTCTCGGCCGCCTGCAGCACGGCATCGCCCACGGCGCGCAGCCAGCCCCACGAGGGCTCGGGACGCGGCGGCGCCTGCTTGCCGCCCTTGTTCGTCGCCAGGGCGGTGAACACGTCCTGCTGGCCGGCCGACCAGCGCACCCGCTCGGGCAGCTTTTCGCCCCAGGCCTGCCAGATCAGCAGCGCGCCGATGGTGTCGAGCCGGCTGATGCCCTGCAGGTCCCAGCGCACGCCGGCGTCGGCGGCCTTGGCCATGGCGGCGCGGCGGCGCTCGACCTCGCCGGGCTCGGCCAGCGCCAGCACGCTCCAGTCGCCCCCGACGTGGCACACACCCGCTTCCTGGCGGAAGGGCGCGGCGGCGGCGGACGCGGACGGGGCGGAATGCGGCATGAACGCTGGATCGCAATGCAAAATGTATCGCTCATCATATACGCTGCGGACGGCAGGGCGCGAACGCGGCCCGCGCGTGCCCTACAATCGGCGCCATGTCCGCTCAAGTCCGCCCCACCGACCTGCCCGCGCCCGACGATCTCGCGCGGATGCTGGGTTCACGCCTGCCCGCTTTCCAAGATGTCGCCTGGACGTCCAGCACCGGCTCCACCAACGCCGACCTGCTGGCCCGCGCCCGCGCCGGCGGCGGCGCCGGCAAGCCCTGGCTGCTGGGCACCCATCTGCAGGAAACGGGCCGCGGCCGCGCCGGCCGCCCCTGGCAGAACCGGGTGGGCGCGGCGCTGATGTTCTCGTGCGCCTTCGACGTGCACCTGCCGGCCGCCCAGTTGCCGGCGCTGTCGCCGCTGGCCGGCCTGGCCGCCTGCGAGGCGCTGCGCGCCGTGGCCGGCCCGGGCGCCGAGGGCCTCTGCATGAAATGGCCCAACGACGTGCAATGGCACGACGCCAAGCTGGCCGGCGTGCTGGTCGAAACCACCCGCAACCCGGGCGGCCGCGAGACCGGCTACACCGTCGTCATCGGCATGGGCGTCAATCTGGTCGATGCCGGCGCGCTGTCGCAGGCGCTGGGCCGCCAGGTCGCCGACTGGGCCTGTGTCACCGAACACGCGCCGGGCCATGCCGCCACCGCCGCGGACCTGGTCTGCGCCGCGGCGACCGCCTGGCACGAGGCCGTGCGGTCGCTGGAGCGCGAAGGTTTCGCCGCCTTTTCCGGGCGCTTCGACCAGGTCGACGCGCTGGCCGGCCGCCCGGTCAACGTGCTGGACAAAGGCGACGTGGTCCTCAGCGGCACCGCCTGCGGCGTCGACGGCCAGGGCCGCCTGCTGGTGCAAACGCCCCAGGGCGCCATGCCGATCTCGGTCGGTGAAATCTCGATTCGACGCCAAGCATGATCATCCTCATCGACTCCGGCAACAGCCGCCTCAAAGTGGGCTGGCTGGACCCCAGCAGCCCGGACATGCCGCGCGAGCCGGCCGCCGTCGCCTTCGACGGCCTGGACCTGGACGCCCTGGACCGCTGGCTCGCCGCCCTGCCGCAACGGCCATCGCGCGCGCTGGGCGTGAACGTGGCCGGCGCCGAGCGCGGCGCCGCGATCTCGGCCATCCTGCAGCGCCATGGCTGCGCGGTGACCTGGGCCACCTCGCAGGCCACCTCCCTGGGGCTGGTCAACCACTACAAGACGCCGTCGCAGCTGGGCGCGGACCGCTGGGCCTCGCTGCTGGGCGTGCTGTCGCGCCTGCCCGGCGCCCATCCGCCCTTCCTGCTGGCCAGCTTCGGCACCGCCACCACCATCGACACCGTGGGACCGGACAACGTCTTCGCCGGCGGCCTGATCCTGCCGGGCCCGGCGATGATGCGCAACGCGCTGGCCCACGGCACGGCCAACCTGCCGATCGCGGACGGCCAGGTGGTGCCCTACCCCACCGACACGCACGAGGCCATCGCCTCCGGCATCGCCGCCGCGCAGGCCGGCGCGGTGGTGCGCCAGTGGCTCGCCGGCCGCCAGCGCTACGGGCAGACGCCGCAAATCTTCGCCGCCGGCGGCGGCTGGCCCGAGGTGCACTCGGAAATCGAACGCCTGCTGGCCGATGCCGGCGGCGCATTCGGCGCCGCGCCGGTGCCGATCTACCTGAACCACCCGGTCCTGGACGGGCTGGCCGCCGTTGCGCGCGCCAACCTGGCAGCGAACGCCTGACGGGGCCGCGGCATGCGAGTGCTCTTCATCCTGATCCTGCTGGCCAACCTGGGCGTCTACGCGCTCGGCCAGGGTTGGCTGGGCGTGCGCCCGGAAGACGAGGGGCGCGATCCGCGCCGTTTCAGCCAGGAACTGAACCCCGGCGCGGTCACGCTGGTGCCGCGCAAGCCTGCCTGACGGCCTGACAGGCCGCCAGCCTCAGCGCAGCCAGGGCGCCAGCGCTTCCATCGTCCGCGCCGTGGCGCCGGCATGGCTGGCGAACCAGGCGCGCGCCGCGTCGCCGGCCGCCTGCCTGGCGGCGGGATCCGCCACCAGCGCCAGCGCGGCCGTCACGGCCTGCTCCGGATCCGGCTGGCGCTGCGCCGCGCCGGCCTCGATGGCATCGCTGGCGGCCTGCTGGAAGTTGAACGTGTGCGGCCCGACGATGACCGGCACCCCGGCGGCGCAGGCCTCGATCAGGTTCTGGCCGCCCAGCGGCGCGAAACTCCCCGCCACCACCGCCACGTCCGCGGCGGCGTAATAGAACGCCATTTCACCCAGGGTATCGCCCAACAGCACTGCCGTCTCCGGGCCGGGTTCCTGTCCCGATGACCGTCGCACGTGGGCCAGGCCGGCCTGCGCCAGCAGCGCGGCGGCCTCGTCGAAACGCTGTGGATGGCGCGGAATCAGCAGGAACAGCGGCCCGCCGGGCGTGGCGTGGCGCTTGAGGGCGTCGATGAACGGCGCATCCTCGCCCTCGCGCGTGCTCGCCACGGCGATCACCGGACGACCCAGTCGGGCGCGCCAGGCCTGTCCCGCCTCGACCTGGGCCGCGGGCAGTGACAGATCGAACTTCAGATTGCCGGACACGGAGGGACGCGGCGCGCCGGCCCGGGCCAGCCGCCCGGCATCCGGCGCCGTCTGCGCCAGCACCAGGTCCAGCCCCGCCAGCGCCTCGCGCATCACCCCGCCCATGCGGCCAGCCTGCCGCAGCGACGATTCCGAGAACCGCGCGCTCACCAGCGCCATCGGCAGCTTCGCGCGCCGCGCCGCGGCCAGCAGGTTGGGCCAGATCTCACGCTCGATCAGGATGCCGCAGCGCGGGGCCGCGGCCGCCAGGAAGCGCCGCGTGGCGCCGGGAAAATCGTAGGGCAGCCAGGCCTGGCGCAATTGGCCGCGGGCGATGGCGTCCGCGAACAGGCGCGCGCCCTCGGCCCGGCCGGTGGCGGTGATGTGAGTCAGCAGCACCGGCAGGCCGCGATCCAGCAGGGCCTGCAGCAGCGGCTGCGCGGCGCGGGTCTCGCCCAGGCTGACGGCGTGGACCCAGACCGGGGCTTGCGCGGTTTCGGCGGCCGCTGTCGCGCCACCGGCCTCGGCCCGACCTGGCGCGGCCCGGCCTGACGCGGCCCGGCCTAGCGCGGCCCGGCCAAACCGCTCCGGCGAGAAGATCTGCCATTCGCCGCCGGCACGCTTGGCGCGGCGGGCCATCCACAGCCAGATCAGGGGGGCCAGCGCCCGCAACCCCAGGGTGTAGACGGCGCGATTCATATCACTGTGCCGCCAGCGCCTGCTCCAACGAAGCCATCACGGCCTCGCGTGAAGGCGAAGCGCCGCGATCGCCGAGGCTGGCCGTATAGTTGGAGCCAACCAACGGGGTACGAACAGGCGTGGACGCACGATAGATACCTATGGTCGGTCGGCCAAGGGCGGCCGAGAGGTGGGTCAACCCGCTGTCCAGGCCTACCATCAAGCGCGCTCCCGCCAACAGGCGAGCAACGGAGGTCAGATCCATACGTGGCATGACCTCGGTACCGTCCATGCCAGCGACCAGCAATCTGGCACGCTCGGCTTCCTGTTCGTTGCCGGCCAACAATTTCAACGTACAACCGGCATCACGCAACCGCCGGAATACCGCCCGCCAGTCTTCTTCCGGCCATAGTTTATCGTCGCGGCTGGCCGACGGCATGATCACTGCGTAGCCACGATCATTGTCCAGATGGTGTAGTCGTGGCAAATCAGTGGCATTCAGGCCTTCGCTGCCAACTACGTGGGCGAGATCGGTGGGCTGTCCCGCCTGGCGTGCAAAAGACTGCAACCCGAAATCCGGCAGGCCGCCGTGTTGATACCCGAAGGTCAATGCCGCCAGCTTGCGTTGCCGAATGACCGCAGGCTGCCAGAACTCCACCCGGTGCCGCACGTTGTAAAACAAGGAAGCCAACGGCTCCCGGGCGGATCGCCAGTCCAAGCCGTGGCGCACACCGCGCGCCTGGCGTACCAGCCAGGCCGACTTCAGCAGGGCCTGCATATCCAGAACAATGTCGTACTGCTTGGCGCGCAACCGATCCCGCAACGCCCTGCGCTCGGACCGCACCTGCCCTGACCACCAAGCCTTGCGCCAACAGCGATGAGCAACCTTGATGACCTCTTTCACCGCCGGATGCCACAGCGGAATCTCGGCAAACGCCTCTTCGACGATCCAATCTATCTCGGCGTCGGGAACATGCCTCGCAATATCGGAAATTGCTGGCAGCATATGGACGAGATCGCCCAATGACGAGGTACGAACGAGAAGAATGCGTGTTGGCATCGATAAGAGCTAAAGAGATCCGGGCTGGCCCCCCCCCGGGAAACTGGCCTGGCGCCGATCAATCCGAAGACGAACCAAAAGCGTAATCTCGGAATTTACAACAAACCCGTGATGCGGCATCGGCGCAACCCTGTCGGGCGGTGTAATACCCCCCAGGCCACGGTATCAATGCACGCGAACGTCCCCTTCCGCGCCACGCTCCAGATGTATCCAATCGACAATACCGCCATTCGGCCGGTAACCCGACACCAGCGCCAGCAGGAATGCACGCACCGCAGGAATGTCGTTCACTCTCAAGGCGCACTGCAGTTCCTCGAGCTTGCCCTGCAACACGTGCCAGGGCAGACAATCTTCATGAGCCTTCATGATGCGCGAATGCTGGGTCGGCTCGGGATTATCTCCGATCAGCAATTCCTCATAGAGTTTTTCACCTGGCCGCAGCCCGGTGACTTCAAGCGCGATATCGCCATCAGGCTCCTGCGCCGTCCTGATGGTCAAGCCGGACAGTTCCACCATCCGTCGTGCCAGATCGACAATCTTCACTGGCTCGCCCATGTCCAGTACGAAAACGTCGCCGCCATTGGCCATGGCGCCGGCCTGGATCACCAGTTGCGCGGCCTCGGGAATGGTCATGAAATAGCGCGTGATTTCGGGATGCGTCAATGTAACCGGGCCGCCCGCCTTGATCTGCTGACGAAACTTGGGAACCACTGAGCCTGAAGAGCCCAGTACATTGCCAAAACGTACCATCGAGAACTTGGTCGACGTATCTTCCGCCGCCAGCGCCTGCAGCACCATTTCCGCCAGCCGTTTGGTCGCTCCCATGACGTTGGTGGGACGCACCGCCTTGTCGGTACTGATCAGAACAAAGTCAGCGACTTTCTGGGTGATTGCGGCTTTGGCGACGATCAGCGTTCCCAGTACATTGTTGCGTACCCCCTCGGCAGGATTGTGCTCCACCAGTGGCACATGCTTGTATGCTGCGGTGTGATAGACCGTATCCGGCCGCCAGGCCGCCATGATTTCGCCCAAGCGGATCTCGTCACGCACCGAAGCCAGCAACGGCACCAGCCTGAATGTCGGACCGCCGGTATCTGCCAGCAAGGCGGTCAGTTCCTGGTGCAACTCATACAACGCGTATTCGTTCTGTTCCACGAGCAATAGCGCAGACGGCGCAAGATTCACGATCTGGCGACACAATTCACTACCAATCGACCCCCCCGCGCCTGTCACCAGGACCGTCTTGCCCGCGATATTCCGGGCGAGCAGCTCAGGATGAGGCTCCACCGGCTCCCGACCTAGTAGATCGTCGATATCCAGTTCCCGTACGTCAGCAATGCTGACCCGCCCCTGGGCCAGATCGGTCACGCTCGGCAACGTACGCACCGAAACCTTGGCCGGCAGTACGCGTTGCAGAATTTCGTTGCGGCGATGCCGTCCCGCGGAAGGCAGCGCCAACAGAACATCATCGACTTCCAGTGACGCGACCAGCATGGGCAGATCGGTCGGCGAATAGACAGCCAGGCCATTCAAGATCCGGCCATGAAGACGTTCGTCATCGTCCAGGAAACCCACCACCCGCATTTCAGGACCATTGGCCATGGCGGCTGCGAGCTGGCGGCCGGCCGAACCCGCGCCGTAGATAAGCGCCTTGCGCAGAGCATTGCGTTGCAGCTGGCCACGGTACAGCCCCCCCAGCCAATATCGTGCGATAACCCGAGAACTACCCACGGTCAGCAGCAGCAGGATCGGCTGAATCAGACCGACGGTGCGGGGGATGCCATTCACGCCGACTGCGGTGAAAATGGCGGAGTACACCAACCCATAGATCACGATGGCTTTGAGCACCGCGATCATCGCCGGCAACCCCGAATACCGGAAAATGGCGCGGTAAAGGCCGGAGACGATGAAAATGGGCAAGGCGATAGCCATCGATGCAACCGCGGCCCAGAGCGGCCGCCCGGACAGCAATACCCAATCATCGAGGCGGAGATAGAACGCTAGCCACGTGGTAAGCACACAGAGGCTGGCATCAACCGACAGGGCGAGCAATCGCTTGGCCGTACGCGGCATACCAAGCATGGGTTTGGCCAAGCTAGTCAACATCTCTTGTCCCTATCCTGCTTAGTGTGAGACGCCATCTTGCCGAAGCACCCTGGCGGCCGTCATCCAGATGATTTTCAAATCGAACCAGGCTGACTTCCGGCGCAGATACTCCGCATCCAGTTTGACCTTCTCAGGGATAGGAAGCTCATCGCGCCCGTTAACCTGGGCCCAACCGGTCAAGCCTGGCAACAATTCGTGCACGCCGTACTCGGTGCGCAATTGGATCAGATCCTCCTGGTTGAACAATGCGGGACGTGGCCCGACAAAACTCATTTCTCCGGCTAGGATGCTCCACAATTGAGGCAACTCGTCCAGACTGCTGCGCCGCAAGAATGAGCCGATCGGTGTCAATAGTGTCTTCGGGTCCGGCAACAAATGCGTCGCCACAGTCGGTGCGCCCACCCGCATGGTACGGAATTTCGGCATGCGAAAGATCCGATTACCGCGACCGACCCTGTCAGACCAATACAGAGCGGGCCCCGGCGATGTCAATCGAACGGCGAGAAAAACCACCAGAGCCGGCAGCACGAGCAACAGCGACAGCAACACGGCAAAGCAGAAGTCGAATAGGCGTTTCACGGGGAATTGGCGAAGTTATTATTTACTAACGGCATCAAGCAGTTCGAATGGCAGGATGGCGGGCTGATAGCCCAGGATCTTTCGAGCCTGCGAATCGTCTACCTGCAACCATCCTGACAACTGTTCATACGAGCCTCCCTGGCCTGCCGCCCTGGCCACGGCGCGCAATAGCGACTGTGGTGCTGGAAACAGGCGCGCCGGACGGTGCAGCGCTTGCGCCACGCGTCTCAACAGATCCGGCGTGGAGTAGTCCTGCGCATCCCGTACATGAAACACATGACCCGCAGCTTGCGGCTTAGTGATGCATGCGCACAATACGGCAGATAGGTTATCCACATGAATCAGGCTGCGCTGATTCGAAATGTTGCTTAGTGGCAACGGAATGCCGGCATTCACCCAACGAGCCAGGCGAGCCATGTTGCCCGGCGCGCCCTGGCCGTAAACCAGCGGCGGACGCACCACTACGAGTTCGGCGCCATGACGCTGCGCGATATCTGCCAACTCGCCCTCGGCCTTGAGCTTCGACCTGCCGTACGGTGTCGTGGGCTGACAGGGGCTGCCCTCGTGTAATGGCTCACCCGGAACGCTATAGGTCGCCACCGCGCCAATGGAGCTGACGAACACGAACCGACGAACCCCTGCCTCGAACGCGGCTTGTGCCAGGCGACGTGTCCAATCGACATTCACGCTTTCGAACTGGGCTTCATGATCCGCCGGCGCTTTACCAAGAACGTGAGCCCGCCCGGCCAAGTGACAGACCACATCCACGCCAACCATTGCCCGTGCCAGCGCGGCATCGTCCGCCATGTCAGGGATGTTGCAAACCTCGACACGTGGATCAGTCACGGCCCTGCGGGTCAACAATCGCAGCGGTATCCCGCTTTCGTACAGATCGCGTACCACCCGCCGACCCACGAAGCCGGTCCCACCCGTAACCAGTATCCTGCTCGTATCCATGGCGACTCAGAATTGACGGTATTTCAGCAAACCCCTCAGCGCATATTGGCTGAAATGCCAGACCGATGCCACCACACCGAGTTTTTCAAGGTCCCGGTAGGCTCGCCAGACATGCATTGCCGAACGCCGCTTGTTGCGTGACACCGATTGGCTCATGACGCGATAGCGCATCAGATCCTCGTCCAAGCCGTGGGCGAGACGCCCAGGCTTCAGTATCTGCAGCCAGCAATCGAAGTCGTCATAGTAGGTTTTCCTCATGCGCACATCACCCAGCTCGACACGGTCAAGCAAGACCGTCGAAGTCGCAATCGCTGTGTTGCCCAGCAATGAGCGGTAAGACAGCGTGCGAGGCACATGAACCTGCTTACCGGTCTGAGCGCCGTCAGCTGAAATGCGGCGGAAGCCGGTATAGGTCAACACCGAACCATTCGCCTTGGCGTGCGCCAACGTGCGCTCCAGCTTTTCGGGTAGCCAGAGATCATCGCTGTCGAGAAAAGCAATCCAACCGCCTGTTGCCTGGGCCAGCGCCGCATTTCGCGCCATAGCTGGCCCGCCATTGGCGGGCATGGACACCAGCTTAATTCGTGAGTCTCTTTTCTCCCATTCCCGGATGACGTCCCGCGTATTATCGGGCGAACAGTCCTCCGCGATCAGCAATTCCCAATCCGTATATGTCTGGGCCAATACAGATTCGATCGTCTCTCCGATGATCAACGCCGCCTTGTAGGCTGGCGTAATGATGGAGACCCGGTTGGCATTCACGATAGGCATGGATTCAAACCGCCCCGCCCGCTTCGGCCACCAGCAGCTTGTCGAAGTATTCGATCGTCTTGACTAGGCCCGATTCCAGTTCGACCGTAGGCGTCCAGCCCAATTTTTCACGCGCTAGCGAGATATCCGGCTGGCGCTGTTGCGGATCGTCCTGCGGCAATGGTCTGAACACCAATTTGGAAGCGGAACCGGTCAATTCCAGTACCTTTTCGGCCAATTGGCGAATGGTGAATTCGCCCGGATTCCCAAGATTGACGGGGCCCGTCAACGTGTCAGGCGAGTTCATCAAACTGATGAAACCTTCCACCAGATCGTCAACATAGCAGAAGCTGCGTGTCTGCTGGCCCTCGCCATAGATTGTGATGTCCTGGCCTTTCAACGCCTGCACGATGAAGTTGCTAACCACCCGACCATCGTTCGGGTGCATCCGGGGACCATACGTGTTGAAAATCCGCGCCACCTTGATATCGAGCGCATGCTGACGGTGATAATCGAAGAATAGCGTCTCCGCGCAACGCTTTCCTTCGTCGTAGCACGAGCGAATTCCGATGGGATTGACCCTACCCCAATAGCTCTCACTCTGCGGGTGGACTTCCGGATCACCATAGACTTCGCTAGTCGATGCTTGGAAGATCTTCGCCTTGAGACGTTTGGCCAGACCCAGCATATTAATGGCACCATGCACGCTGGTCTTCAGCGTCTGGACCGGATCGAACTGGTAATGCACCGGCGAAGCGGGGCATGCCAGATTGTAGATTTCATCCACCTCCACGTAGAGAGGAATCGTCACGTCGTGGCGCAGCAATTCGAAATACGGATTGGCGAACAAATGAACGATATTCTGCTTCGAACCCGTGAAGAAATTGTCGACGCACAACACCTCGTTGCCCTGCGCCAGGAGACGCTCACATAGGTGTGACCCGAGAAACCCAGAACCACCAGTAACCAATATTTTTTTCACATCAGCTCCACATATTCAATGACCTGACAGCTCGTTGCCAGATCGTACCGGCCACGTCGTCAACCCGCCGCCGCGCCGAGACAGTGCATACCAAAGCGCTACAAAGACGCCGAAGCGCCACACACCCAGTCCGTTATAGATGTAATTGTCGATACCCGAAACCAACACCACCATCACGATATACACCACGAATCCTGATACGTGGCCGTTCTTCCTCCCGCTCAACAGGTAGATGACAAGCAACAGAATCAGGATCAGAGTTCCAATAAATCCGAAATCCAGCAACAGCGACGCGTACAGCGTCTGATACGTTCCCGCGCGAGGATTTATCTGCAAGATCGCATCCTGAATCGCCTGACGATCGCACGCCAACAGCAGACAAACCTGATCTTCAAAATACAACCCCGATCCGAAGATACCGATCGCGCCATGCTCCAGTACGACACCGAACTCAGCCATCGAGTGCGTGACGTACTGCACCAGGTAAATCAAGGGCATCAGCACTGGAAACACCTCGTTCGTCGACGACACCACGTCCGATGGAATCGGCATGTTGTCGAAAATCCAGGAATACCGGATGGTCGCCACCCAATCCCAGCCCACGGTCAGCACGTCGGCGGAACGACCACGAGTCTGGTAGTCGACCAGCACCACCATGAAGATCGCCAGAGCCACCAGGCAGCAGATCGACCTGACTCGGAAGAATCTCACCCGGAGCATCAGAAGGTGAAACAGCAATACGAAAAATGGCGCGTTGCGAGTACCTAGGATGATGAAGTCCACCGAGATGACAGCAAACATCAACACCGCATATCCGTAGTATTTTCTCCTGGGTATATCGATGAATGCGAGCAGGATGCACAGCGGATAAAAAAGGATCGAAAATGCGGAATACCATCCACCGCCGCCGACCGACGTGTCCAGCCGAGTCAGGTACAACCCTTTTTCAAGGAAAACAAAAATGTAAGGCAACCGGCTACATACAAACGTGATAACGAAAGTGCTCAGGAACAGCCACTTGAAGACCCGCTGATTAAATGCGGGCCACTCCATGCTCTGACTCATTCTCAAATAGCTGAGCAACAGCAGAATCATGCCCAGCGTCACCGTTCCTTCCAGAACCAACAGGCTGCGGATATCGAATTCGGCAACAAAGGTAATGTGCAGCAGCTGGATGATCCCCATAAGCGCGTACAGAATCGACGCGCGCATGACGAACACCCTCGGAGAGATGCTCTGCATGTTCACATTCATGCGCATGAGTCCCACACGCCAGCAGGCATCGTCGCGCTCATGTGAGTGATTCCGCTTGCAAAGCCTGCCGCTTTCTGAATCTGATTATG
The DNA here is from genome assembly GCF_001298995.1 of Achromobacter sp. 2789STDY5608615. NCBI lineage: Bacteria > Pseudomonadati > Pseudomonadota > Betaproteobacteria > Burkholderiales > Alcaligenaceae > Achromobacter > Achromobacter sp. 2789STDY5608615. The sequence continues at coordinate 142,229 of NZ_CYTY01000004.1, forward strand.
CAGCACAACAACACCGCGCTCCCGATCGTGAATGTCAACGCCAAGCCATAGGCAGCCCCCGCCGCTCCCCACCTGGACACGAAAATATACAGGCATACGAAGTTGAATATGACCATACCGGCATTTATATACGCAATTGCCACCGTCTTCCGCATGAAAATCAAGACCGCGGAAATCATATTGAACATACCGGTGCAAGCCGTCGCGAGCAGACAGGGAAACAGGAACACTTGTGCCGGGGCAAAATCTTTGGACGTCAAATAGGGCATCATGAATCCGAGGATCCCGGGCAGGATGAGGACCAGCACGCACATGCCAGCAAATATCCCCAACAGGCGCAGGCCAATTCGCCTAATTGCCCTGCCATCAATCGGGCCCAGGCTAGTGAAAACCCATGATTCCCAGGCCGGCAACACCGCGCTGAACACCAGACCCGCAGCTGCAGCCAGTTGCAGTGCCACGCTGTACAGGCCCAGCTCATGAGCGCCGCTGAACTCCGCGATGAACATGCGATCGGAAACCATGAATACATAGCTCATCAAGCCACTGGGTAGCAACGGCAGACTGAACCGCAGCATTTTCTTCATCAACGCCGGGTCGAACGACCAGCGCAATTGGTATTGCTTCCGCAGGTAGTAAATAGCCACGGGGAACGCAACCATCGCTGCAATCCATTCGCCCCACGCCCGGGCGCGCCAATCTGCGCCCACTGCAAAGATAAACAATATCGCCAGCCCATAAGACAGGATATTGGAAGTCAACGCCCAGATGCCGAACGGCAGAGCCCGATTGGTGATCTGCCACAAGTGGTGCAGCACCATACTGTTGAACCGAAAATACACCAGCAACACGATCAGGAACAGCCAATGCCAGGGAATGCCATAGAACCTGTCAAAGAATGGCCAAAGCAGCAGAACCACCAGCGCATACGGCACCATCATGAAGGTCGAGAACACCGTCGCACTGCTCACGTAGGGCGAGAACTTCTGCGGTGCCTCGACGTATTCACGCTTCAAGGCCATGTTCAGTTCGAGCCGAAATGCATTGCCCGCGAACATGCTGACGATGGTGAAGATCGTGAACAGCCCGTAATCTTCCGGCGTCAGGTAGCGAGTAAGGATCGGCAACGCCATGATCGGCACGACTGCCGACAGGACATTGAACACCAGATAGATCGATACGCTTCTGAAATTCACGCGTTTGCCTTCAGGACCTTATCTGGCTTGGCTAGACCGATGTAAGCGGTCAGGAAGCGTTCAAACTCGGCGCTGTAGCTGCCGTTGTCCGGCACATGGATGTACTCGTCGAGAAACTCCCGGACGTAGGTAGCCGGAATCGGCGGCGTCTGGCCACGTACGCTGGCCTCGATCATCGCCAACAGCTCAGCCGGCGAGCGCGCGAACCCCACGACCCGGGAGATGACTTCCCGGTCAGCCGGATACATGACCTCGTCGCCACGGTCCATGCATTCACCCCAAGCGGGGATTACCGAACTCGCACGCGCCATCACCGCTTCCACCAGTGACAGCGAGTTGTAGTTGATCACCAGGCGTGACTTGGGAAGTACGTCGAAGAGATTCAGCTCGTGACCGCAGCGCACCCCCCCCAGCCCCATCTCAGTCATGATCCTGCGCACCGCCACCGAATCATTGACATCTTTCGTCTTGACCAGAAAATCCAGGCCGCCCCGGCCATATAGGACGGCTGCCTCGCAAAACAGCTTCAACACTTCCTTGAAGGTCTGGTCGGCATAATAGCCTTCGGTGAAGGTCAGCAGCGTGACCAAGGGCCGCTCGGCCACCGGCAGCGACGTGTCCACATCCTGCCACGCGTCATAGCGGGGAAGGCCTGTGATGGTGATCTGGTCGGGCCGACAGACCGTGCCAACAGCCAACGTGACATCACGGGTGGACTTTCCTGCTACGGCCATGGCGGTCCCCTCGAAGCGGTACCCGGATTCGCGATACCAGCGAATCACCTCGGCGCATACCTTGGGTACGACAGGATGCTCGCGCGAAAGCACCAGAAACGGAATGGATAATTCCTTGGCGACCTGCTTGAACCCGTTGTCCTGCCAATAGTCGAAGTTGGCGGACAGGATCGCATCCACCCGCTGTTTACGACCGACAAGACGGACCAGATGACGCGCATAGGCAGTGCTCTGCCGCAATGCCCGTGGATTGTCGGCCATCTGGCGCTGGTAGAACGTCTGGATCTGCATGGCAGTTGGCGTCCATGCCATCTGGAATCGGGTGAACCCCCCCATCACCATTGGATAGTTGAAGGACGAACGTTTGCGCAATTCCACCACGTCCTTCACGAACGACTCACGAGACAGACAAAGGACAGTCCGCTCCCGCGTCATCGCCCCCCAATCAATACTCAAGTAGCTCAGGTAGGCTGCCACTCTCGGGCCGCCCAGCCGCACCATCGTCGACGAAAGCCAAGGCCAAATGCGAGCAAGGGCGCCATAACGCAAGGAGTGCAGGACTCTCTTCATCTTCGTCTTCAACGATCGCCACGCGGGAACGCGTCGCGAATAATGTCTATCGGGCGGAACATCCAACGGCGATGAACCAGGCGTGGGACTGCCGGTAGTTGCTCAACGCCGTCTCCCAATGCATTGAGTTCCTCCCACTCGCGCCGCGAAACCATCGCCAGCACCTCATCTTCGCCGCTTTCATTGTCCGCATGGGTGGCATCATCGGCGGAAAGAGCGCCACGACGGAACGTGTCGACCAACCGGCCGGCATCCGCACCCTCCCGATATTCGTAGCGGGTGGCGGTGATACTGCGTACATAATCCACGTACTGAGGTGCGCGATAGATCATCGTGTAGGCAAAGCGCAAAGTCAGGCGGGCAATATGGGCGCGCTCGCTGAAATTCGACGCCGGCAGCAGGCTCATGGCCTGCAGCGCAGCAGGCGACATTGCATCACTTTGGAAGCCCGCCTGCTGATAGATCGATGGCCCCATCGCAATGACCTGCTTGCCCAACATGCCCGCTTCCAGCGCGGCGGAGCCCCCCGCGACCACGATGGCATCGCTGCGCTCGATCAGACCCAGAGTACTGGCCGTGTCCGTGCTGGCGATACAGTGCACGCCCCTACGGTTTGCCCAATCCGTGTAGTAACGCTCCGCTTTGCTGCCATCCGCCGTGCCAATCCTTTCACCCCAGTTCGGATGGCAGCGCAACACCAGCTCAGAGGGCTGCAGATCGAACCGGTCAATCAGGGCATCATAGGCAGCCGTCTGCTCTGACCATTTCGACACCCAATCCGGGTGCCCCCAAAATTCGTTGTAGCTGCCCGGCACCAACAGAATGCGGCGGGCCGATTCGGCTTGCGGCCATTCCACGGTCCGAGCCGCAACGTTATAGGCACGCCACTCCTTGTCATTGCGGCGCAAGAATCGCGCAGCCACATGACGCACGGCGCGCAGGGCCTGATTGCGTGTGAGTGGACGATCGCGCCATTGCGCCATCATTTTTCCCAAAGTCCTCAGGCCCAAGCAGTTCTCGTTCGGCAGAAGCTGCAAGCCGTCGCCAAACCAGGTCCGCTCGAGACTGACAAAGGGAATGCCGGCGCTACGCGCCGCCTCGAGGACAGCACGAGTCGCATCCATGCGCCCGTTAAACAAGCAGACGGCCTCGAGCCGCTCCCGCTCGATCCAGCGCAGTGCAGCAGAATAGGCTTTCTGCGTGCCGTCCTCCAGACTGCGAGCGATCGCACGGAATTCCGGGCTCTGGAAATCCGCCTTCGATTCAAAACGGCCCAGCGTGCTGGCGCTGGAAAGCGCGCCATGATGAGCGTCCTCGGAAAACGGCACGCCGCTGTCCGCAAATGACCCGATAGAACAGACATGCTGGCCAGCAAACGAACGGATATTGCCGGCCCGGCATCGCAGACAATGCATCAGCGCGCTGCGCTGTGGATGCAGTGCCTTTGGATAGCAACCACTCAAATTGCCGTCGCAAGCCAGGAACGAAGCCGAATGGCCAGCATCGCGCATGATGCCGGCTAGATAGTAAAGATGCTCTACATGCGGGCGCCAGCTGTAGATGCTTGCATAACCAATACGCATAGATCCGCGGCTCAATCAGTCCCGAGGCGCCACGTCGACCGAGTTCCAGTCCACAGGCATTCCGTAATGCACGTCCCGAGTGACCCGGCTACCGATCAGGACTTCCAGATGTTTGGGCGCGAGCCCGAAACCGGGCCGCACACTGCGCACGGCATCCGCCGAGACGAGATCGCCAACCTTCAGGTCTCGCACGAAATAGAGTGAACGACGGAATTTGGCATTGCCCTGCTCACTGGATTTCCGGCCATAATCGATCTTGCCCAACGACTCCCAAGCGGTCCGCGCACCTTGGCACAACTGAGCCATTTCCGCAGGCTCCAGCGAGAAACTGTCGTCGGGTCCACCACCACTGCGATTGAGCGTGAAGTGTTTCTCGATGATCGCGGCGCCCAGCGCAACACTGGTAATCGCGGTGGTATTGTCCAGCGTGTGATCCGACAAGCCCGTCACCAACCCGAAGCGCTGCATCATGTCCGGAATGGTGCGCAGGTTGTAGTCGGCGGCAGGGGCGGGATAGCCACTGACACAGTGCAGAATCGCAAGCTCCGTGCAACCGCCCTCGCGGGCGGCATCGACGGCCTCCTGTATCTCTTCGGCGTCAGCCATGCCGGTCGAGATGATCATGGGCTTTTTCGTGCCCGCCACATACTTGATGAGCGGCAGATCGATCGCTTCGAAAGACGCGATCTTGTAGGCCGGCGCGTTCAGGTCTTCGAGCAGATCGACGGCCGTAGTGTCGAACGGCGAACTGAAAATACTGATGCCCAGTTTGCGGGCGTGCTCGAACAAGGGGGCGTGCCATTCCCAGGGCATATGCGCTTCCTGGTACAGGTCGTACAGGCTGCGCCCATCCCACAGGCCACCGTGGATCAGGAAATCGTCGGTATCGCAGTCCAGGGTGATTGTGTCTGGACGATAGGTCTGCAGCTTCACCGCATCGGCGCCGGCCTTGCACGCTTCCTCGATGATCCGCAGGGCAACATTGAGTTTGCCGTTGTGATTGGCCGACAGTTCAGCAATCACATAGGGAGGCTCTTCGACGCCGATGCGGCGTCCGGCAATTTGCAGGCTCGGTGTAGTGGACATGGCATTTACTCTCAGAACTTCACAATAATCCGCACCAGCCTTGACAGAATCAAGGCTGGTGTTCGCGTCAGCGGCGGACTCTGGCGCCTGGCATCAGTTCAGTCGCTTGAACCCGCCGTGGCATACCGGGCCCTTGAGCAGTCCCATCACATCACGACCATCCTCGCACTCTTTCACCATCCCGAAGATCGGATCGAGCGCGGTGAAATATCCATCGACGATCTCCGGCGTGTGCTCGGTGCAGGCGTACACACTATTGCCCGCCAAATAACCCTTGGTGAGCATTTCTTGCGTCACCAAAGTCTTGTAGGCCAACGCGTTCGGGCTTTGGAAGGTGTACCCCGTCAAAGCAGGCAGCCCCCATTGTTCGATCTTCAGGCCGTGCTTGTCAGCCAGTTTCTGCCAACGCGCGCGGACATCCAATCCGATCTTGGTGATGGTTTCCCAGGATTGGGTACGTTCCATCACTTCGAGCGTCTTGAGCGCCGCGGTGGGACCAATACGCTCGGTCCAGAAAGTGCTGCTGATGAAAGTGGACTGAGCGGCCTCCATGATCTCGCGGCGCCCAATGGTCGCGGTGATGGCGTAGCCGTTACCGAGCGTCTTGCCGAACATCGCCATGTCGGGCTCAACGTCGTACATTTTGTGCAGGCCACCAAACGTCTGACGGAAACCCGACGTGCACTCGTCAAAAATCAGCACAATGCCATGGTCGGTGGCCAGTTTGCGCACCTTGTGCAGGAAGTTATCCTCCGGGCCCTTGTTGCGCACCACTTCCATCTTGATGACGCCGATGTCGTGAGCTTTGACCAGGGCTTCGAGCTCGGCATAGTTGTTGTAGTTGAAAGGGAACACCGTGCCACGCAGATTCTGCGGCACCCCCTTCGGCTCCAGGCCGGGCAACAAATGGCCGGCCAGGTTTTCGTTCTCGCCCAGATTGGCCGATAGGTACCAGTCATGCCAGCCGTGGTAGCCGCAGACGGCGACCTTGTCCCGGCCGGAGGCGGCGCGGGCGATGCGGATGGCAATAGCGTTGGCCTCGCCGCCCGACCGTGCGAACCGCGCCATGTCGGCCCACGGATGCAGTTCGATCAGCTTCTCGGCTAGGTAGACCTCCTCGGGGCAGTTGAGCGTCGTCATATTGCCCAGGTCCACCACCTGACGCACTGCCGCGTCAACCTCCGGATTGCCATAACCCAGGCTGTTCGTACCGACACCCATTAAGGACATGTCGAAGTACTCGTTGCCATCCAAGTCCCATACCCTGCAGCCCTTCGCCTTGCTGAAGTACGCCGGCCATTGATCCGGCAGCATCATTTCGGCACGCTTGGACAAAAGCATGTTCCCACCCGGGATGATCTGCTTGGCGCGCTTCCAAAGTTTTTGACCGGTGCCCATACTGGCTCCTTCGTTTCGGATAAGTTGTTTGTTGGCAGAAAACAATTGCGGCTGGGCCTGCTGCAAATCCAGCACCTGCCGCCACGTGAAGTGAATTTCCGGAGCGAAATGCGCAAACACCTGAGAAATCACATCGAGATCGACCGGCTCATCCACCGTCCATCGCAATCCGGACAGGTCGTCCTTGTGACTCGTTCCAGCCCGGCTGAAGTGATCGGATCCCCTCAGGTAAGGGGTCACATGCTCACGGTCGAACGGCACGGACGTCTCTTTGGCAGCGCGCTCCAGCGCGGCAAAACTAAAAACCTCGATATCCAGACCATCAGGGTAGGTCGGCGGATCCGTATTCGAGAAGTAATCCACCTCGGCAACCTTATAGCCACGGATCACGTCATCGACCAGAGCAGGATCCACCAATGGACAATCACCCGTGATTCGAACGACCACCGTGGCGTCACTGATGCGCGCGGCCTGGTAATAACGGTCAAGCACATCGTCTTCGCTGCCCGCGTGACAGCGATATCCCAGCGAACGGACATGTTCGATCAGCGGCGCGTTCTGCGCTGCCTCCGACGTCGCCAGGACAATCTCGTCGATCTCGTTCGAGCACGACAGGCGAGCCAGTAACAGCTCGATCATCGGCTTGCCGCCGATGCGCTTCATGACCTTGTTGGGTAGGCGCGTAGAACCCATGCGCGCCTGTACGATCGCTACCACTTTCATAGGGCACTCCAGCGTGCGGGATTAACCAGATCGGTATCGATGGGAGACGGCCAGACCGGCAGGTCTGGCAGGGGCGCCTGCGTCACCGCGAGGATGCCACGCAATTGTTCCAGGCTGTCCACGCCGACGACCACCTTGTCCACTGATGGGACCGACAGCGCAAAGCGTAGGCACGCGTTTATGGCGGGAATTTCGGTTGCCTGCAACCAGCGTTCCCATTCCTGCCACAGGCCGTCCCAACGATCAAACTTCTCGGCCCTGTCGCCCCGCGCCATCAACAACAGGCCTTGCAGGAACACGGACCGCACATGCAATTCGATACCTGCCGCCTTGAGACGATCCGCCCAGCCGGAGACGATCATGCGCTGATCCAGCACGCTCAACGGTGCCTGCACCATGTCGATATCCAGAACCTGCAGGAGCGCTTCCAGCTCCTGCGGCGCATAGATCGACACGCCGACTTTTGCCACGAGCCCTTCGCGCCTCAACTCACGGAGGGTACGCGCCAGCGCGGCCCCCTGGCCCCCAAGAAGTTGCTCCGGGCGATGCAGCAGGAGCCCGTGCAGCGCATCGACACGCAAGCGCCGCAAAGATCCCTCGAGTTGCTGGCGCACCCAGGTGGCACAATCGCCGCAATCGTCGGGCATGCCCGGCAATTTGCTGATGATCTGCCAGCCTGCCACATTCGCATCGCCCAACGCCGACTCGCTATCACCGTAGGCAATTGCCGTATCGAGCGTATCGACACCCGAGTCCCGGGCATCCGCCAGAATATGGCGGACTGCAGACGGCGCCACCCGCCCCGTCTGGTTGGCGATACCGTACGGCAGGCCAAACTGCGCCGTTCCTAACACCAAACGCCGACTCATCCAATGCTCTCCTGGCTAGCCGCGCAACGCTTGGCGCAGCACGTCGACCACGCGGTCTTGCTCGGCTTCTTGCAAAATCGCGTACATCGGTAGACTGATCGCCTCGGAGTAATAGCGCTCGGCCTCGGGAAAGTCCCCGGCCTTGAAACCCATGGCGGCGTAGTACGGCTGGAGATGTACCGGTATGTAGTGCAGATTCACGCCTATGCCATTTTGGCGCATCGCGTCAAACACTTGGCGATGCGTGCGCGCCGTCTTGTCCAATTGCAGGCGAATCACGTAAAGATGCAAACCGGAATACGTATCGGGATGCTGCCACGGCACTGTCACCGGGCATTCCGCGAGCAACCCGTCATACCGACGCGCCAGTTCATGGCGCCGAGCGACGAACTCATCCAGACGATCGGTCTGACTGACACCCAACGCCGCCTGCAATTCCGTCATGCGGTAGTTGTACCCCAGCATGATCTGCTGGTAGTACCAGTCCCCATCCGGAGCGTGCGTCATCTTGGTGGCGTCGCGCGTGATGCCATGGCTGCGCAACAGCGCCATACGTTCGGCCAGCTCATCGCTGTTGGTCATCGCGACGCCACCCTCGGCTGTCGTGATGATCTTCACCGGGTGAAAACTGAATACCGTGATATCGCTGAACTCGCAGGAACCGATAGGCTGATCGGCGTATCGCCCGCCGACTCCGTGCGACGCGTCTTCAATGATCTTGAAGCCATAGCGCTGCGCCAACGCATGGATGGCCCGCATATCGCAGGACTGGCCCGTCAGATGCACTGGCACCACCACCTTCGGCAACCGGCCTTCCCGCTCAGCCTGCTCCAGCTTGCGTTCAAGCGCCACCGGGCACATATTGTAAGTACTCGGATCGATATCCACGAAATCGACCCTTGCACCGCAATACAGACCGCAATTGGCCGACGCCACGAATGTGATGGGCGAGGTCCAGAGCCAGTCTCCCGGCCCAAGGCCCAGGGCCATGCAAGCCACGTGCAACGCCGACGTCGCACTATTGACGGCCAGCGCATGCGCCGTACCACAGTAGTCCGCCAGGAGTTTTTCAAACTTGGGGACGGCGGGTCCCTGGGTCAGATAATCCGATTGCAGCACACGCACGACGGCATCGATGTCCGCCTGGTTGATATGCTGCCGGCCATACGGAATGGATTGCATCAGATGGCTCCGATCTTTTCGCGATTCGCGTCGATCCAGGCCTGCAGTTCCTCGTCCCGCATCCATTCTGTGTTGTTATCGCTGGCATACACGAAACCCTCCGGCACCTTCTGGCCGGTCTTGATGCGCTTTTCGCAGGTTGCCCATCCATTGATTGTGGGCAGGATCTTGAAATGCTCAGGATACTCGTAGGTATAGTAAGCATCCTCGGCGCTGATCATCTGTTCATGCAGCTTTTCACCAGGACGGATGCCAATCACTTCCTGCTTCGCCTCGGGAGCAATGACGCGAGCCAGATCAGCAACCTTCATGGACGGAATCTTCTTGACGTAGATCTCACCGCCTTCCATATCCTCGAAGGCATGCCAGACAAGTTCCACACCCTCTTCCAGCGAAATCATGAAACGCGTCATACGTGGGTCCGTGATCGGCAACACGCCCTGATCCTTGATGGACATGAAAAACGGGATGACCGAACCGCGAGAGCCCATAACGTTGCCGTACCGCACCACGGCAAAGCGCGTGTTGTGGCCACCGGAGTACGAGTTGCCCGCCACGAACAACTTATCCGATGCGAGCTTGGTTGCACCATAGAGATTGATGGGACTGCTGGCCTTGTCGGTAGACAGCGCGACAACCCGCTTGATCCCCTTATCGATGCAGGCATCGATAAGGTTCATCGCACCGATAACGTTGGTCTTGACGCATTCGAACGGGTTGTATTCCGCAGTCGGGACGATTTTAGTCGCCGCGGCATGAACGACGTAATCCACGCCATCTAACGCGCGGTAGAGACGATCCTTGTCGCGCACATCGCCGATGAAAAAACGGATGCGATCATCTTTCTGGTACTTCTTGGCCATATCCCATTGCTTCATCTCGTCGCGCGAAAAGACGATTATCTTTTTGGGATTGTATTTGGCCAGCGTCATCGGAACGAAGGTATTGCCGAACGAACCCGTGCCGCCAGTAACCAGTATGGTTTTATTTTCGAACATGTCGTTAAATCCTATGGATTTTTAATCATTTCCAAAAAGGTCGCGGGTATACACCTTCGACTCAACATCAGCCAATTTTGGACTCATTCTATTGGCAACAATGACATCTGCACGCCGCTTGAATTCATCCAGATCGCGGATCACTTTAGAATGGAAAAACTCATCGTCGGTCAACGACGGTTCATATACGATGATTTCCACCCCCTTGGCCTTGATACGCTTCATGACTCCCTGAATACTGGACGCGCGGAAGTTATCCGACCCACTCTTCATTATCAGACGATATACCCCGACGACGCTCGGCCTGCGCGCCAGAATGCTATCGGCCACGAAATCCTTGCGCGTCGTATTGGACTCGACGATGGCATGAATCAAATTCTGAGGCACATCCCGATAATTAGCGAGCAACTGCTTGGTATCTTTCGGCAGACAGTAGCCGCCGTAGCCAAATGATGGATTGTTGTAGTGCGCACCAATACGAGGATCCAGGCCGACCCCTTCGATGATCTGACGCGAATCCAAACCGTGGGTGGCTGCGTACGTGTCAAGTTCGTTGAAATACGCTACACGCATCGCCAAATAAGTATTTGAAAACAGCTTTACTGCTTCGGCCTCGGTAGAACTGGTGTAAAGGATCGGAACATCCTCTTTCAGCGCACCTTCCCGAAGCATATTGGCAAATATCTCGGCACGACTTGACTGCTCACCAACGATAATACGAGAAGGATAAAGATTGTCATATAACGCCCTGCCCTCCCGCAAGAATTCAGGTGAGAAAAAAATATTGGCGCAATTCAACTGCCGGCGCATTTTCATGGTAAAACCAACCGGCACGGTGGACTTGATGACAATTACTGCCTCGGGATTGATCGCCATCACATCGTTTATAACCGCCTCGACGGTCCGGGTATCGAAGTGATTGGTTTTCGGATCATAATCCGTAGGCGTCGCGACAATAACGAAATCGGCCCCCTCGTAAGCCTCACCTTTGTCCGTCGTCGCCTTTAAATTCAAAGACTTGGTCTTGAGGTAGTCCTGCAACTCGGCGTCCACGATCGGGGTTTCACGCCGATTCAACATATCCACTTTCGACGCCACGACATCAAGCGCCACGACCTCATGGCGCTGTGCCAGCAGCACTGCGTTGGACAATCCGACATAGCCACTGCCGGCGACCGCAATCTTCATTCATTGGCCTCATTTATTTTCGACATCTCTTCCTTCAGAGCCTCGATCTCGACGCGTATAGCCTCGTATTCCTGCATCTTGCGTTTCAGAAAACGCGCGGTTAGCGACGTTTTTTCTGCAATTCCGGCGGGTGTCAACAAATAAACATAGCCGAATTTGTTTTTGCTGTGGCTGAAATTCTGCATTTTCACCAGCCCCTTTTCCATCAGGGCTTTAATGCAATAATTAACCCCGCCCAAACTGATTCCGAGCTCTTTCGCCAACTCGCGCTGAGTGATGTCCGGATTTTCCTCCAGACGCTTCATCACCCAGAAATGGGTATCTTCCTGTGATTTGAGTCGACGATCGATCATTTACAAGATGATTAAACCAAAGTTGAGGGGCGGCAGACTGTTCAACCGTCCGGCCAGTAGCGGCAGGGGATCGTTCAGCTTCTGAACAAAAAAGACACGCCAATCCACAATCGGGCGTACCCCCATGCATCAGCAGGGCATGCCCATCGATCCGTACTCGAATCCGCGTCTGGCCCCCCTCGTTGGCTGGCGGCCGGTCCGGGAAGCGCGCAAGAGTATGCATCTCGTCCCCTACCTTGCACAACAACCCAATTGTAACAATCACGAGACATCATGCGGGCGCAACAAGGAGCACCCTACCCCGCTCGTCAGTTATTGCACTTGCCGTAACAAAATAGTAAACATCGGGTGTTAGCACTAGCAACAAATCCCACCAAGCTACAGCAAGATACAACTGATTTCGACCACCCCGTCTACAATATTTATTTCCGCTGCCAAACGCAATTTATGACCACATCTCATAGCGCCCCAACCCCGATGGGCAGCAATTTCGACCTTGGGGACGTTATCGTCTTTCTCAGATCTAATGTAATCACTATTTTCATCTGTGGCACGATCGGCTTGCTGGCGGGGGCTGCGCACATATGGCTTACACCCAAGCAATATGAATCCGTAGGGCTGATTCAAAGTGCGTTGACAACGTCGTCGACCAATCTGCGCAGGGGCTCGTCGGCTCCCCAAATTCCTGTGGAAGACTCAGCCCTGACGATCGCCAGACTGCAAATACCGAGTTCCTATACCGATGCTGTTGTGAAACTTTGCGAGCCGTCGAGCAGCGGTCCACTGAATCGCGAGGCAATGCTGAGCATCGTGAAGCCGACAATCAATCGCATGAGTCCGGGAGCCATCGAATTGCGAGTACGGCGAGAGGATCCGGCCGTGGCTCAGGCCTGTGCCCAGGCGGTGTTCGAGATGATACGACAACAGCAAATAGCGATGACCGAGCCGATGATCAAGTCGCTTGAAGAACAACGGACAACCGCGCAAGCCCAGATCGCGAGCGGCCAGGACATGATCAGGAAGATGGAGTCCGCTCAGGAAAAATCCGTGGCCTATCTGATCACTCGTGACGAAACCTTGGTCCAGCAGGATCGACTGCACTCGATCGACAACGACATCGGCTTTATCACTCGCAATCCGACCTCGTTGCTGGCCCCTTGGTACACACCAGAAACACCTGTGCTGCCGAAAGTACGCATCACCTTGTTGGCCGGCTTGCTCGCGGGCCCGCTGATCGGTGTACTGTATGCCTTGGGACGTCAGGTCTTGCGCACTTCAGTACGTCACAGATGATGCCTGGCGAGGCATACGCGCCTCGTCGAATGGGCCTCGCCCCTTCAATGCTCAGGCCACCTTCGTTGGCAGGACCGAGGTGAGCCCCCTGGCGGTGAGCGATCCTCAGACTGCGGTGGACCGGCCCAATTGGTCAATGATGCGCTGGACACCCTTGCCATCCACCAATTTGGCTGCGCGTTCGCTCAGGCCGCGCAACATCGCCGGCTGGTGCAGGGCATATTCGACAAGGTTCACACAGTCGCCGACTTGATCCGGCGATTCTCGCGACACGCCTAGTACCAACCCATCTTGTTCCAGGTCGCGCAACACTGGCTCCTGGTTATCCGCCACCGCGACCGCAATAGCGGGCGCGGCCAGGCAAAATCGTTCCCAATTGCTGCTACCGCTTGCACCGACAACAAGGTCGGCCGCATCAATCAATTCGGCCATACGGTCCGACTGGACGTGCAGTTGAACATCCGACCGCGCCATACACAACGACTGCAACAACGCACGCTGCGGATTGCCCCCTCCAATGACCACATCCATGAAACAACCGTCGTTGCGAGGCGGAAGCGCCGCCAAGAAACGGCCTGTATGATTGGCCAGGTCCATGCCGCCGAACGCGACTAGGATCTTGCGCACAGAGCCATCACGGACACGGCTCTGATCGCGCAGGCGCTGAAACTCCGATCGCAATAGCGCATAGCGGGGGCCGAGCAGCTGGACACAATGCGGAGGCACCCGCCCCCGGTAGCGGTCCGAATCACGGAAATAATTCTGGTCCAGCAATACATCGCAATCATGGTTGCGGTCTGCTAGGTCATCGATCACCAGGATCCCACCCACCCAGGGACGCAACGGCGACTGCCACGCCCGACCGAGCGCGTAGTGATCGACAACGAGCCAATCAGGGCGGACCTGGCGCAACACCCGTGCTGCAGCCTGTGCGTCTTGCGCCTGCGTAACCCCGAGCCACTTGCCGTAACCCTCGAGTTCCAGAGCGGGCTCGGCGTCATCCAGCCAATGCACAACATGTCCCTTGCTCTCGATCAGATCGCCAAGATGTGCAACGTGCCGCCGGGTAAGAAAATGCACTTGGCCACCTTGGCGCGCAATACCGTCCGCCAAGGCGAGGCATCGCATTACATGCCCCGCTCCGATCAAGAGAGAAGCGTCGGCCCGGATGGCAACAACGGGAAGCGGCCGCAGCATAGGAACCTGTCGAGAAATTCATGGGGGAATGACTCGCATTGTAGATCTGTATCGCACAAATGAGCAGAGCAGAGCCTCGTTCAAAACGCCTTTCGTCCGCGCGGGAAGGCATCAACCAGGTAGCAGGACCGAGCTATGATTGCGCCCACCCTTCCCACACCACACACTCATGCAATATCAGTCCATCCAAGCGCTTCGAGCGATCGCGGCATTGACTGTAGTCGTGTTCCACTCTCACTGGGCGTCAGCGTGGAACTCCAGCCAGCTCCTGCGACTGCCTCTCATTTCCGACTACGGATACATCGGGGTGGATCTGTTTTTCTGTATATCGGGCTTCATCATTTGCCACGTGGCATCGTCAGCGCCACGTTTCAATCCAATCCGATTTCTGCTCAAGCGCGTTTGGCGAATCGCTCCGCTGTACTGGGGGATCCTGGCACTGATCCTAATCTGGACGCTAGCCACCAACCGCTACGCCAATGAGATCAGCGCCTTGGGCATGAACGGAGTTATCAAGAGTTTCCTGATGTTCCCGATGGAGGCTTACCCGCTCCTTTCGCCGGGCTGGTCACTGGAACACGAAGTGCTCTTCTACCTGCTCGCCGCATTGGTCGTGCCTTTCTTTGGAACAGCCGGCCTCGCCGTGACCCTCTTCTGCCTTTGGGGAACCGGCCAACGGTGGACGGGCTGGGACTATCACCTGTTCTCTTACGCTCAGCTCTATTTCGCGGCCGGCATCCTCGCCTATCGGCTGCGTCATGCGCCGATGAGAGTCACTGGCGTTGTTTGCCTGGCGTCCCTGGCCGCCGGGTTGCTCATGCTCTATGGCATCGTCGGATTGCCCGGATGGCTCAGGCATCCACTATTCGCGACGGCATTTGGCGCTTTGATTTCCTTTCTGGCCGCCGCGGAACAGGCCGGCTTGAAGCTCCCAATGCCACTCCTCAAGCTGGGGGGATGCATCCTACTCGCTTTACCTGGTGCATGGCCCCATATTCGTGGAATTGTCAGTCATTGGATATCGCTCAGGCATGCCGATCGAAATCTGGCGCTGGCTCTCGATCGCCGTCAGTATCGGCGCCGCGCTGTTGGCCCGACGCTACATCGAACTGCCAGCGCAGGAACTAGGTAGACGGTTGCCGGGAATGTCCGAAGCAAGGCCCGCATCGGTTTGAGCTCGAACGGCAAGTCCTTACTTGGCATGGTCTTTTTTCAAATTTGGGTTCACAATAAAAAGAAGAAGTGCCAAATAAAAGGAGACAGCCATGCGCATTGCAGATGCCCAATGGATTCCCTCCACCCAGCATCAAACCTGGGACGCCCTCACGGATCCCGCGGTATTGCAGCGATGCATACCGGGTTGCATCAGCGTGACACAGCGGTCCGCCACCGAATATGCGGTCACATTGCGGGCCAAGGTGGCCGGCATCGATACCGACTATGAAGGCGAAATCCTGCTGTCCGACGTCGATCCGCCCAATAGCTGCACGCTGGTGTTCGAGGGCAAGGGGCTGGCGGCCTGCCTGGCGATCGGCACCGCCCAGGTCAATCTCAGCACCAAGGACGAAGGCACCCGCGTCGCCTACACCCTCGCCGGCATGACCGGCGGCAAGCTGGCCGAATGCGGCGAGGGCCTGGTGTTGAAGGCCGGCGAGAAAATCATCGAACGCTTTTTCACTGCCTTCATCGACTACATGGCCGCGCAGCCGCGGCTGGCGCCGCCACCGCCGCCGCCGGACCCCCCCGGCCGCGGGCTGTCGAATTCACGCTGGTCGTGGGCCATCGTGGTGCTGGTCATCGCGGTTTTCTGGAGTTACCACGCCTTCTACAAGTGAAAACCCTAGTGGGCCGATGATATGCTTGGCGGCATGAACCCGCCCCCCCCCATCGACCCAGCCCGCCGCTCCCGTACATTCCCGCCGCGATCTGCTGATGGCCATGGCGGGGGTCTCCGCCACCGTGGTGCTGGCGGCGTTCGATTCCACCATCATCAGCACCACCCTGCCGCGCGTGGCCGAGGCCCTGAACGGCATGGCGCTCTATGCCTGGGTCGGTACCGGGTATCTGCTGGCCACCGCCGCATCGATCCTGATCTTCGGCCGCCTGGGCGACATGTTCGGCCGCAAGCCGCTGATGCTCGTATCGGTGCTGATCATCGCCCTGGGTTCCATCGCCTGTGGCCTGGCGCAGTCGATGACGCAACTGATCATCTTCCGCTCGCTGCAGGGCATTGGCGGCGGCATGATGATCGCCACGGCCTTCGCCGCGCCCGCCGATCTGTTCCCTGACGCCAAGCAACGCGTGCGCTGGATGGCGCTGGTCTCCGCCGCGTTCGCCATGGCCAGCGGCATCGGGCCGGTGCTGGGCGGCGCGGTGACCCAGGCGCTGGGTTGGCGGGCCGCGTTCTTCATTTCACCGATCGCGGCGGCCTTCACGCTCTTCCTGCTGGCCCGGTACTTCCCCCGCATCCGGCCGCTGCACGATGAAAGCCGCAAGATCGACTGGCTGGGCGCCGTCCTGCTCGTCATCGCGGTGGGCGCCCCGCTGGCGGCGCTGGAGCTGGCCTTCGCCAGCGGCGACCACGCCCATCCCGTGCTGGGCCTGTGCCTGGCGCTGGCCGGCGTCATTGCCATTGCCATCCTGATACCGACGGAGCGCAGGGTTGCCACCCCGATATTCCCGCTGCGCGTGCTGGCGGGCTGGGAGTCACGGCTTCTGAATCTGGCCGCCATGATGGTCGGCGCCGTCATGTTCGTCCTGATCTTCTACAGCCCCCTGCTGTTGCAGCAGGTGCTCGGATACTCCCCGAGCGAAGCGGGCCTGCTGCTGACGCCGCTGGTGGCCGCGATTTCGGTCGGCAGCATCATCAATGGCCGCCTCTTCCCCAGGCAGACCGAACCGCAGCGCCTGATGGTGTTCGGCGGCGGGCTGCTGGCGACAGGTTCGCTGATGGTGCTGCTGATTTCCCCCGGCACCTCGGCCTGGTGGATCCTGGCGGCCTTCTTCGTCAACGGCTGCGCGCTCGGCTTCCTGTTGCCGAACCTGACCCTGTTCATGCAGATGCTCAGCGAGCGCCGCGACGTGGGCGTGGCTTCCGCCCTCGTCCAGACCACCCGCGCCATCGGCAGCGCCCTCGGCACCGCGGTGGTCGGCATCCTGATCTCCCACAGCAGCGTACTAAACGGAGTGCGCACCGGCCTGGTCCTCTGTATCGTCCTGTCCCTGACCTGTGCGCTGCTGGCGCACCGGGTCAAGATGAAGAATCTGGCCACGAGCCGGAAAACGACGTAACCCGGGACTGAACGCATGCGTCAACGTGATCTGCTGGACCTTCTGGTACTGGCCGCCGTCTGGGGCGGCTCTTTTTTGTTCATGCGCCTGGCGGTGGCGGACTTCGGTCCGGTCGCGCTGATCGAACTGCGCGTGGGCCTGGCGGCGCTGTTCCTGCTGCCGATTGCCGTGTGGCGCGGCAAAATGCCGATCATCCGTCGGCACTGGAAATCGCTGCTGGTGGTCGGTACGCTCAACGCGGCGGTGCCCTTCCTGCTGTATGCCTACGCGGCCCAGTCGCTCGGCGCCGGATTCCTGTCCGTGGCGAACGCTGTCACCCCGGTCTGGGGCGCGGTCGTGGGCTGGCTGTGGTTCAAGGACCGTCTGCCCTGGATGCGGTCGCTCGGCCTCATGATCGGCCTGGTCGGTATCGTCGTGCTGGTCTGGGACAAACTGCACTTCCAGGACGGCGGCACCGGTCCTGCCGTGATTGCCGCGATTTCCGCGCCCATCTTCTACGGCATCGCCGCCAACTGGACCAAGCGCTTCCTGAGCGGCGTGGACGCCTTGGCCAATGCCACGGGCAGCATGATCGCCGCCTCGCTGGTCCTGCTGCCGCTGGCGATCTCCGCCTGGCCCGAAACGCCCGCGTCAGGCTCCGCCTGGATCGCCACCATCCTGCTGGCGATCGTCTGCACCGGCGCGGCCTATATCGTGTTCTTCCGGCTGATCGCCAATGTCGGCCCCACCGGGGCCGTCAGCGTCACCTTCCTGGTGCCGATCTTTGGCGTCGTCTGGGGCGCCTGGTTCCTGGACGAGGCCATCACGCCATCCATCGGCGCCGGCGCCGCCATCATCCTGGTCGGCACGGCGCTGGCCCTGGGGCTGCTGAAAAAACGCGCCTGAGGCGGCGCGCGTCAATACTTGTCCGACGTCCCCGTCAACGCCACCCCGATCCGCAGCAAGGTATAGGACGCCGCGTCCACCCAGCGCCGCACCCAGCCGCGCCGCTGGTACTCCAGCGGCCGGATGAAGCGTCCGCCCTGCTCGATGGCCGCCTCCAGCCGCTCCTGCAGGTCCCAGGCGAACGGCTGGTCGTCGACCACCACGTTGGCCTCGCGCGCCAGCAGCAGGCTGAAGGGGTCCAGGTTGGACGAGCCCACGGTGGCGACGTTGTCGATCACGGCCACCTTGGCATGCAGGTAGCTCGGCATGTACTCGTAGATCTCGATGCCGTCGCGCAGCAGCTGGTCGTAGAGCGAGCGCGTGGCGTGGTACTGCATGCGGTATTCGACCTTGCCCTGCAGCAGCAGCCGCACGCGCACGCCGCGCGCGGCGGCCTTGGCCAGGGCGCGGCGGAACTGGCGGCCGGGAAAGAAATAGGCGTTGGCGATGAGGATGTCGCGCCGCGCCTGGGTGATGCCGTAGAGATAGGCGCGTTCGAAGGTCTGGCGAAAGCGCAGGTTGTCGCGCAGCACCAGCGCGGCGCGCAGCTCGCCGCAGGGCGCGACGTGCGCGTGGCTGGGCTTGGTCAGGCGCATGCGGTTCCAGTCGCGCGGATGGCGCCGCAGGCGCGCCCAGTTCAGGCGGACCCACAGCAGGTCCTGGGCATAGGCCGCCTCGGTCACCAGCGGGCCGCGCACCTGCACCGCGAAATCGAAGCGCGGCGCCGAGATGCCATCGGTGGGATCGAGGTCGTCGTAGTCGTCGATGATGTTGATGCCGCCGATGAAGGCGACGTTGCCATCGACGATGGTGACCTTGCGGTGCAGCCGTCGCAAGCGGCTGCGCGAAGGAATGAACCTGGCGAACCAGCGCGGTTCCGGGCGGAAGACGCGGCATTGCGCGCCCGCGCCGGTCAGGCGCTCGCGCAGCGTGTCCACCGTCTCGGCCGCGCCGAAGCCATCGAGCACCACGCGCACCTTGACGCCGCGCGCGGCCGCCGCCATCAGGCAGTCCAGGACCTTCAGGCCGGTGCGGTCCAGCATGAAGATATAGGTTTCCAGGTGCACGCTGGACTGCGCCGCGTCGATCGCCCGGCACAGCGCCGGGAAGAATTCGGTGCCGTTCTGCAGCAGCCGGATGTCGTTGCCGTCGGTCCACTCCAGCCTGACCTGCTCGGCCTTCACGGGAGTTCCAGCTCGGCCAGCAAGGGGGAATGATCGGACAGCCGCGCCCACTCGCGGCCCCGCAGCACGCGCGCGCTGCGCACGGCGAAGCCGCGTTGGTAGATGCGGTCCAGGCGGAACCAGGGGAACACGGCCGGGAAGGTGCGCGGCGGCGGCAGCAACAGGCGCGAGCTGCCGTCCATGCCCAGCTGGTTGGTGCGCTCCAGCACCGACACGCCGCTGTTGGGCAGGCCGCGCAGGGCGTTGCTCAGGCGCTTGACCGAATCACGCAGCCGCGGCAGTTCGCCGCCATGGCTGCGCGGCGCATGCGAAAACACCTCGTACAGGCCCAGCTGCTGCACGAACAGCGGCGCCAGGCGATCGCCCCAGTCGTTGAAATCGCCCGCGATCAGGATGGGCTCGCCGTCGGGCACCATGCGCCGGATGCGTTCGGTCAGCGCCAGGATCTGGCGGCTGCGGCTGCCGGCGAACAGCCCCAGGTGCACCACGAAGCAATGCACCGAACGGCCGTCGAGCTCGATGGTCGCGTGCAGCAGGCCGCGCTGCTCCAGCCGGTGGTCGGAGATGTCCTGGTTTTCGTGGTCAAGAATGGGAAAGCGCGACAACAGGGCGTTGCCGTGGTCGGTCTCGTGGCGGATCGCGTTGCGGCCGTAGGCCACGTCCAGCTTGAGCGCGGCGGCCAGCGATTCGTGCTGGGCGTCGAGCAACGACTTCTGCTCGTTGCGGCCCTGCACTTCCTGCAGGAAGACCAGGTCGGGGCGCAGGCCATACAGGCCCAGGCGCAGTTCATTCAGGGAGTCGCGGCGGCCCAGCGCCGAGCGGCCCTTATGGATGTTGTAGCTGACGACACGGATGAGCGACATGGAGGAGATGGCGCCTCTCAAGACAGTGAAACCGCCAACCGCGGCCCACAAAAAAAGGAGCCCCGGCAAGCGCCGCCAACCCAGGCGGCGTCTGCCAGATTACTCCAATTCCATGACACCTTCCCACCTCGGAGACACCCTGAAACCAGAGTGACCGGGCCGGCCGCGCGTCCCGCGCACAGGCCCAGGCAAGCCCGAGACCCCGCCCCAAGCCAGGCCGCCGGGATCCGGCTCCGCCGGTCCCGCGCGGCGCCCCCTTGAGGGGGAGCGCCGCAGGCGCTCGGGGGTGGGCCTACTTCGGCTCTGCGTTGCGCAGGCGGATGTGCAGCTCGCGCAGTTGCTTCTCGTCGACTTCCGACGGCGCCTGGGTCAGCAGATCCTGGGCGCGCTGGGTCTTCGGGAAGGCGATCACGTCGCGGATCGATTCGGCGCCGGTCATCATCGTGACGATGCGGTCCAGGCCGAAGGCGATGCCGCCGTGCGGAGGCGCGCCGTACTGCAGCGCGTCCAGCAGGTAGCCGAACTTCTCGCGGGCTTCCTCGGCGCCGATCTTGAGCGCGCGGAACACCTTGCTCTGCACTTCCTCGCGGTGGATACGGACCGAGCCGCCGCCGATTTCCCAGCCGTTCAGGACCATGTCGTAGGCCTTGGCGAACGCCTTGCTGGGATCGGTCTCGAGGAAGTCCTCGTGGCCGTCCTTGGGGCTGGTGAACGGATGGTGGGCGGCGGTGTAGCGGCCGTCTTCCTCGTCGTATTCGAACATCGGGAAGTCGACCACCCACAGCGGCTGCCAGCCGGCGGTGAACAGGCCGGTCTTCTTGCCGAATTCGCTGTGGCCGATCTTCACGCGCAGCGCGCCGATGGCGTCGTTGACGACCTTCTCGCGGTCAGCGCCGAAGAAGATGATGTCGCCGTCTTGCGCGCCGGTGCGCTTGACCAGTTCGGCCAGGGCGGCGTCATGCAGGTTCTTGACGATGGGCGATTGCAGGCCGTCGCGGCCCTTGGCCACTTCGTTGACCTTGATGTAGGCCAGGCCCTTGGCGCCGTAGATGCCGACGAACTGGGTGTAGCCGTCGATCTCGCTGCGCGACATCTCGGCGCCGCCGGGCACGCGCAAGGCGACCACGCGGCTGCCGGGCGCCGTGGCGGCGGCGGCGAACACCTTGAAGTCCACGTCGCGCATGACGTCGGTCATGTCGGTGAACTCGAGCTGCACGCGCAGATCGGGCTTGTCCGAGCCGTAGCGACGCATCGCTTCGGTCCA
Organism: Achromobacter sp. 2789STDY5608615; assembly: GCF_001298995.1. NCBI lineage: Bacteria > Pseudomonadati > Pseudomonadota > Betaproteobacteria > Burkholderiales > Alcaligenaceae > Achromobacter > Achromobacter sp. 2789STDY5608615. The sequence continues at coordinate 164,125 of NZ_CYTY01000004.1, forward strand.
GCTCATGATCGGGAACGGCTCGGCCAGGTCGACGCCCTGCACCACCTTGAAGACGTGGCGGATCAGGTTCTCGAAGATCTCGCGGATCTCGAATTCGTTCAGGAACGAGGTTTCGCAGTCGATCTGGGTGAATTCAGGCTGGCGGTCGGCGCGCAGGTCTTCGTCGCGGAAGCACTTGGTGATCTGGTAGTAGCGGTCGAAGCCCGACACCATCAGCATCTGCTTGAACAGCTGCGGCGACTGCGGCAGCGCGAAGAAGTGGCCGGCGTTGACGCGCGAGGGCACCAGGTAGTCGCGCGCGCCTTCGGGCGTGCTCTTGGCCAGCATCGGGGTCTCGATGTCGATGAAGCCCAGCTGGTCCAGGAACTTGCGGGTCTCGATCGAGACGCGGTAGCGCAGCATCAGGTTGCGCTGCATCTGCGGGCGGCGCAGGTCCAGCACGCGGTGCGTCAGGCGGGTGGTTTCCGACAGGTTGTCGTCGTCCAGCTGGAACGGCGGCGTGACCGACGCGTTCAGGATCTCGACTTCCTTGCACAGCACTTCGATTTCGCCCGAGGCCAGCTCGGCGTTGGCGGTGCCCGCCGGACGCTCGCGCACCAGGCCGGTGACGCGGATGCAGAATTCGTTGCGCAGGCGCTCGGCGGTGGCGAAGGCGGCGTTATCCGGATCGAACACGATCTGCGCCAGGCCCGCGCGATCGCGCAAGTCGATGAAGATGACCCCGCCGTGGTCGCGGCGGCGGTTCACCCAGCCATACAGGGTGACGGTCTGGCCGAGATGGTCGCGGCAAACCTGGCCGGTGTAGCAGGTACGCATCGGGATAACTCCGTTGTGTGCTTGGTAGTAGCGTAAAGGGTTACAGGTCGACGCCCGGCGCGCGCTGCGCGTCCGGCGTCGGAGCGGGCGGCGCCGGCCGGGCGCCCGGCATGGCCGGACCCGGGGCGACGACGCCCATGGAAACGATGTACTTCAAGGCCGCGTCCACGCTCATCTGCAGGTCCACCGTGTCGGCACGGGGCACCATCAGGAAGAAGCCGGACGTGGGATTCGGCGTGGTCGGCACGTACACGCTGATGTGGTCCCCGGGCAAGCGCTCGGCCACTTCACCGCTGGGCGTGCCGGTGACGAATGCGATGGTCCAGCTGCCGGCGCGCGGATACTGCACCAGCACCGCCCGGCGGAACGCCTGGCCGTTCGGGGCTAGCACGGTATCGCTGACCTGCTTGACCGAGTTGTAGATCGAACGCACCAGGGGAATGCGGCCCAGCAGGTTTTCCCACTGGTCCACCATGGTACGGCCGATCAGGTTGGCCGCGAAGATGCCCGTCAACAGTACCACCACGATGACCAGGACGAAGCGGAAGCCGGGAATGTCGACGCCGAACAGCGATTCGGACGACAGGAAGCCAGGCACGAACCCTTCGAGGGTGGCGACCAGCAGCCCCAGCACCCACACCGTGATGACCAGGGGAACCCAGATCAGCAGGCCGGTGATGAAGTACTTTTTGATGACGCGCATACGCATCGCGCGCGTGCTCAGGAAGTGGTGGCCGGTCCCGCGGCCGGCGCGGGGGCAGCGGCCGGAGCCGGTGCGCTGGCGGCCGGCGCGGCGCTGTCAGCGGGCGTCGACGGGGCGCTGGCGCCGGTGGCCTGCTGGCCGCCGCTGCCGTTGCCGCGGAAATCGGTGACGTACCAGCCCGAGCCCTTGAGCTGGAAGCCAGCCGCGGTCACTTGCTTGGAAAACGTGCTCTGGCCGCATTCGGGGCAAACCGAAAGCGGCGCGTCGGAAATCTTCTGCAGGACGTCTTTGGCATGGCCACAGGCGCTGCACTTGTAAGCGTAGATGGGCATCGAGGGCTCCCAGGCGCGGGCCCGGTATATCTATGACCGTCGACCGGACGCTGCGCAAAACCAGGGGCGCGAGGGTCCTCCAACGAGAGGCCCCGGGGCCGGAACTGGCTTGGACCGGACAACGGCCGGGCACGGCCGGAAAAATACGGGAAAGTCTTGAATTTTAGCGGTTTTTCATGAAAGGCCGGCGGCACCCCCCGCGACGGGGCGCCCCGGGGCTCCGGCGGGGGTGCGCGCCCCGCTCCGTCAGACGGGCAGCAGGAACATCAGGGCGGCCACCAGCGTCGGCCCCAGGGCGGACAAAAACAGCCGTCCGGACGAGATGCTGCCGTCCGGGAAATGATTCTTCAGGATGGCGAAACCGGCCGGATTCGGGGCGTTGGCGATCACCGTCAGGCCGCCGCCCGTCACCGCGCCCGCCACCAGCATGTAGCGCCAGGCCTCGCTGGTGCCTTCCACCAGCGACCCCAGGTAGGTCAGCGCGGCGTTGTCGGTGATCGCCGTCAGGGCGGTCGCGCCCCAGAACAGCACGAACGGCTCCAGGCCGCCCAAGAGGTCCTGCAGCCACCACTTCTGCAGGCCGCCCAGCACCACCAGGCCCGCCAGGAAGAAACCCACCATCAGCCCCTCCTTGATGAGCAGGCGGTTCTGGTGGCGCTTGTAGGCCTCGGCAAAACCGATGAACATCATCAGCAGGCCCAGGAAGATCGCCGGATGATGCGCGCTCAGCACCACCGCCACCAGGAACACCAGGTGGATCAGCATCACCAGCGCCGGCACCGGCGGGCGGTTGTCCTTGCCGTCCGGCGCGTCGACCCCGCCGCCCGTGCCCACCGAGCGCTCCAGCAGCGCCTTGCGGCAGATGAAGGTCAGCAGGCCCGCGTTCAGGCACACCGCCACCGCCGCGCGCCAGCCGAAATGCTGCGCCATGAAGGCCGAGTCCCAGCCGAAGGTGGACGCCACCATCAGCACCGGCGGCGCCGCGTACGAGGTCAGCACGCCGCCGATGGAGACGTTGACGAACAGCACGCCGAGCGTCAGGTACTTGAAGCCGGCGCGCCCGCTGCTGCGGAAATAGGCGTCGCGCAGCAGGATGGCCGCCAGCGTCATGGCCGCCGGCTCGGTGATGAACGAGCCGCCCAGCGGCACCAGCGACATCACCACGAAGAACGTCGCCAGCTCCCGCGGCAGCGGCAGCACGCGCGCCGTGGCGCGCACCAGCAGGCCCACCAGCTCCAGGATCGGCCGGCTGGCCGCCACCACCATGATGGTGAACACGAACAGCGGTTCGGTGAAGTTGCGCGTGTCCATGTAGCCGATGGCCGCGGACGGCCCCGACAGCGCCGCCATCGCCACGATCAGGGCGAACGCCCACACGCCGAACACCGCCTCGACCTCGGCCAGCAGGTGCCAGAAGCCGGCGTGCGGGCCGCCGCGATGGGCCAACCGCGCAAACACGGGAACGGAGAAGGTGTGCAACACCGCCACGACGAACAGGAGTGTGGCAATGACTTCTATGGACTGGGGCATCGAAAGCGCTTCCGGAATGGGAATCCGGGTCACGCGCACGCGGCCCCGAATCGGCGGACAAGGGTCGCACTATAGCGTAGCGACCTCGACCCGCCCTATAGGGACAACGCCAGGATCCACCCGTTTTTCAGGCGATCGGCGCCGGCGGTTCGCCGCCCTGCTGCGCGTCCCGCATCTCCATCAGCAGGCTGTGCAGCATCTCGGTAGACAGGCCGTGCAGCACCAGCCGGTAGCCGGCGCGCAGCGTCGACATCGGCACCAGCGGATGGCTGTTGTTGACCAGAATCAGGTGCTGCGGCGCGCCCAGCAGCTTGGCCGCGTAGATGCCGATGGTCTCGTCCAGCTGCAGCGAGTTGGCCGCGCGCCAGAAGTCGTTGTCGGTCAGCATCAGCTGGTAGAGCGGCGTGAACAGTTCGATGGCGCTCTGCAGGTCGAGGAAATTCAGCCTGCCCTGCGGCATGTCCTCGAGCTTGAGACCCGGGTCGCGGATCATCGAGAAGTCGACGCGCTCGGGCGCATGCATCTCCACGCCGGCGTCGCGCAGCGCCTGGTTCAGCCGGATCACGAAGTTGAACAGGTTCAGGTCGTGCTTGACGAACAGCTCGTCCTTGAGATCGTCGATCTCCATCGGCTCGAGCGGCGTGGTGGCCACGCGCACCGGCGAATTGGCCGCGATGAACGCCAGGATCTGCGCGCCCAGGTGGAAATGCCGCAGGATCAGCCAGTTGGCCTCGGGCGACACGAAGCGCTTCAGGCCCCACGCCAGGATGCGGTGCAGCAGCCGCGAATGCGACCAGCGGCGCGGCAGGAAGGTCTTGATGACCTGGATCAGGATGATGAAAGCGCGCGCCAGCGGCCGCAGGAACGGCAGCAGGTACTGGCGCGAGCCGCAGCTCGAATCGGTCAGCCAGGCCTTCTTGACCTTGTCCGGCAGCGGCGTGCTGCGATCCAGGTACAGCGCCAGCCAGGGGCTCGGATCGGCGGGATCGTGCCCCTTGGCCAGGAATTCCGGTTCCTTGTTCATGCGGCGTCATCCTCCATCACGTGATGAAACTGCATCAGGTACAGCGCGGCCGTGCGGCGCGCGGTGTCGACGATGCGCTGCTCGGCGCGGCCGTCCTCGTCGCAGTCCAGCGCCAGTTCCACCGCCGTCAGCCAGCGCGCCAGGTGGTTCTCGTCGTTGTGGCCATGGTATTCCAGGAAGCGGAAGGCGTCCGGCGGCAGCTTCAGGCTGGCCTTGAGCAGCGGCAGCAGGGCCGGCACGATGCGCTGGCCGGTGCCCTCGATGATGTAGATGGCGCCCAGGAGGCCGATCGGGTCGCGCGTGGCGGCCAGGCTGTGCAGATAGGCGTTGAGCGCCTCGCCTCCGGGGTTGCGGCGCAGCGCGTCGATGCTGTCGATGGCGCCGCCGGCCGTGCGGTAGTCCTGGAACAGGATCTGGAAATCGTTCTGCTCCTCGCCGGCATGCATGTCGATCAGCGCGGCCAGCGGCTGGTACTGCTCGGTCAGCGAGGCCGCGCCTTCGCGCATCCACTTGCTGCCCTCGCGCACCTGCGGGATCCAGTTCTCCATCCAGTTCAGGTAGTCGGCGGTCTCGAAGCGGCGGTTGCGCAGGCGCCGCACCACCGGCGTGCGCCAGACGCGCGAGCGGTAGTCGTGCCAGATCGCCGCCAGTTCGGTCAGCAGCTGGCCCAGGCCCTGCGGCGCCATGTCCGGATCGTGCGGCGGCGCGATGGCATCGGCATCGGCGCTGTGCGCGTCCTCGCGCCCGGCCGCGGCCGCGGCCGGCGTGGCGCCCACCACGGCCACCGACGGCGCGGCCTCATGCGCCGCCTCGGCTTCCAGCAACATGTAGGCCGCCATGAAGCGGCCCGACTCGGGGATGTAGCAGAAGATCTGCTCGCCCGGCTTGATCTCGCGCGTTTCCAGGAACTCGGCCAGCATGATCAGGATCGACGCCGCGCCGGTGTTGCCGCGCCAGGCCAGGTTGCTGAACCAGCGCTCGCGCGGGATCACCAGGCCGGCCTTCTCCATCAGGTCCTCGACCACCGGAATGAATTTCTCGGACGAGTAATGGCACAGGAAATGGTCGACCTGATCCGGATCCAGCCAGCCGTCGCGCACCAGCTTGGCGTACTCGTGGATGCCGATGTCGAACAGATGCGGCAGCAGGCGGATGTCCTGGCGCAGCGACAGCGCGCCATCGGCCTCGGCCTCGTTCCACGACGGATAGTCCAGGTGGCCCTTCTGCCGGTCGGCCGACAGGCCCAACTGCATGCAGACCGGATAGTCGCCCGAGAACGAACGCTGGTGCACCCACTTCAGGCGCAGCCGCACGCCCTTGGAGGCGCCCGGCAGCGGCCGGCCGCCGCGTCCCAGCAGCAGCGCGCCAGCGCCGTCCGACAGCATCCAGCGCAGGAAATGCGCATCGAAGTCGGCGTCATAACCACGCGCGGCAAAGCGCGAGCGCTTGAACAGGCGCGACGGCAACTCGGCCGCCACCGCCAGCGCGCTGGCGTGGCCGCCCATCTCGACGCCCTGCGCAGCCACCTGGATCGCCGACACGCCCGCGGCGCAGATGCCGTGCACCGACAGCGTCTCCATCGGATGCGCGGCCAGCTCGCCCTGGATCATGTTGGCAAAGCCCGGCATCAACGCATCGCCGCCCGACGAGCCGCTGGTCAGCAGCGACACGTCCGCCAGGTCGCCGTCATTGCGCCGCAGGCAATCGCGGATGGCGTTGGCGGCCAGCTGCGCGTTGGTGAAAACGGTGGAACCCTCGGCATCGATCGCGTAGTAACGCTGCTTGATGCCGTTCTCGGCCAGGATGCGGCTCTTGATGCGGCTGGACATGCGGTTCAGCGGCGCGATGTAGCTGTCCATGGCCTCGTTGGACACGGGTTCGCCCGGCATGAAATAGCCGGCGCTTTCCAGGTAGACACGATTGAACGCGATAGGCATGGCGGGTCTCTAGTGGCAGGTATGGGGTTGCGGCGCTAGCGCACGTGCTCGGGCGCCATGCACGAGCGGCTGCGAAAGCGCGGCAGGAAGGTGCCCAGCACGAACACGCGGAACATGTACGGCGTCAGGCCGCCTTCGTTCAGCGCGGGCGTCACGCGGGCCCGGTAGTGGTCGCGGTGCAACCGGGTCAGTTCGGACCAGTGCGCGCGCGGACTCTCGTGATGCGCGGTGTGCAGGCCGATGTTGAACAGCAGCGGATTGACCAGCCCTTCGAAATTGCGGGCGTAGTTCAGGCCCGCGACGGCGCGCGGCCCGCCATCGGCGTGCGCGTGCTGCAGGTAGTTGGTGGCCAGCAGCCAGTGCAGGCCATGCAGTTGCGGAATGATGACGAACACCAGCGCCTTGACCGGATTGATCGCCAGCAGGCCGCCCCACAGCCCCAGCCAGGCGCCGTACTGGCACAGGCAATAGCGCCAGGCGCCCGGCCAGTGGCGGCGCAGCCGCCCGAGCCAGGCGAAGAACAGCGGATACAGCACCCACACGGCCTGCGCCGGATGGATCAGGTAGCCCCACAGGTGATTGGTGTCGCCGCCGAAGCGATAGGTGCGCGCCACGTCGCGCGCGCCGTGCTTGAAGCGGTGATGGTTGGCCACGTGCGCCGGATAGAACACGAAGGTGGGATGCCCCTGCAGCAGCGTGATCCAGAAATCGGTGGCGCGATTGGCCCAGCGGCCATGCCACATGCGGATGTGCGTGTGGTTGTGATGGATCACGCCGATGCCCAGCGTCAGGAACAACATCAACGCATACAGCGGCCACCAGAAGCCGTGCAGCCACTGCCACGCCGCCAGGGCGGGCAGCGCGGCCAGGTAGGCCAGGCTCTGCCAATCGCGCCGGTTGCGCAGCGCGGGCAGCCGGCGCCTCTTGCTAAGCCCGTCCGCCAATCGATTCTCGCTGCCGGAAAGCCTCCAGCTGGGACGTCGCCGCCTCGGCCTTCAGCCGGGTGCGGAACAGGCGGTCCATGAAGGTGAACTGGAAGCCGAAATTGCCGTTGTAGCAGGCGTGGTGCAGGTGATGCCGGCGGCTCGCGGCGAACCAGTGCGAATACGACACGTTGGGAAAAAAGTCGTAGTTGGCGTGGCCGATGCAGTTGAAGAACAGGCTGAACAGCGGCACCGACGCCAGCGACCAGAAGCTGAAATCATGCAGCACCATCGGCAGCATGATGACGTTGCCCAGCATCAGCGCTTCGATCGGATGGAAGCTGTAGGTCGAGAACGGCGTGGTCACCACCGAGCGGTGGTGCGGCAGGTGGAAACGGCGCAGCAGCTTGGTGTGCAGCAGCCGGTGGTTGATCCAGAAATGCACGTCGTTCCAGGCCACCAGGGCCAGGATCTCCAGCGTGATTTTCTGCCAGCTGGCATCCGGATCCAGGTGCGCCCAGCCCAGCTGCAGCAGGCCCCAGGGAAAGATCATGCCGGTGCCGAACAGCAGGATCGACACGCCCGACTGCGTGAACTCGCGGCGCAACTGGCCCGGCGCCAGCGGCCGCGGATCGAGCGGCCGGCCGATGCCCAGCGCCGGCAGGATGCGCTGGGTCAGCAGCCAGGTGGCCGCGCCGAAAAGCAGGTAGATGCCGCCGAAGAACAGCAGGCCCGCCAGCATGACCTGCCAGGCGGACAACGCGACAAAAGCTTGGGCCATGAACGTTTTGTTTCACCCCGGAGAATGGCCGCATCATAAGCAATCCGTCAGCCTCGCGGTGAGACATTTATTACCAAATGAATCCGGGCGCCACAAAGCTGCCGCGCCCGGGCGCAACTTCCCGCTATTGGCAGGGAAACTGCCGGTTCAGGCCCGCTACCGCAGCGTCCATGCGCCGCGCCAGCGCCGCGCTGGCGGCCGGCATGGGTTCGCGCAGCTCGTCGCTGAGCAACCCCTGGCGCCCCAGCTGTGCCTTGACCGGTCCCGGGTTGGGCTCGGCGAAGGCCAGCTGGATCACCGGCGCCAGCGCCTGGAACAGCCTGCGCGCCAGGTCCAGCTGCTGCACCCGCACCGCCTGGTGCATGGCCACGAACAGATCGGGACGGATATGCGCGGCCGCCGCGATCAGGCCGCTGCCGCCCAGGCACAGCAGCGACAGCGATTGCAGGTCCTCGCCCGCCAGCACGTTCATGTTGCCGTCGGCGATCAGCGCCAGGGTCTTGTCGAGCGAACCGCCGCAGTCCTTGATCGCGGCGATGTTCGGATGCGCGGCCAGCGACAGCAATGTCGCGGTCTCCAGCGTTGTGCCTGTGCGATAGGGAATGTCGTACAGCACCAGGGGAAAGCGCGAGGCATCGGCCAGGCTGCGGAAATAGGCGGCCGCGCCGTCCTGGCCCGGGCGCACGTAGTATGGCGCCGGCGCCAGGATGCCGGCCAGCGGCCGGGTGCCGAACGCGGCCAGCCGCTGCAGCACGTGGCCCTGGTGATTGCCCGCCAGGCCCATCACCACCGGCATGGCGCCGGCCTCGTTCAGCACGGCGTCCAGCACCGCCAGTTGCTCGGCGTCATCGAGCGCCGCGGCTTCGCCCGTGCTGCCGCAGACGACCAGGCCGTCGACGCCCGCGGCCTTGAAATGGCGCACCAGGCGGCGCAAGGCCCCGCCATCGACGGCGCCGCCGGAAAACGGCGTCACCAGGGGAATCCAGACGCCTTGGAACGGGGATTGATGAGTTTGCATGAACACTCCTTCGGTGTAAGCGGACCGTGGTTGGACCGTACAGAAGTGCTCGGGATACTAGGGGGTGCGCGCGAAGGCGCCGTGGCGCCGCCGTGAGGCCGCTGTTCCGTCGCCCATCTGACGGAACAGCATGCTCCGGTCAGATGAGCGGCTGTTTTTTGGATTTCAGGCCGGCGCAAACCGTCACCACGCCGAGGGCGCGGAACAGGAAAGCGGACTGGAGGGCCTGAGGAATCATGAATGGAATAAAGGGTTGAAACCGGCCGCGAGCGACCGATGCGCAAATCTACCGGGCCGCCGCCACGCTGTCAACGCAGGCTGGCCAGGAAGATCGCGCACAGCGCTTCCATGCCCTGGCGATCGTCTTCGTCGAAGCGGTCCGGCACCGGGCTGTCCACGTCCCACACGCCGATCAACTCGCCCCGGTGCACCAGCGGCACCACGATCTCGGAACGCGAGGCCGCGTCGCAGGCGATGTGGCCGGGGAACGCGTGCACGTCCGGCACCAGCTGCGTCTGGCGCTGGCTGGCGGCCGCGCCGCACACGCCGCGATTGAGCGGAATGCGCACGCAGGCCGGCTTGCCCTGGAACGGGCCCAGCACCAGCTCGGTGCCGTCAAACAGGTAGAACCCGACCCAGTTCAGGTCGGGCAGCGCCTGGTAGGCCAGCGCGCTCAGGTTGGCGGCATTGGCGATGCGGTCGTGCTCGCCGTCCAGCAGGGCGCGGGCCTGCTTGGCCAGTTCGGCGTACAGCGCGGCCTTGGAATCGGCGGTGATCGGGGCGGCTTCAAACATATATCTAAATGTAACTGTACAGGCGATTATCGATGCAAGTGATTTTAGGGGCTGCCCACGATAAAGGGGCCGCCTTGCCACGCTGTGGGACAATAGTTTACGCAGCAACGTCTTTACCGCGCCGTTGTCATCACCCCGTCACCCCCTTCTTGATTAAGAAGCAAACCATGGACAAGCCTCTCGAACCGACGTTCGCATTTTCCGAACGCGCCCTGCAACTCACCAGCTCCGCGATCCGCGAGATCCTCAAGGTCACCGAGCGCCCCGAAGTCATTTCGTTCGCAGGCGGCCTGCCGGCGCCCGGCGGCTTCCCGGTAGAAGTGGTGCGTGCGGCATTCGACAAGGTACTGTCCACCAACGGCCGCGCCGCCCTGCAGTACGGTCCCACCGAAGGCTACGCGCCGCTGCGCCAATGGGTCGCCGACGACCTGAACCGCGCCGGCGCCAATGTCGCCGCCGACCAGGTCCTGATCGTGTCCGGCTCGCAGCAGGCGCTGGACCTGCTGGGCAAGGTGCTGGTCGACAAGGACAGCAAGGTGCTGGTCGAAGACCCCAGCTACCTGGGCGCCCTGCAATCGTTCAGCCTGTACCAGCCCAAGTACGTGCCGGTGCCCACCGATGACGGCGGCCTGATCCCCGAGGCCATCACGCCCGAGCTGGCCGCTGGCGCCCGCTTCCTGTACGCGCTGCCCAACTTCCAGAACCCGACCGGCCGCACCCTCAGCCTGGAACGCCGCATCGCGCTGGTCAAGCGAGCCGCCGAGCTCGGCCTGACCATCATCGAGGACGATCCCTACGGTGAACTGCGCTACGCCGGCGAACCGCAACCGGGCCTGATCGCCCTGGCCGCCGAATACGGCGCCAACGTCGTGCGCCTGGGCACGTTCTCCAAGGTGCTGGCCCCCGGCCTGCGCCTGGGCTACATCGCCGCCGCCCGTCCGCTGATCAACAAGCTGGTGCAGGCCAAGCAGGCCACCGACCTGCACACGCCCACGCTGACCCAGATGGCCGTGTACGAAATCGTCAAGGACGGCTTCCTCGAAGAGCACCTGCCCAACGTGCGCGAGATCTACCGCGCCCAGGGCAGCTGCATGCTGGACGCCATCGCGCGCGAATTCCCCGCCACCGTCAGCTGGACCAAGCCCGAAGGCGGCATGTTCATCTGGGTGACGCTGCCCGAGCACATCGACAGCACCAAGCTGCTGGAAAAGACCATCGCCCAGAACGTCGCGTTCGTGCCGGGCGCGCCGTTCTACAGCGGCGCCGGCCGCGCCAACACGCTGCGCCTGAGCTTCGCCACCGTGCCGGAAGACAAGATCCGCACCGGCATCGCCATCCTGGGCAAGCTGCTCAAGGAATACACGGCCTGAAAACCGGGTCCTGACCAGGCTTGACGGTCCCACGGCCGGGCGCGATGCCCGGCCGTTGTTTTATGCTGTCGGCTTTCCTCCCTTTTCTTTCGCCGTGACAGTGAGCGCTCCGCAACCCTCTCCCGTCGACCTCAGCGACATTGTTTTCACCGACTGGGTCGAACGTTGGCTGCCCAAATCGTGGCGCCCCTACGCCCGGCTGTGCCGGCTCGACCGCCCCATCGGCACCTGGCTGACGCTGCTGCCCTGTATCGCCGCCCTGATCCAGGCCGCCGGCGGCCTGCCCGACCTGCAACGCCTGGTGGTGTTCTCGCTGGGCGCGCTGCTGATGCGCGGCATCGGCTGCACCGTCAACGACATGTGCGACCGCGACTTCGACAAGCACGTCGAACGCACCCGCTTCCGTCCGTTGACCAGCGGCCAGCTCAGCATGCGTAATGCGGTCTGGTTTTTATTTGGCCAATTGGTGGTCTGCGGCTCGCTGCTTTTCTTCCTGAATGGCATGAGCCGCTGGCTCGCGCTGGCCGTTTTGCCGTTCGTTTTCATCTATCCGCTGTGCAAGCGCGTCACCTATTGGCCGCAGGTCGTCCTGGGCATCTGCTTCAACTGGGGCATGCTGATGGCCTGGTCGGATACGCAGAACCACGTGCCCCTGGCCGCCATCGCGATGTGGTTCGGCGCGGTGCTGTGGCAGGTGGGCTACGACAGCATCTACGCCTACGTCGATGTGCGCGATGACCGCAGCCTGGGCCTGCATTCCACGGCCATGCGCTTCGGCGACCAGGGCAAATTGTGGATCGGCGGCTTCTATTTGGCCACCGTGATCCTGTGGGCCTGGGGCGGCTATGCCATCGGCATGTCGTGGGCCTATTACGTCGGCATGGCGGCGATCGGCGTGCACCTGGCGTGGCAGTTGAAGGTGTTCGACATCCAGCGTCCCGACCGCAACTTCATGCTGTTCCGCGCCAACCTCTGGCTGGGCGCGATCCTGGTCGCGGCGGCGCTCGCGGGCACCCTGATCGGCTGATCCGGCGCATTGCGGACGCGCCATGCTTGGGAGATGATGGCCGTTCCGACACGCTTTACGGAGACTCCGCATGTCCGCACTGACCAAAACCCTGCTGGCACTGGCCTCGGCCAGCGCCCTGTTCGGCACCCTGCCGGCCCACGCCCAGGCCACCACCGATTGCTCGGCCCAGCGCGGCTGCGCTGCCAAGTTCTGCCATCTCGAAAACGAAATCACGTATGCGCGCGCCCACGGCAACACGCACCGGGTGGCTGGCTTGCAGAAGGCGCTGGCAGAGGCCAAGGCCTACTGCACCGACAGCCGCCTGCAATCGCAACGCGAAGCCGACGTGCGCGACAAGCAGAACAAGGTGTCCGAGCGCGAAGACGAGCTCAAGGCCGCTCGCGCCAAGGGCAAGCAGGAAAAGATCGACAAGGCCCAGCGCAAGCTGGACGAAGCCCGCGCCGAATACGACGCCGCGCTGGCCGACCTGAACCGCTGACCCCTCCTCCCTTGCCGTATCCGCCCCCCCCCCGGAGCCACGCGCTCCCTTGGGCGGGTTCCACGGCCCCCTTCCCGCACTGCCCGCTGTCATCACCCGCCACTCGCCCGCCGAGGCGTGACTTGTCCGCGCACGCCCGCTGCCTGCCCCGCGGGCCGGAAACCTACCCCGCCCCTCTCGTCCGCGGCCAATGCCGCCAACCACTACCTATTGCGTCATCAAATGGAAATATCGCCACCTATGGTGCCATTTGGTAAGTTCCCAGCCGATTAGTATTCATTTTGGAAAGATGTTTTCAGGTAATAAGGGTTTATCCCAGGGTTATTTGGGCCGAGAATGCATCTCATCGGGACACAGCAAGCGACCCCCGGCAATCAGGCCAGAGGATCGGATCCCAAGCTCAAGACATATGGAGGTCTGCTATGAAAACCCTTGCTACCGCTTTGATGCTGTCCATGTCCGTTCTGGCCGCCGCTGGCGCCCAAGCCGCTGAAGCCGACCAAGGCCCGACGCGCGCCCAGGTTCAAGCCGAACTGCAACAAGCCAAGGTTTCCGGCCAATACACCTTCGGCGAAGAAGGCTACCCCGCCGCTATCGCCTCGAAGTCGAGCCTGACCTCGCAGCAAGTGCAGGACCAACTGGCCCAGGCCAAGAACGCCGGTGAAGTCACCTTCGGCAACATGGACTACCCGCCCGTCGCCCACGCCGCCAGCACCACGTCGCTGAGCCGCAGCCAGGTCCAGACCGAACTGGCCCAAGCCAAGGCGGAAGGCCTGGTCACCTTCGGCAACATGGACTACCCCCCCCATGGGCAGCTGATTGCACGGCCTGGCTTCCAGGCCCGGCAATCGCCCCCAAAGCCCTCCGGCCTCACCCGGGGGGCTTTTCTTTTTGACGTTTCGATCGTCAATTAAGTCATAACGACGTTACTTACAGCCGTTACGACGCTTTGCTATCTACAAATCGACAGCGCCCGCGCATAGGATGAGGCCAACCCATCCCCCTCTATGCAGGAGCCGCACCATGCCCCCCCCTCCCCCAAGCCCATCCTCCTCCTGGGCGCCGGCAAAATCGGTTTCGCCATCGCCCTGATGCTCGAGCGCAGCGGCGACTATTCGGTCCTGGTGGCCGACCAGGATCCGGCGCGGCTGCGCGTTGTCGCGGAATTGGGTTGCGAGACGCGCCAGATCAGCGACGACGCATCGCTGGCCCGCTGCATCGAGGGCCGCTACGCGGTGGTCAACGCCCTGCCGTTCCATCGCGCCATCGCGGTCGCGCAGTTGTGCGCCCAGGCCGGCGTGCACTATTTCGACCTGACCGAAGACGTCGCCAGCACCCATGCCATCCAGGCGTTGGCCAGCGACGCCCGCGCGGTGCTGATGCCGCAGTGCGGCCTGGCGCCGGGCTTCATCGGCATCGTCGGCAATGCGCTGGCGCGGCGCTTCGACACCCTGCTGGACCTGCGCATGCGCGTGGGCGCATTGCCGCGCTACCCGTCCAACAGCCTGCGCTACAACCTGACCTGGAGCACGGAAGGGTTGATCAACGAATACTGCAATCCGTGCGAGGCCATCGTCGACGGCCAATTGACCAGCGTGCCGGCGCTCGAAGGCTACGAGACCTTCGCGCTGGATGGGGTCGAGTACGAGGCCTTCAACACCTCGGGCGGCCTGGGCACCTTGCCGGCGACCTTGCTGGGACGCGCCCGCAACGTGGACTACAAGTCGGTGCGCTATCCCGGGCACTGCAACCTGATGAAGCTGCTGCTCAATGACCTGCGCCTGCGCGATCGTCGCGACCTGCTCAAGGACATCTTCGAGACCGCGATTCCCACCACCGAGCAGGATGTCATCGTCATCCAGGCGCAAGCCTCGGGCCACCGTCACGGCCGACTGGAGGAAGAGTCCTATCCCATCCGCGTGTTCGGCGCCGACGTCGACGGTCACCGGCTCAGCGCCATCCAGCTGTCGACCGCGGCCGGCATTTGCGCGGCGCTGGATCTCGTTGCCCACCAGGTGCTGCCGCAGCGCGGCTTCGTGGGCCAGGAGCAGATCTCGCTGGAGGCCTTGCTGGCCAACCGCTTTGGCCGCGTCTATGCGGGCAAGCCGCTGGCCCTGGCCGGCGCCGTGACCGAAGACCGCTGAGCCCGGCGACGCGCGCGGCATCATCGCGCAGCGGGCCGGCTGTCGGCCCGTCCGCCGCCCCGATCCGCGCGGTCGCGTTCAGGTCCACCCTTCCAGGCGCAGCGTCGCCCGCACCAAACGCTGCTCTTCCTGTTCGATCTCGGCCAGGTTCTGCCGCACGCTGTCGACGTGGTCGGCCGCGGCGCGGCGCGCCTGCTCCGGCTGGCGGCCGATCACCGCATTGAAGAGCCGCGCGTGCTGCTTGTCGATCTGGCGCTTTTCGGGCTCGCGGTGGTACAGGTTGTTCACACAGGCGAACACCGAACCGAGCATCAGGTCGTTGAGCGACTGCAGCGTGTGCACCAGCACCGGATTGTGCGAGGCCTCGCAGATGGCCAGGTGAAAGGCATGATCCAGGTGCGCGTGCGTGGCGGTGTCCGCGGCCTGCGTGTTCACCATATCGTCGTAGCGCCGACGGATCATGATGAAATCGGCCTCGGTGCCGCGCAAGGCCGCCAGCCGCGCCGAATCCGCCTCCAGCAGCGAGCGCACTTCCAGCAGGTCATACAGCGTGCGCGGCTGCGAATTGAACAGATGCATCAGCGGCCCGGCGTCCACCTTCGAGATGCGGGCCACGAACGAGCCCTTGCCCTGCGAGGTATGGATGATCTCGCGCGCGCGCAGCAGCTTGAGCCCTTCGCGCAGCGCGGTGCGCGACACGCCCAGTTTTTCCGTGAGCCGCCGTTCCGATGGCAAGGCCTGGCCGGCCTTCAGGACGCCGTCCAGGATCAGGCGCTCGATGCGCTCCGCCACCTCGTCCGCCACCTGGCGGGGTTTCGCTTCAGTTTCCGCGTGCATTGCGTTCTCCGGACCAGTGGTATGACCATGCCGCCGCCATCCTTGGTCCGTCGCTCCCTGCCTTTGTAAGTTACTGATATAGAACCATAAAAAAACGATGTTTGCCGGACCGCCGCCAAATAAACTGGTATGACCAGCGGTTTTTGATATGGACTTTGGGTCGGGTGCGAACGATGATGTCAGGACCGATTCGCCCGGCGCCCGCGCCGCCCAGACCTACTACCGTCAGAGATCCGCATGACTCAACGCACCCAGCACCACGGCCTGCAAGTGGCGGCCAATCTCAGCCAGTTCATCGAAAAGGAAGCGTTGCCCGGCTCCGGCCTGGATGCCGACGCGTTCTGGAAGGGATTCGCGGCCCTGGTGCATGACCTGGCGCCCAAGAACCGCGCCCTGCTGGCCGAGCGCGACCGCCTGCAGGCCGAACTCGACGCCTGGCATCGCGCCCATCCGGGCCCGATCGCCGATCCGGCGGCCTACCGCCAGTTCCTGGAAGGCATCGGCTACCTGCTGCCGCAGCCGGCCTCGGTGCGCGCCACCACCGACCACGTCGATACCGAAATCTCGCAACAGGCCGGTCCGCAGCTGGTCGTGCCGATGTCCAACTCGCGCTATGCGCTGAACGCGGCCAACGCGCGCTGGGGCAGCCTGTACGATGCCCTCTACGGCACCGACGCGATTCCCGCCACGCCGGGCGACAACGGCGCCGGCTACAACCCCGAGCGCGGCCGCGCCGTCATCGCCCGCGCCCGCCAGTTCCTCGATACCGCCGCGCCGCTGGCGCAGGGCTCGCACGCCGACGCCCGCGGCTACACGGTCGAGAACGGCCAGCTGAAGATCGCGCTGGCCAGCGGCGCCACCACGCTCAAGACGCCGGCGCAGTTCACCGGCTACCAGGGCGACGCCAGCGCGCCCACGGCCATCCTCCTCAAGAACAACGGCCTGCATTTCGAGATCCAGGTCGACCGCGCCCACAGCATCGGCGCCACCGATGCCGCTGGCGTCAAGGACGTGCTGGTCGAGGCCGCGCTGACCACCATCATGGATTGCGAGGACTCGGTCGCCGCGGTCGACGCCGAAGACAAGGTCCACATCTACCGCAACTGGCTCGGCCTGATGAAGGGCGACCTGACCGAGGACGTCACCAAGGGCGGCAAGACCTTCACCCGCAAGCTCAACGCGGACCGCCAGTACACGCGTCCGGACGGCTCGGCGCTGACGCTGCATGGCCGCTCGCTGATGTTCGTGCGCAACGTCGGCCACCTCATGACCAACCCGGCGGTGCTGGACCGCGACGGCCAGGAGATCCCCGAGGGCATCCTCGACGCCGTGGTCACCAGCCTGGCGGCGCTGCAGGATCGCGAGCGCAAGCTCAACTCGCGCACCGGCTCGGTCTACATCGTCAAGCCCAAGATGCACGGCCCGGTCGAGGCCGCGTTCGCCAGCGAGCTGTTCGATCGCGTCGAGGACCTGCTGGGCCTGCCGCGCAACACCCTGAAAATGGGCATCATGGATGAAGAGCGCCGCACCAGCATCAACCTGAAGGCCTGCATCCAGGCAGCGGCGTCGCGCGTGGCGTTCATCAACACGGGCTTCCTCGACCGCACCGGCGACGAAATGCATTCGAGCATGGAAGCCGGCCCCATGCTGCGCAAGGGCGACATGAAGTCCACCGCCTGGATCACCGCCTACGAGCGCAACAACGTGCTGGTCGGCCTGGACGCCGGCCTGCGCGGCCGCGCGCAGATCGGCAAGGGCATGTGGGCCATGCCCGACCTGATGGCCGCCATGCTCGAACAGAAGATCGCCCATCCCAAGGCCGGCGCCAATACGGCCTGGGTGCCCTCTCCCACCGCCGCCACGCTGCACGCGCTGCACTACCATCAGGTGGACGTGCAGGCGGTCCAGCAGGAACTCGAGCGCACCAAGCTCGACAGCGTGCGCGACGAACTGCTGGCCGGCCTGCTGACGGTGCCGGTGGGCGACCGCAGCAAGTGGTCCGCCGCCGACATCCAGCAGGAACTGGACAACAACGTGCAGGGCATCCTGGGCTACGTGGTCCGCTGGATCGACCAGGGCGTGGGCTGCTCCAAGGTGCCGGACATCCACAACGTCGGCCTCATGGAAGACCGCGCCACGCTGCGCATCTCCAGCCAGCACATCGCCAACTGGCTGCGCCACGGCGTCACCAACAACGACCAGGTCATGGAGACCTTCAAGCGCATGGCCAAGGTGGTGGACGGCCAGAACGCCGGCGATCCCCACTACCTGCCGATGGCGGGCCACTTCGACAGCTCGCTGGCGTTCAAGGCCGCCTGCGCGCTGGTGTTCGAGGGCCTGACCCAGCCCAACGGCTACACCGAGCCGCTGCTGCACAAGTTCCGCCTGGAATTCAAGGCCGCCCGCGCCTGAGTCTTCCGCCTCGGCACGCGCAACACCCGGACACCGGGCAGCCCAGGCTGCCCGGTTTTTTTGGGGTGCGCGGCCCCGACCCGGCGCGTTGATCGCGCTTTTTTCGCACAGTCGTGCTAAATTTCCGACATGACTGCCAAGACCGAAAAAAGCGAACTGACCTTCGCGGCCATTGTGGACGCGGCCCTCGACATGGCCGCCGCCCAGGGGCTGGAAAGCCTGTCGCTCGGTCAATTGGCCAAGCGCCTGGGCATCAGCAAGAGCGGCGTGTTCTCGCGGGTGGGATCGCGCGAAGCCCTGCAGCAGGCAGTGCTCGAGGAATACGACCGCCGCTTCGTGGCCGCCGTCTTCACGCCCGCCATGGCCCAGCCCCGCGGCCTGCCGCGGTTGAACGCGCTTGTCACGCTCTGGATCGAGCGCGCCTGCAACGTCGAGCTGCTGACCGGCTGCATCTACGTGGCCGGCGCCTTCGAGTTCGACGACGTCGAGTCGCCGCTGCGGGCGGTGCTTGAAGAGCGCCTCAAGCGCTGGCGCGCCGCCATGGTGCGCACGGTCGGCCAGGCATTGGAAGAAGGCCACCTGCGCCCGGACACCGATCCGGAACAGCTGGTGTTCGAGGTCTACAGCCTGATGATCGGGCTGATGCACGACGCCCGTTTCCTGCGCGATCCGCGCGCCCGCGAACGGGTGCGGGCCGCGTACGAACGGCTGATTTCCACGTATCGCAGCTTCCAGTACATCACGTAGTCGTTGCAACGGATACCGGCACGGGCCGGTATTTCTTTCGGATAATTTCGCACGATCGTGCGAATTTTTGGACAAGGAACGAGATCATGGTCTTCTACATCGGCGGGGCCGTCGTCATCGCGGCGCTGGCGCGTCTCTGGCTGCTGTGGCGCGCCCTCCTGCGCCAGTTGCCGGACCAGCCGCACCATCTGGTGCTGTTCTAGGCGCGGCCACCGGCGGGCAGGCCGGTCCCCGGGGCGGGCCGGCGCGTGGCGCTCGCCCGCGGCGCGCATCCCGGTCTATATTTCACATTCACTCCCCGTCACTGCCCCCATGTCGCGCTCCGTTCACCTACTGATCATCGATCCGCAAAACGATTTCTGCGACCTCCCCGCGGAATATCTCCCCGTCGATCCGCTGACCGGCCGCGCCACCGCGCCCGCGTTGCCGGTGCCGGGCGCGCATGCCGACATGCAGCGGCTGGCGCGCTTCGTCGATGCCGCCGCGCCCGCGCTGTCGGCCGTCACCGTCACGCTGGATTCGCACCATCGGCTCGACATCGCCCATCCGACCTTCTGGCGCGGCGGCGACGGCCGCCCGGTGGCGCCCTTCACGCCCATCACCGCCAGCCAGGTGCGTTCGGGCGCCTTCCTGCCCCGCCACGTCGACGACCTGCCGCGCACGCTGTCCTATCTGGACGAACTGGAGACGCGCGGCCGCTACACCTTGATGGTCTGGCCGGTGCACTGCGAGATCGGCACCTGGGGCCACAACGTCCACCCGGACGTGCGCGCCGCCTATGGCCGCTGGGAAGAGGAAAGCCAGTACATCGTGCGCAAGGTGCCCAAGGGCGCCAACCCCTGGACCGAGCACTACAGCGCGCTGATGGCCGAAGTGCCCGATGCCGATGATCCGCGCAGCCAGCTCAACCGCAAGCTGCTGGACTCGCTGGACCGCTCCGATCTCATCATCGTGGCCGGCGTGGCGGGCAGCCATTGCGTCAAGGCCACGGTCGAGCACCTCGCCGAACATCTGCCGGGCGGCAACCTGTCGCGCGTGGTGCTGCTGACCGACTGCATCAGTCCGGTCACCGGCTTCGCCGACGCGCAGTCCGCCTTCCTGCAGCGCATGCGCGACCTCGGCATGCAGGCGCGCAGCAGCGCGGACATGGCGCGCGCCCTGGGGTAATACCCCCGCGCCGCCCGCGCCAAAAACACAACGGCCGCACGCTTGCGCGTTGCGGCCGTGGCACTGGAAAAACGGATGGATCAGGCGGCGGGCTTGTCCTGGCACTCGACGTACAGGGCGCTGATCGCTTCGCACAGGGCCGGCGGCGCCTGGAACAGGCGTGACACCAGCATGCAGCCCTGCACCGTGGCGAACACCGCCCGGCCGGCCGCTTCGGCGGTGCCCGAAAACTTCAGGGTGCCCTCTTCGGCGCCTTGCGCCAATACACGGGTGAGCCAGGCTTCGTGCGCACGGAAGAATCCCTGCAGCGCGCCGCGCACGCGGTCGGGCAGGCTCATCATTTCGGCGGCCAACATGCCGCCCAGGCACAGTTCGCCGTGGCCGCAAGCCTTCGATTCCATCATCGTCAGATAGGCGTCGAGCTGGGCGTGGGCCGGCTGCGCGGTGTCGATGCTGCGCACCGACGCCAGGGCGCGAGCGCTGTAGGCTTCGACGGCCTCGTAGAGCAGGTCGTCCTTGCCGGGAAAGTAGTAGTGGATGCTGGACGTCTTCACGCCCACGTGCTCGGCCAGGTCGCGATAGCTGAAGCCGTTGCAACCGCGGGTACGGATCAGCTTTTCGGCATGGGCCAAAAGCTGGTCGCGGGTGGTGTTGGGGGTCGGAGTGTCCATGGCTGAATATTACCTACTAATAGGTCGGTTCGTCATCGGCGGTATCCCTAGGCGGTGATCCGATGCAACCGTGCGAACCCCGGCCGGGAATGATCCCGCCCCCCGGGGTTCGCAGTGGCCGTCATCGGACTCAGCCTTGCACGGGCGGGTAGTCCAGTTCGCCGCTTTCGGTCAGGCCCTGGGCGCGGGCGGCGGCCAGTTCCTGCTTCACCTGGGCGCGGCTCTTGTCGCCGGCGCTGGCGAAGGCGGTGGCGGCGTAGCCTTCTTCACCGCTGGCCAGTTCGCCGTTGGCGCGGGCGGCGGCCAGTTCTTGCTGCACTTGGGCGCGGGTCACCGTGCTGTGGGTGTCCACGGCGGGCGGATAGTCCAATTCACCCGCATGGGCGGCGCCCAGGAACGAGGCGGTCAGGATCAGGGCGGATACGAGGGTCTTCATGGTGGATCTCCAGTAAGGATCAGTACGGCACGATTACGTTGTTGCTATCTATCTGTAGATAGATTCGATGGGAAAAAAATCAGCCTTGGACGGGCGGATAGTCCAGTTCGCCACTTTCGGTCAGGCCTTGGGCGCGGGCGGCGGCCAGTTCCTGCTTCACCTGGGCGCGGCTCTTGTCGCTGGCGCTGGCGAACGCGGTGGCGGCGTAGCCTTCTTCGGTCGTGGCCAGTTCACCGTTGGCGCGGGCGGCAGCCAGTTCTTGCTGCACCTGGGCGCGGGTCACCGTGCTTTGGGTGTTCAGGGCGGGCGGGTAGTCCAGTTCGCCGGCTTGGGCGGCGCCGATGAAGGAGGCGGACAGGATCAGGGCGGATACGAGGGTCTTCATGATGTGATCTCCAGATAACGATGGCTAGGGTGTTTCGTTTAAACTATCTACTTATAGGTAGATAACAAGGCAAATAAAAAGGGGTGCTACTGTATTTCTGGTTTGGGGCGACGCTGCGGTGTTGCTGGGTGCTGCGTCGATGGATGAATCTTACCTACTACTAGATAGATAGCGCAAGAGGCTTTTATGAAACTAAATATTTCACACCACCGAACTGCGCTTTTCCTCCCCGCGCCTGCCTGAAGCCCCTCCTCCTCCGGCCGGTCCGTCAGCGGCTGCATAGGACGATCCCGGCCCTCGCGGGCGGCACTGCCTCCGTTGGAAACATCACGCCGTTGCAGCGATGCCGGAATGCGCCCTTTCACCCCTGTTGAAAAGCTGTGGAAAAACCCCGAATCACGGTGCACAAGCTGTGCATATGCTGTGCGCAGCCTGTGGACAGCAAGCCCTCCCGCTACCTGTAGATCCAGCCTGCGGGCGGCTTGCAGGTGGGTGGCGAAGCACGGATCCGAAATCCGGCCGGTTGAGGCACCGCCTCGCCGGCCCGAGGGCGCCAGGGACCTGTCTGGCAGACCCTGTGAACAAGCGGTGGACAAGGCCCGAAAATCAGTGGGCAAGCTGTTGAAATGCTGTGCACAGCCTGTGGATAGCTGGCGAGATTTCCCTGAAAAAACAGCGGCTTCCCGCCGCAGCGCAGCCGTGGCGGCGCCCAAACGGCACAAAGCCCGGCAAGCGCAAGGGCTTGCCGGGCTTTGTTCGTGAACTGCCGCGTGGACGCGATCAGAACGGAATATCGTCGTCCATGTCGGCCAGGTTGGCGCCGCCGCCGGCGGGCGCTGCCTGGGGCGCGGGACGCTGCTGCGGCGCCGGGCGCTGGGCCGGGGCGCGCTGCTGCGGCTGGCGCGCCGGGGCGTCGTCGTAACCGCCGCCGCCACCGTAGCTGCCGCCACCGCCGCCGCCGTCTTCGCGGCCGCCGAGCATCTGCATCTGGTCGGCGACGATTTCGGTGCTGTAGCGGTCAGCGCCGGTGTCCTTGTCTTGCCACTTGCGGGTCTTCAGGCGGCCCTCGATGTAGACCGAGCGGCCCTTCTTCAGGTATTCGCCGGCGATTTCGGCCAGGCGGTTGTACATGACCACGCGGTGCCATTCGGTTTCTTCGCGGCGTTCGCCCGATGCCTTGTCCTTCCAGGTGGAGGTCGTGGCGATGGACATGTTGCAGATTGCGGCCCCGTCGGGGCTGTAGCGGACTTCCGGGTCGCGACCCAGGTTGCCCACGAGAATGACTTTGTTAACCGATGCCATGCCGTTGTCCCTCTGTTGTTGACAGCCTGTGCCACACGTTGCCGCGAGCGCGCCGGCAACAACATAAAAAGCGATGTTGAAGACCGGCTTCATGAAACTCGCCGGTCACCGCAATGATGACCGGCGACGCCGGTGAAGCCCTAGTTTGTCTTCTATTATCGACGAAAAGCGCCTGGCGCGCCAAACCGGAATCGTGACAAAGCTGTCCTGTCAGGGAAACGATTTCACCGCTGTTGGGCACCGTTGGCGGCGCGATCCGCGACTTTCCGCCGCCCGCTGGGCGGGCGGCTCAGGCCAGCGGCTTGAGCGCCCAGGTCACGGCCAGCCAGACGGCCGCCAGCACGGCCGCGCCGATGAAGACCGCGCCGGCGCCGGAGTGCGATGCCACCCAGCCGCCCAGCGCGCCGCCCGTGAACAGGCCCGCGGCCTGGGCCGTGTTGTAGAACCCCAGCGCCAGGCCCTTGTAGGCCTGCGGCGCCACGCGCGACACCAGCGAAGGCTGCAGCGCCTCCAGCACGTTGAACGCCACGAAGAAGCCGGTCAGGGCCGCCGCCAGGGTGTAGAAGCCATGGCTGGCGGCCGGCAGCAGCGCGCACACCAGCACCAGCCCGGCCACGGCGGCGCGCAGGGCGCCCCGGTGGGCGCGGCGCTTTTCGGCGACGAACACCACCGGCACCATCAGCACGAACGACACCAGGATCACCGGCAGGTAGACCTTCCAGAGCTCGCGCGCATCCAGGCCGCCGACCTTGGCCAGCAGCGCCGGCACCACCACGAACAGCGACACCTGGATCAGGTGCAGCACGAACACGCCGAAATTGAGCCGCAGCAGGTCGGTGTGGGTCAGCACCTGGCGCGGACTGGCGGCCTGCATGCTGCGGGCCTGGGTGCGCGGCACCACCGGCACCACCCAGCGCGCCACCGCCAGACAGACCACGCCCAGACAGGCGATGGTCCAGAACAGGCCCGACAGGCCCCACCAGCCCACCAGCACCGGCGACAGCACCAGCGACGCGGCGAACGACAGCCCGATCGAGCCGCCCACCATGGCCATGGCGCGGGTGCGCACCTCGTCGCGGGTGGCGTCGGCCAGCCAGGCGGTCACGGCGGCCGAAATGGCCCCGGCGCCCTGGATGGCGCGGCCGATGGTGATCCAGAACACGTCGTCGGCCTGCGCACAGACCACGCTGCCCGCCACGAACAGCAGCAGGCCGAACAGCACCACGGGCCGGCGGCCCCAGCGGTCGGAGGCCAGCCCGAAGGGAATCTGCATGAATGCCTGGGTCAGGCCGTACATGCCCAGCGCCAGGCCGACGCGGGCGGGGTCATCCCCCCCGGGCAGGCCGCGGGCGGCGACGGCGAACACCGGCAGCAACAGGAACAGGCCCAGCATCCGCGCGGCGAACAAACCGGCCAGCGCCACGCTGGCGCGGCGCTCGGAAGGGGTCAATTTCAGTTTCGTGTCTGCCGGCATGCGGAATTTTCAACGATGACGAGGGCCGGTCGCGCGCGAATGTCATGCGCTTGCGGTCTGATCTATGGCCTGAGGACTCGGCGCGCTATAGTACCAAGTTGGCCTTTGCAACCGCTTAAAAGAGCCCGATAGACGTGACCATACGCATTCGGGGTGCCCGCACCCACAATCTCAAGAACGTCTCGCTGGATCTGCCGCGCCACAAGCTGGTGGTGGTCACCGGCCTGTCCGGCTCGGGCAAGTCCTCGCTGGCATTCGATACGCTCTACGCGGAGGGGCAGCGGCGCTATGTCGAAAGCCTGTCCGCCTACGCCCGCCAGTTCCTGCAGCTGATGGACAAGCCCGATGTCGACCTGATCGAGGGCCTGTCGCCGGCCATCTCGATCGAGCAGAAGGCGGCGGGCCACAACCCGCGCTCCACCGTCGGCACCATCACCGAGATCCACGACTACCTGCGCCTGCTGTACGCGCGGGTCGGCACGCCCTATTGCCCGGACCACGGCCTGCCCTTGCAGGCGCAGAGCGTCAGCCAGATGGTGGACGCGGTGCTGTCCTGGCCGGCCGACACCCGGTTGGCAGTGCTGGCCCCGATTGCGCGCGGCAAGAAAGGCAGCTTCGAGGACGAATGCGCCAGCCTGCAGGCGCAGGGCTACGTGCGCCTGCGCGTGGACGGCCAGATGGTGGAAATCGACGGCATGGCGCCGCTGAAGAAAACCGAGAAGCACGACATCGACGTGGTCATCGACCGCCTGCGCATCAAGCCCGAGAGCAAGCAGCGCCTGGCCGAGAGCTTCGAGACCGCGCTGCAGCTGGCCGACGGCCGCGCGCTGGCGCTGGACATGGACGGCAGCCGCGAACAGGTGTTCTCCAGCCGCTACGCCTGCCCGGTGTGCAGCCACAGCCTGCCGGAACTGGAACCGCGCCTGTTCAGCTTCAACAACCCGATGGGCGCCTGCCCCAGCTGCGACGGCATCGGCCAGGTGGGCTTTTTCGATCCCAAGCGCGTGGTCGCCTTCCCCGAACTGAGCCTGGCCGCCGGCGCCATCCGCGGCTGGGACCGCCGCAACGCGTTCACCCATTCGCTGCTGACCAGCCTGGCGGCGCACTACGAATTCGACATCGAGGCGCCCTTCGAGGACCTGCCCGAGGCGCTGCGCGACAAGGTGCTGTATGGCTCGGGCGACGAGGAAATCTCGTTCCTGTACCTGAACGAAAAGGGCCGCAGCACCGTCAAGCGCCACACCTTCGAAGGCGTGATCCCGAACCTGGAGCGCCGCTGGCGCGAAACCGATTCGGCCACCGTGCGCGAGGAGCTGGGCAAGTACCGCAACATCAAGACCTGCCCGGACTGCGGCGGCTCGCGCCTGCGGCCGGAAGCGCGCCACGTGCTGATCGGCCAGGATCCGCGCGGCGGCGAACGCCACGGCCAGGCCATCTATGAAGTCGAGGCGATGCCGCTGTCGACCTGCCTGGCGTGGTTCCGCGACCTGGCGCTGACCGGCGCCAAGCAGGAGATCGCGCAGCGCATCGTGCGCGAGATCGAGGCGCGCCTGAGCTTCCTGAACAACGTCGGCCTGAACTACCTGTCGCTGGACCGCAGCGCCGACACCATCTCCGGCGGCGAGGCCCAGCGCATCCGCCTGGCCAGCCAGATCGGCTCGGGCCTGACCGGGGTAATGTACGTGCTGGACGAGCCCTCCATCGGCCTGCACCAGCGCGACAACGACCGCCTCATCGGCACGCTGCAGCACCTGCGCGACCTGGGCAACAGCGTCATCGTGGTCGAGCACGACGAAGACATGATCCGCATGGCCGACTGGGTCGTGGACATGGGCCCGGGCGCGGGCGAGCACGGCGGCGAGGTGGTGGCGCAGGGCGATCCCGAAACCGTGCAGCGCGACCCGAACTCGCTCACCGGCCAGTACCTGAGCGGCCAGCGCGCCATCGCCATCCCGCAGCGCCGCCCGGTCACGGACGAGCTGCCCTGGCTGACGCTCACGGGCGCCACCGGCAACAACCTCAAGAATGTCGACCTGCGCCTGCCCGCCGGCCGCCTGATCTGCGTCACCGGCGTGTCCGGTTCGGGCAAGTCGACCCTGGTCAACGACACGCTGGCGGTGGCGGTATCGCGCCAGTTGCATCACGCCCAGAGCGAACCCGCCCCCTACGCCGCGATGCAGGGCCTGGAGAACTTCGACAAGATCATCAGCGTCGACCAGAGCCCGATCGGCCGCACCCCGCGCAGCAACCCGGCCACCTACACCGGCCTGTTCACCCCGATCCGCGAGTTGTTCGCTGGCGTGCCCGAGGCCCGCACCCGCGGCTACGATCCCGGCCGCTTCAGCTTCAACGTCAAGGGCGGGCG
The DNA here is from genome assembly GCF_001298995.1 of Achromobacter sp. 2789STDY5608615. Lineage (NCBI taxonomy): Bacteria > Pseudomonadati > Pseudomonadota > Betaproteobacteria > Burkholderiales > Alcaligenaceae > Achromobacter > Achromobacter sp. 2789STDY5608615. The sequence continues at coordinate 190,801 of NZ_CYTY01000004.1, forward strand.
CTGCGAGGCCTGCCAGGGCGACGGCGTGGTCAAGGTCGAGATGCACTTCCTGCCGGACATGTACGTGCCCTGCGACGTCTGCCACGGCAAGCGCTACAACCGCGAAACGCTCGAGATCCGCTACCGCGGCCGCAACATCAGCGAGGTGCTGGACCTGACGGTCGAGCAGGCGCTGGAGTATTTCGAATCGGTGCCGGCGATCGCGCGCAAGCTGCACACGCTGATCGACGTCGGCCTGTCGTACATCCGGCTGGGCCAGAGCGCCACCACGCTCTCGGGCGGCGAAGCGCAGCGCGTGAAGCTGTCGCAGGAACTGTCGCGCCGCAGCACCGGGCGCACCCTGTACATCCTGGACGAACCCACCACGGGCCTGCATTTCCGCGACATCGAACTGCTGCTGCAGGTGCTCAACCAGCTGGTGGACAGCGGCAACACCGTGCTCATCATCGAACACAACCTGGACGTCATCAAGACCGCGGACTGGCTCGTCGACATGGGCCCGGAAGGCGGCGACGGCGGCGGCCGGGTGGTGGCGCAAGGCACGCCGGAAGACGTGGCGGCCGCGCCGGAAAGCCACACCGGACACTATCTCGGCAAACTGCTGCGCCGCACGCCGGGCGGCTGAACGGCGCGGCGCAATCAGGGCCTGTCACTAAGGGGAATCGGCATGTACACCTTGATCATCGGCAACAAGAACTACTCGTCGTGGTCGCTGCGACCCTGGCTCGCGCTGCGCGCCACCGGCGTCGCCTTCACCGAACAGAAGCTGGGCCTGTTCACCGAGGCGTTCGCCCGCCGCCTGGAAACGCTCACGCCGGCCGGCCTGGTGCCGGTGCTGCTGGATGGCGACCTGGCGGTCTGGGACTCGCTGGCGATCTGCGAATACGTGGCCGAACAGCATCCCGAGGCCCGCCTGTGGCCGCAGGACGCGCGCGCCCGGGCCCGCGCCCGTTCGCTGACCGCGCAGATGCACAGCGGTTTCGGCGCGCTGCGCCAGGCGCTGCCGATGAACATCGAGGCGCACCTGCCCGGCATCGATATCCCCGAGGCCGCGCGCCAGGAGATTTCGCGCATGCACGCCATCTGGCAGGACACGCGCGCGGAATTCGGCCAGGGCGGCCCGTTCCTGTTCGGCGCCTTCTCGATCGCCGATGCGTTCTTCGCGCCGATCGTGTCGCGCTTCGTCACCTACGGCATCGCCGCGGCCGGCCCGGTGCGAGACTACATGGACGCGGTGCTGGCGCTGCCGGCGATGCAGGAATGGATGCGCGACGCGCGCGCCGAAGCCACTTTCGTCGAGGCCGACGAACCCTACCGCAAACATCGTTGATGCCGGCGGGCCGCGTCTCGCCGCCTGAACCCGGCGCGCATGCCGCCCAGAACGCCGCCTGGCGCCGGCCCTAGCTCATGTCGAACAGGCGCCGGTGCTCGCGGATGGCGTAGCGGTCGGTCATGCCGGCAATGTAGTCGGCGATGGCGCGGGCCTGGTCGTTGAAGGCGGCGCGGCGATAGTCCGGCGGCAACAGGCGCGGATCGTCCAGGAACGCCGCGAACAACTCGCGCACGATGCGGCGCGCCTTGGTGGTCATGCGCAGCACGCGGTAGTGCCGATACAGGTTGTCGAACAGGAACTTCTTCAGTTCGTCAGCCTCGCGCCGGATGCCTTCCGAGAACCCCGCCAGCGGCGGCGCGCGGCGCACGTCGTCGGCGCTGGCCGGCGCCGCGTCGCGGATGCGCGCCAGCGACGTCTGCGTCAGGTCGCCGATCAGGGTGTTGATCATGCGCCGGATGGTCTCGGCCACCGCGCGGCGCGACGCCAGGCCGGGATAGCGCGCCAGCACCTCGGCGTAATGGCGCTGGAAGATCGACACGCCCTGCAGCTGCTCCAGCGTGATGAGGCCGGAACGCAGGCCGTCGTCGATGTCGTGGTTGTTGTAGGCCACTTCATCGGCCAGGTTGGCGATCTGCGCCTCCAGCGACGGCTGGGTGCGCGCCAGGAAGCGCTCGCCCACCGCGCCCAGCTGCCGCGCATGGGCCGCCGAGCAATGCTTCAAGATGCCTTCGCGGGTCTCGAAGCACAGGTTCAATCCGTTGAAATCGGCATAGCGCTCTTCAAGCTCATCGACCACCCGCAGGCTCTGCAGGTTGTGCTCGAAGCCGCCGGCCTCGGGCGCCAGTTCGCGCATGCAGGCGTTGAGCTCGTCCTGGCCGGCATGGCCGAACGGCGTGTGGCCCAGGTCGTGCGCCAGCGAAATGGCTTCGGTCAGGTCTTCCGACAGCCCCAGGCTGCGCGCCAGGGTGCGCGCGATCTGCGCCACTTCCAGGCTGTGTGTCAGCCGGGTGCGGAACAGGTCGCCTTCGTGGTTCACGAACACCTGGGTCTTGTATTCCAGCCGCCGGAACGCGCTGGAATGGATGATGCGATCGCGGTCGCGCTGGAATTCCGTGCGGTTTTCCGGCGCGGGTTCGGCATAGGCCCGGCCGCGCGATCGGGACGGGTCGGATGCATAGGAAGCCAGTTCTTTCATCTGCGACACCGTCTCTCCAGCGGTCTTTACTGAGTGGTTCGGGCCAGTACGGCGCGCACGGCATCGGCCGGCGCCGCCCGCATCATCGCTGCGCCGATGCGGGTCATGAGCACGTAGCGGATCTCGCCGCCCTCGGTCTTCTTGTCGACCTGCATCAGGTCGAGCCAGCGATCGGCCCCCAGGTCGGGCGCGACCACGGGACAGCCGATGGCCTCGACCAGGGCGCGCACGCGGGCCACGTCGGCGCGCGGGAAGCCGGCCACGTCGGCCGACAGTTCCGCCGCCTGCACCATGCCGCAGCCGACCGCCTCGCCGTGCAGCCAGGCGCCGTAGCCCAGGCCCGCCTCGATGGCGTGGCCGAAGGTATGGCCCAGGTTCAGGATGGCGCGCAGGCCGGATTCGCGTTCGTCCTTGCCCACCACCTGCGCCTTCAGCTCGCACGAACGGCGGATGGCATAGGCGATGGCCTGCGGGTCCAAGCTGCGCAATTTCTGCGCATTCTGTTCGCACCAGGTCCAGAATTCCGGATCCAGGATCAGGCCGTACTTGATGACTTCGGCCAGGCCGGCCGACACTTCGCGCGCCGGCAGCGTGGCCAGCACGGCGGTGTCGATCTCGACCGCCAGCGGCTGGTAGAACGCGCCGATCATGTTCTTGCCGAGCGGATGGTTCACGGCCGTCTTGCCGCCGACCGACGAATCGACCTGGGCCAGCAGGGTCGTGGGCACCTGCACGAAACGCACGCCGCGCATGTAGACCGCGGCGGCGAAGCCGGTCATGTCGCCGATCACGCCGCCGCCCAGCGCCACCAGCACGCAGCGGCGGTCCAGGCGATGGGTCAAGAGCGCGTCGAAGATCAGGTTCAGGGACTGCCAGTCCTTGTACGACTCGCCGTCGGGCAGCTCGATGCGCAGCACCCGCTTGCCGGTGCGCGCCAGCGCGGCTTCGGCGCGTTCGCCGTACAAGGCGGCCACGGTCGGGTTGGTCACCACCGCGATGGCGGTGGCGTCGGCGGGGATGCTCTCGTGCAGGGCATCCAGGCGCCCCGGCGCGATGCGGATCGGGTACTGTCCGCCCGGGGTGTCGACCTCAACAACGTTCATATCTGCTTCTCGAAGGCTTGTAATTGCGGCAGGAGCGCCTTGACCAGGGTGTGGATGGGCATGGAGCCGGTTTCCACCACCAGGTCGGCGACTTCCTTGTAGAGGGGTTCGCGCAGGGTCATCAGGTCGCGCAGCGTGCCGCGCGGATCGGCGGTGGCCAGCAGGGGCCGGTTGCGATCGCGGCAGGTGCGGCGGAACAATTCGTCCACACTGGCCCTCAAATAGACCACGATGCCCCGCTCGCGCAGGCGCAACCGGTTTTCGGCGGCCAGGATGGCGCCGCCGCCGGTGGCGAGAATTATGTTGCGGCGTTGGGTACACTCTTCCAGGGCGGCGGATTCCCGGCGACGGAAACCGGCCTCACCCTCGATTTCGAAGATTACCGGCACCCGCACGCCGCAACGCGCCTCGAGCTCATGGTCCAGATCGATAAAATCGCGCCCCAGGGCTCGCGCCAGGCCACAGCCGATGGTCGTCTTGCCCGCCCCCATCATCCCCACCAGGAAGATGGGCAGGTCGTGCGGCAACGACACGGTCTTGCCCAGGCACTCCGAGGCGCAAGGCGGGTTTTCGGGCGCCTCGCCGGAGGGCGCCAGGTCCGGGTCAGCCTCCGGACATGAGTGAGCGGAAAAGTTCATGACGGCATTATCACATCTGCCGCCAAGTTGCCCGCGCACCACACTGAACTATCTTGTTACAGAAACCGATCCGCCACACTGAGGCGGGACCGGAGATACCCGTAAAATCGCCGCGATGAGCAAGCCGCAGAATTCCTCCAAAAAAGACAAGCCCGCCAATAACGGTTCCCCGATATTGCGTTTTTTCGTCAAGACCGGCATTTTCTTTGCCGGCCTGTTCCTGTGCGGCGTGCTGCTGGCGGGCATGGCGCTGGCGCTGGCCTGGCCCAACCTGCCGGACCTGAACGCCATGACGGACTACCGCCCGCGGGTGCCGCTGCGCGTCTACACGGCGGACAAGGTGCTGATCGGCGAGTTCGGCGAAGAGCGCCGCAACGTGCTGCGCTTCAATGAAATCCCGGACGTGATGAAGTCCGCGGTGCTGGCGGCCGAGGACGACCGCTTCTACCAGCACGGCGGGATCGACTGGACCGGCGTGGTGCGCGCCGGCCTGACCAACCTGATCAACATGTCCAAGACGCAGGGCGCCAGCACGATCACCATGCAGGTGGCGCGCAACTTCTACCTGTCGTCGGAAAAGACCTACTCGCGCAAGTTCTACGAACTGCTGCTGACGTTCAAGATCGAATCCGAGCTCACCAAGGACCAGATCCTCGAGCTCTACATGAACCAGATCTACCTGGGTCACCGCGCCTACGGCTTCGCCGCCGCCTCGCGCACCTATTTCGGCAAGCCGCTGTCCGAAGTGACGCCGGCCGAGGCCGCGATGCTGGCCGGCATTCCCAAGGCCCCGTCGCGCTTCAACCCGATCTCCAACCGTCCCCGCGCCGAGCTGCGCCAGCGCTACGTGCTGGGCCGCATGCAGTCGCTGGGCTACCTGACCGAGCCTGAGTACAAACAGGCGATGGCGCAGCAGATCGTCATGAAGTCGGCGGAAGGCACGCCGGCCGGCGGCTACAGCATCCATGGCGAATACGTGGCCGAACTGGCGCGCCAGCTGCTGTTCAATGTGTACCAGGACAACGTCTACTCGCGCGGCATCAACATCTACACCACGGTCCAGTCCAAGGACCAGGAAGCGGCCTACCGCGCCGTGCGCGAAGGCGTGCTGGAATACACCCGCCGCGCGCCCTACCCCGGCCCCGAGGAACAGCTCGACCTGCCCCCGGGCACCGAGAACAACCCGCAGGCCCTGGATGAATTCCTGGACGGCGTGTTCGACAAGTTCGGCGACAGCGGCGACCTGCTGACCGCGCTGGTGCTGTCGGCCAGCCCCACCGAAGTGAAGCTGGCGCGCAGTTCGCGCGAGATCATCACTGTCACCGACAAGAAGGTGCTGGGCGTGGTGGCGCGCGCGCTCAACGACAAGGCCAAGCCCGAGCAGCGCATCAAGCGCGGTTCGGCGGTCTACATCCGCAAGCTGGGCGACAACTGGGAAATCATCAACCTGCCGTCGGTGCAGGCCGCGTTCGTGGCGCTGTCGCCGCAGGACGGCGCGATCCGCGCCATGGTCGGCGGTTTCGATTTCTACCGCGGCAACTTCAATCGCGTGACGCAGGCCTGGCGCCAGCCCGGCTCGAACATCAAGCCGTTCATCTACGCCGCCTCGCTCGAGCGCGGCCTGACGCCGGCCACGCAGATCTCCGACCAGCCGTTCGAGCTGACCGCGGCGCAGACCGGCTCCAAGGCCTGGAACCCGAAGAACTACGGCAACCAGTACGAGCCCATGCTGACGCTGCGCCAGGGCCTGTACAAGTCCAAGAACATGGTCTCGATCCGCATCCTGCAGGCCATCGGTCCGCAGTACGCCCAGGACTACCTGACCCGCTTCGGCTTCGACAAGGCGCGCCAGCCCGCGGTGCTGCCGCTGGCGCTGGGCGCCGGCTCGGTGACCCCGCTGCAGCTGGCCGGCGCGTTCTCGGTGTTCGCCAACGGCGGCTACCGCGTCACGCCCTACCTGATCGATCGCGTCACCGACAGCAACGGCAAGATCGTGATGCAGGCCAAGCCGACCGTGGCCGGCGACGCCGCCGCCCGCGCCATCGACCCGCGCACCGCCTGGATCATGGACGACGTGCTGCGCGGCGTGGCCACCTACGGCACCGCCGCCCGCGCCCGCGTGCTGCTCAAGCGCAACGACATCGCCGGCAAGACTGGCACCACCAACGAATCGGTGGACGCCTGGTTCTCGGGCTATACGCCCTCGCTGGTGGCCACCGCCTGGCTCGGCTTCGATCAGCCCAAGTCGCTGGGTTCGCGTGAAACCGGCGGCGGCGTGGCCATGCCGATCTGGGTCGATTACATGCAGGACGCGCTCAAGGGCGTGCCGGAAGAAAAGCCGCGCCCCCGTCCCGACGGCATCATCGTCGAGAACGGCGAGTACTACTTCTCGGAATTCCCGCCCGGACAGGCGGTGGCGCGCCTGGGCCTGCCGCAGGCCGATACGCTGGGCGAGTTCCTGAACGGCCTGAACAACGACAGCGGCGAAGACAACCGCATCAAGGTCGGACCGGGCGTGGGCTCGCAGAACGCCCAACCCTGGTCGCAGAAGATCCCGTTCTGAACGGAATGAAAAAAAGGCCGGCGTCAGCCGGCCTTTTTCTTGGGCGTTACAGGCGGATCGTGACGGGCACGCCGGCCGCCGCCGAACAGATCTGGGACAGGGCGTCCGGCAATTTCGGGCCGCCTCGGGTATCGTTCCAGTTCTGGCCGTCGTAACGGTAGTGGAAGCCGCCGCTGCGCGCGGCCACCCACAGTTCCTGCATGGCGGCCTGGCTGTTCACCACCACGTGGGTATTGTCTTCGAAGACCATCGTCAGCACATTGCCGCTGCGGCTGGTTTCGACGTCGACGTCGAGCGAAGCCGCCCAGTCATCGGCCTGGCTTTCGATGCTGTTCAGCACCTGGTCGATCAACGCAAGAAATTCGGATTCGGTCATAATCGAGCCTGCAAGAATTACGGAGTTCCCAGTGTTCCAATTGGCATTCAGCCGCATGTCTCTTCGCATTGTAGCCACGCTCTTGGCGACCGGCATGGTTGCGGCCTGCGGCTACAAGGGTCCGTTGTATACCCCGACGCCTGATGGGAAACCGCCATCAACCCACCAGCGACCGCCCACGACGCCACAAATCCCGACGCCCCTCTCCCTGCCATGACCGCCGCGTTCCCAGTTCCGCCCGAACTGGCCGGGCACCCCTTCTTCCAGTACCGCAACAACGTGCTGTACGCCGAAGACGTGCCGCTGGACCATCTGGCCGAAAAACTGGGAACGCCGCTCTACGTCTACTCCCGCGCGGCGCTCAAGGCAGCCTGGGAGACTTACCGTAGCGCCATCGGGCAACGCCCCGTGCAGGTCTGCTACGGCATGAAGGCCAATTCCAACCTGGCCGTCCTCAAGGAATTCGCCCGCCTGGGCGCGGGGTTCGACATCGTCTCCGGCGGTGAATTGAAACGCGCCCTGGCCGTCGGCGCCGATCCCGCCCGCATCGTCTTCTCCGGCGTCGGCAAGCAGGCCTGGGAGATGCGCGCGGCGCTGGCCGCCGGCGTCATGGGCTTCAACGTCGAATCCGAGGCCGAACTGCAGCGGCTGTCCGACGTGGCCCAGGACATGGGCTTGCGCGCCAGGGTATCGCTGCGCGTCAACCCGGATGTGGACGCGCAGACCCATCCCTATATTTCCACCGGCCTCAAGGAAAACAAGTTCGGCATCCCCATCGGGGCGGCGCTGGACGCCTACCGCAGCGCCCGCCTGCTGCCCGGCCTGGAGATCACCGGCCTGGACTGCCACATCGGCTCGCAGCTGACCGACATCAGTCCCTATTTCGACGCGCTGGAAAAACTGCTCGACCTGGTCGCCGACCTGGACGGCATCGGCATCCGCCTGTCGCACCTGGACCTGGGCGGCGGCCTGGGCATCCGCTACCGTGACGAAGTGCCGCCCTCGCCCAAGGCGCTGCTGGATCACGTGTTCCAGCGCCTGCAGGCGCGCGGCCAGGGCCATTTGCAGCTGGTGCTCGAACCCGGCCGGTCGCTGGTCGGCAACGCCGGCGTGCTGCTGACCACCGTCCAGTACCTGAAGCACGGCGAGGCGCGCAATTTCGCCATCGTCGATGCCGCCATGAACGACCTGCTGCGGCCGGCGCTGTACGACGCCTGGCACGGCCTGCGGCCGCTGCGGCCGCGCGCCGGCGACACGCTCGAATACGACGTCGTCGGCCCGGTCTGCGAAAGCGCCGACTGGCTGGCGCGGCAGCGCGCGCTGGCGCTGGAACAGGGCGACGTGCTGGCGCTGGAATCGGCCGGCGCCTACGGCATGACCATGGCCGGCAACTACAACACCCGCCCGCGCGCGGCCGAGGTCATGGTCGACGGCGGCCACTATCACGTGGTGCGCCAGCGCGAAACGCTGGACGACCTGCTGCGCGGCGAATCGACGCTGCCCTGAACGCCCCGCCGCCCCACGAAAAAGGCCCCGTCGAAACGGGACCTTTTGCCGTGCGCGTCTGGCTCAGAGCTGGCCGTAGGAATGCAGGCCCGACAGGAACATGTTCACGCCGAGGAAGGCGAAGCCGGTGATCAGCAGGCCCGTCAGCGCCCAATAGGCCGCCATGGTGCCGCGCAGGCCCTTGATCAGGCGCATGTGCAGCCAGGCCGCGTAGTTCAGCCAGACGATCAGCGCCCAGGTTTCCTTGGGGTCCCACTGCCAGTAGGCGCCCCAGGCGTCCGCGGCCCACAGCGCGCCCAGGATGGTCGCCACGGTGAAGAAGGCGAAGCCGATGGCGATGGCGCGGTACATGATGTCGTCCAGCACCTCCAGCGGCGGCAGCGCGGCCGCGATGCGGCGCCGGCCCAGCAGGATGGCGCCGACGATCACGGCGCCGATGCCGAAGTACAGCATCCAGGTGGCCGACAGGCCATCGGTGCGGAACACCATGGGCTCGGCGCACAGCAGCACGCCCAGCACGAACAGCGGCGCCAGCTTGAGCCACGACGAGGTCTGGCCGTGCTGCTTGACCAGGTAGGCAAAGCCGACCATCGCCGCCAGCGAGAAGGTGCCATAGCCGATGAAATTGGCCGGCACGTGCAGCTTCATCCACCAGCTCTTGAGCGCCGGCACCAGCGGCTGGATCTGCCCGGCGTCGCGCGTGAACGAATACCACAGCAGGAACACCACCGCCGAGGTCACCACCAGCAGCACGAAGCCGCCCAGCGCGCGCGTGGCGTACTTGCGTTCGTAGTACAGGTAGAACAGCGCCGTGATCAGCGCGAACAGCACGAACACTTCGTACAGGTTGCTGACCGGGATGTGGCCCAGGTCCGGGCCCATCAGGTGGCCTTCGCGCCAGCGCACCAGCAGGCCGGTGACGCCCGCGAACACCGCGCCCCAGGTCAGCGCCGTGCCCAGCCAGGCCGCGGTCGGGCTGAAGAAGCCGATCCAGTAGCAGACCATGGCCAGCGCGAACAGCGCGCTCATCCACAGGATGGCCGACTGCGACGAGAACGGGTATTTCAGGAAGAACACCTGCTCGGCCCGCGCCAGGTCATTGCCGTAGAGCATCAGCGCCAGGCCGGCCGCGATCGCACAGGCCACCATCAGGCGGCGCAGGGGCCGCCACAGCCAGCCCATCCAGGCCAGCACCGGCACGGTGCCGCACAGGATGATCTTCTCGTAGTAGTCCATGGCGCCGCTGAAACGCGTCAGCGCGAAACCGGCGCCCGCCGCCAGCAGCAGGAAGAACACGATGTCCGTCCAGTCCGGCCGGCCGCGCTGCGCGCGGCTGTCACCGGTCTCGGACAGGCTGTCCTGCCAGAGGTTGTCGGGCGTGGGGGAATGCGTGGTGGTCGTCGTGGACATAGGAAACCTTAAGACCCTTTCTGGCGCAGCAGCGCCTGCTTGAAGCGATCGAATTCCTGGTTGAAGTCGAGTGTACGCTTCTGCGACGTCATCGCCGCCAGGATGCCGCTGCCGCCTTGCTGCGGCTTGATCCAGATCCAGACGCGACGATCCCGAATATAGAACATCGAGAACACCCCCAGCACCAGCAGCAGACTGCCGAGGTAGACCGTATTCTTGCCCGGCGTGCGGCTGACCTGGAACACGCTGGCCTGCACGTGGTTGAAATCGGCCAGCGAGAAGAAGACCGGCGCCGGATAGACCGTCAGGTCCGACAACGCCGCCACCGCCAGGCGCGACCACAGCGCGGCGCGCTCGGCCTCGGGGCCTTCGGTCGGGACCGGCGGCAACCCGGCGCGTTCGCGCTCGACCGCCCGCAGTTCGTTCATGCTCGCGCCGATCAGGCGGATCACCACGTCCGCGGCGCGCTCCAGATCGGCGGCCGGCGTGTTGGCCTGCAGGAACGCGGCAACGGCCTGCAGACCGCCGGAGGCATAGGTTTCCAGGGCGCGCTCGGCGGCCGTCTGCAGCGGCTGGCGGTCGGCGCCGCTGGGGCTGTTGCGCTCGGCGAAGCGGCGGGCCGCCTCCTGGCGCGCGGCGGGATCGGCCAGCGTCGCGCGCAGCCGCATGAACTCGGCCACGGAGCTGTCGTCGTCGGCCGGGATGCGCAGATAGCGGAACGGCTCGGAGGCATTGTTGCGCACGCCGGCCAGGAACACGCTGGCGCCGTCCAGCTGCACCGGCAGCATGTAATTCTGGAATTCGTGCGCCTGGCCGGCGTCGTCGATCAGCTTGTATTCGACGCTGGGGCCCACGTTGCGCAGGTTCTCGTTCTTCTTGCCGGCGGCGCTGCCGGACACCGAGGCCACGTGCTCGGCGAAGCTCTGGTTGCCGCCCTTGGGATCGCCGCGGGTCAGGTCCTCGACGTTGATCGGGCGCAGGGCCGTGATCTCCACGCCCATGCTGCGCGGGCCACGCACGGTGTTAGCGCTTACTTCGGCGGTCTTGCCCACGGTGCCGTCAACATTGAACGTGGCGCTGTCGGCGCCCACCAGCGGATAGCCCTTGAGCACCACCGTGCTGCCGCCGTCGTCGAAGCTGGACTGGTAGACCGTCATGCCCTTGAACCGCAGCGGCTCGTTGACCTCGATGGTCGAATCGAAACTCTTGCCGGTATCCGGATCGGTCACTTCGACTTCGCTGGCGAAGCGGCTGGGCATGCCGGTCGAGTAGTAATCGACGACGAATTTCTTGAGCTTCAGGGTGAACGGCATCGGCTGCACCAGCGCGCCGTCGCCCACCATCACCACCGCGGTGCTGGCCTGGCCATTTTCCGGCACCAGCACGCTGGCGCGGAAGCTCGGGTTGTTGACCGACAGGCGGCCGCTCTCCGGCACCTCGGAAATCAGCATGTTCTCGACGATCGGCTTCTTGCCGCCGAACATCACCTGCAGGCGCACCGGCAGCTCGCTGTCGAGCAGCCCGCCGATACAGATGATGACCATGGCGGCGTGGGCGAACACGTAGCCCAGCCGGTTGGCGCTGCCCTTCTTGGCCGCCAGCAGCACGCCGGTGCTGTCCTGGCGCTCGCGCACCGCGTAGCCCATGCGCTTGAGCAGCGCGGTCAGGCCCGCCGCGGTCTGCGGCACGTCGGTCGGCGCCTCGGTCTCGACGCGATGCGGAAAGGCCCGCAGGCTGCCGCCGCGCACGTGCTCGCGGAACGAGCGCGCGTCGCGCAGCATCTTGGGCGCATTGCGGATCAGACAGACCGTGGTCGAGATGACCAGGAACGCCATGATCAGCAGGAACCACCAGCTGTTGTAGACGTGCCAGATCGAGAACTTGTCGAACACCTCGAACCAGAACGGGCCGAACTGGTCGATGTAGTTGTTGGACGACCGGTTCTGCTGCAGCACCGTTCCCACCAGGCTCGCCACGCAGATGAACATCAGCAGGCTGACGGCGAAGCGCATCGAGCCCAGCAATTCAAACAGATCGCGGGGCAGGCTGCGCAGAGAGGGACGGGAGTGTGTCTGAGTCGAATTCATGAAAAAAGGGGGGGCGCACGATCGGCTACCCCCCTCGTAGACAGCGCAGGACGGAAACAGGTTCCGTCATGCCCAGGTTGCGTGAACGCGGACCAGCCGCGCGCGTTGCCGGCGGGTGCTTACCGCAGGCCGGCCGCGTAGTCCGCCACGGCCTTGATGTCGGCATCCGACATCCGGTCGGCCACGGCGTGCATCACGTCGTTGGCGCGATCGCCGCTGCGGAACAGCTTGAGCTGCTCTTCGATATACAAGGGGAACTGGCCCGACAGGCGGGGATACTGGCCCGGAATGCCCGCGCCGTTGGCAGAATGGCATGCCGCACAGGCGGGAACATTGCGCTCGGGCAATCCACCGCGCCAGATCTTTTGACCCAGATCAACCAACTTCTCATAACCGGCGGTGGCCGGCTCTTTCAGCGGTTGCTGCGCCAGGTACAGCGCGATGTTCTGCATGTCGGCCGGCGTCAGGTTCTGCGCCATGGCGGTCATGGGGGCGGGATTGCCGCCCGGGCCGTTGCGCACCGGCAGCTTGGCGCCCTGCTTGACCTGGAAGTCGGTCAATTGCTTGACCAGATATTCGTGGGGTTGCGCAGCCAGGTTGGGATTCACCGGGATGGTGCTGTTACCCGCCGCGCCATGACAGGACGCACAGGCGATGATGCCGCGCGAGGCATCGCCCTGGTCAAACAGCTGCCCGCCCTTGGCGGCATCTGGCTTGGCCGGGCCCGCGGCGCCATCGGCGGCGAAACTCGTAGTAGATAAGGCGGAGGCGCCGAGCAACAGCCCGCTCGCAACCAACATCCGGGACAGCACACGCTTCATGAAGACCTCGACGATCACATCGATCAAGGCGCAAAAAGGCGCCCACGCCTGCCCGCACATCTGGAAAACCGTATCGAACCTGATTTGCCCGTTTGCCTGCTCGTCAAAGGCCGGGGTACCTGGGAAACCGGCTGGCCGGCTGGTACGAAATGCCCTCAACAGTAAGCAAAAGAGACGGCTCCGCGCACGGGGACCACTGTTGCAAACGCCGGATTATACAATAGGGCTCGAAACCAACTGTAGCCAAAGCCATCCGTGTCCCTCCTACATCGCGCCTCTTTCCTCACGTCAGCCGCTCGCCTCGACCAGTTGCCGCCCCCTGATGCGCCCGAGGTTTGCTTCGTCGGCCGCTCCAACGCCGGCAAGTCCACGGCCATCAACGTGCTGTGCAACCAGCGCCGTCTCGCCTTCTCGAGCAAGACGCCGGGCCGCACGCGCCTGATCAACATGTTCGGCCTGCCCGACCCGTTGAACCCGGAAGGCCACATCGGCTATCTCGTCGACCTGCCCGGCTACGGCTATGCGTCCGTGGCCCGCGATGAAAAGGAAAAGTGGGCCGACATCCTGGGCGGCTACCTGCGCGACCGCGAATCGCTGGCCGGCATCGTGCTGCTCATCGACATCCGCCGCGGCGTCACCGAACTGGACCGCCGCCTGGCCAACTTCATCACCCCCACCGGCCGCCCGGTGCTGGCGCTGCTCACCAAAGCCGACAAGCTGCCTTACGGCCAGCGCGTGCGCACCGTGTTCTCGGTGCGCAAAGACCTGGCGGACATCGGCGCCCTGCACACCATCCCCTTCTCGGCGCCGGAGCGCATCGGCCTGGAAGAAGCTGGCGCGCACATAGAAAACTGGATTTCTCCCAAGGTCGTACCATGAACCCGCAGATCATCACCCCCGACTTCCCGGTTTCCCGCCCCCGCCGCCTGCGCCGCGACGACTACACCCGCCGCCTGGTGCGCGAGAACGCCCTCACCGTCAACGACCTGATCTATCCGGTCTTCGTGGCCGAGGGCAATGGCCTGAAGCAGGCCGTGCCGTCGCTGCCGGGCGTGGTGCGCTATTCGCTGGACACGTTGCTGCCGGTGGCCGAGGAATGCGTGGCGCTGGGCATCCCGGTGCTGTCGCTGTTTCCCGCCATCGACCCGGCGCTCAAGACGCCCGACGGCATCGAGGCCACCAATCCCGACGGCCTGATCCCGCGCGTGGTGCGCGAGCTGAAGAAGCAATTCCCCGACCTGGGCGTGCTGTGCGACGTGGCGCTGGACCCGTACACCAGCCATGGCCAGGACGGCGTCATCGATGAAAACGGCTACGTCATCAACGAGCCGACCGTCGAGATCCTCGTCAAGCAGGCGCTGACGCAGGCCGCCGCCGGCGTCGACATGGTCGCCCCCAGCGACATGATGGACGGCCGCATCGGCGCCGTGCGCCGCGCGCTCGAAGCCAACGGCTACGTCCACACGCAGATCATGGCCTACTCGGCCAAGTACGCCAGCGCCTTCTACGGCCCGTTCCGCGACGCCGTGGGCTCGGCCACCAACCTGGGCAAGTCCAACAAGATGGCCTACCAGATGGACCCGGGCAACCTGGACGAAGCGCTGCGTGAAGTCGCCGCCGACCTGCAGGAAGGCGCCGACATGGTCATGGTCAAGCCCGGCATGCCGTACCTGGACGTGCTGCGCCGCGTCAAGGACACCTTCCGCGTGCCGACCTTCGCCTACCAGGTGAGCGGTGAATACGCGATGATCAAGGCGGCTTCGGCCAATGGCTGGCTGGACCACGACAAGGTCATGATGGAAGCCCTGCTGGCGTTCAAGCGCGCCGGCGCCGACGGCATCCTGACGTACTTCGCGATCGAAGCGGCGCGGCTGCTCAAGCAGCAGCGCTGATCCTGGAGGGCGAGGCCGCCACGGCCCTGCCCCGCTTGTCATCCGCGCGCATCGACATGATGCGCGCGCGCCAACGGCGGGCCCTTGCGGCCCGCCGCGTTTTCAGCGCGATGCCGGCGCGCCACGGCGCAGGCCGAGCCACGTGCCGCTGAGAATGCAGGCCAGCCCCGCCACGTGCACCAGCGTCACGTGCTCGTCCAGGAACAGCGCGGCGAACAGCAGACCGAAGATCGGCAGCCAGTTCACGAACAGCGCCGCGCGGCTGATGCCCAGCCTGGCGATGCCGGCGTTCCACAGGATGTTGCTGACGCCCGAGGCGATCACCGCCGAGAACAGCAGCACCAGCCACGGCCACCAGGTCATGCTCCAGTTGTCCGCGTCATACGACGATGGCGTCATCGCCGCGTGCACCATCAACATGAGGCCGCCGGCCAGGTACATGTACCAGAGCATCGCCAGCGGATCGAGCGTGCGCGAGATGCGCTGGATCACCAGCCCGCCGAACACGAACACCGCCACCGCCAGGAACACGATGGCGTCGCCCCAGCCGGTCAGCCCCAGCTGCGCGCCGCTGCCCACCACCACCATCGCCACGCCGGCCAGGCCCAGCAAGGCGCCGGCGATCCGCAGCCACGTCAGCCGCTCGCGATAGAACAGCGCCGCCAGCAGCGCCGACAGCAAGGGACTGGTGGCCATCAGCAGCGTGCCATTGGCGGCCGACGAGAACTGCAACCCGTACACCAGCGCGGTCTGGTGCGCGTACACCACCAGGAAGCCGGCCAGCGCCACCCAGGCCAGTTCCACGCGCCCCAGCTTCGGAATGCGGCCGCGCCGGGCCTTGACGATGAGCGTGACGGCGACGAACGCCACGGCGATCCGCAAGGCCGCCAGGGCGCGGATATCCATGTGCTGCGTCAGATACTTGATGGAGACGATGTTCAGGCCCCAGGTGGCCATGACGAACATCAGTTGCAGATAGATCAGACCGGTGCGGTCCTGGCTTGCATCGACTGTCGGAGACGTCACGGGCGCCGGCCTGAGGGAGTGGAGGCGCCGCCCACGCGGCGCGAGCCCTCATGGTAGCGGCCGGCCGCCGCTCAGCGCAATAGCACGCGGTCCAGCGACTCGGTGAAACGCTTGGCGTCCTGGAAGCCCACCACGCGGGCCTCCGGCAGTTCCTTGCCACCGGGTTCGAAGAACATGATCCCCGGCGGGCCGAACAGGCGGAAGCGCTTGAGCAGCGCGCGATCGTCGGCATTGTTGGCGGTCACGTCGGCCTGCACCAGCAGCATGCCGGCCATGCGTTGCGCCACGCCCGGATCGGTGAAGGTGAAACGCTCCATCTCGCGGCACGACACGCACCAGTCGGCGTAGAAGTCCAGCATCACCGGCTGCTGGCTCTGCGCCAGCAGCGCATCCAGTTCGGCGTTGTTGCGCACCCGCTTGAACTGCACTTCGCCGGCATGCGCCGCGGCGCCGGCCGCGGCCGGGCCGCCGGAAGCGAAGTGCGACAGCGGCTGCAGCACGTCGCGGCCGCCGCTGGCCGCGCCGATCAGCCACGCGGCGGCGGCCAGGGCCAGCAACAGGCCGATGCCCTTGCCGAACATGCGCGCCGAGCCGGCGCCGGCCGGCAGCGCGTCGAACGCGCGCAGCATCACCGCGCCGACGATCGCCAGGAAGGCCCAGCCGGTCATCTGCACCCAGGTCGGCACCACCGGAATCAGCATCCACCAGGCGGTCGCCAGCAGCAGCATGCCGAACAGCCGCTTGACGCCATCCATCCACGGCCCCGCCTTGGGCAGCAGCGCGCCCGACGAGGCGCCGACGATCAGCAGCGGCACGCCCATGCCCCATGCCATCGCGAACAGGGCCGAGCCGCCCAGCACCACGTCGCCGGTCTGCGAGATATACAGCAGCGCGCCCGCCAGCGGCGCGGCCACGCACGGCCCGACGATCAGCGCCGACAGCGCGCCCATCAGCAAGGCGCCGGTATAGCGGCCGCCGGGAATGCGCGACGAGCGCTCGGCCAGCCGCGCCTGGATGCCGGACGGCATCTGGAAGGTGAAGGCATCGAACATCGCCAGCGCCAGCACCGCCAGCAGGATCGCGAACAGCGTCAGGATCCACGGCGTCTGCAGCCACGCGGCCAGGCCCGCGCCGCTCAGGCCGGCGGCCACGCCCAGCGCGGTGTAGACCACCGACATGCCCAGCACGTAGGTCGCCGCCAGCGCCAGGCCGCGGCCGCGCGTCGGACGTTCCTGGCTGGCGCCGCCCAGCACGATCGAGGACAGGATGGGAATCATGGGCAGCACGCAGGGCGTGAACGCCAGCAGCAGGCCCAGCACCAGGAACACGCCGGCCGTCTTGATCCAGCCCAGCCCACCCAGGGCATCGGCCAGGCCGGTGTCGCCCGCGTTCACCAGCGCGCTCAGGCCACCGCCCGAAGCCGCCGGCGCGGCCGAGGCGCCGCCGCTGCCCGCCAGCGCGTAGCCGCCCGCCACCGGCGTCAGCTTCACGCTGCTGTCCATCGGCGGATAGCACAGGCCGGCATCGGCGCAGCCCTGGCCGGTCAGCGTCAGCGTGAACGGCTGGCCGCCAGGCGTCACCGGCACGCGGATCACCACGTCCTGGTGATAGACCTCCATGTCCTTCTCGAAGGTCGGGTCGTATTTGACGTCGCCCTTGGGATAGACCGGCTCGCCCAGCGTGGCCGCGCCCAGCGGGCTGATGCTGATGCCGAAGCGCTCGCGGTACATGTAGTAGCCCGGCGCCACGCGGAAACGCAGCTCGACGGTATCGGGCGTGGCCATCGCCGCGCTGAAGACGAAGGCTTTTTCGGGCTCGAGGAACTCGGCCTCGGCGCGCGCCGGCGCGTTCCAGGCCAGCCACAGCATGGCCACGGCCAGCAGCGCCAGCAGCTTGGGGAAAAAGGCACGCATCGGTGCGCCGGTTCGGACCGCGGGTTGCAACATCAGTCTCTCTTGTTCTGCACGACGGCCGTTTGCTGGCGCACCCAGTCGAGATAGGGCGCAGCGCCGCCGATGACCGGCAGCACGATGATTTCGGGCACGTCGTAGGGATGCATCTGCGCCAGGGCCTGGACCACGGCCTGGTGGCGCGCGTAGGTGGTCTTGATGTGGATGGGGATTTCCTCGGCCCCTTCCACCTCGCCTTGCCACTGGTAGATGGACAGGCCCGGCGCGCCAAGGTTCACGCAGGCGGCCAGGCCATCCTCGACCAGCACGTGGGCGATGCGCTTGGCCAGCAACAGGTCCGGCGCATTGCTGATGACCAGCACGACGTCGTCATCGCGCAACATGGAGCCTCCTGGGAATACCCGTGTGGGATGTAACTCGGGGTATTTTATCGGTATCGCCGCCCGCGTCCGCCGACAATCAGACCCGTGGCCATCGCGCACCCCATCCCACCGAGACAAGCATGTCCGACAACTGCCTGTTCTGCCGCATCGCCCGCCACGAGATCCCGGCCCACATCATCCACGAAGACGACCGCCTGATGGCCTTCCTGGACATCCAGCCGGTGCGCCCCGGGCACACGCTGATCATCCCCAAGCAGCACTATCCCTACTACGAGGACATGCCCGCCGACCTGGCCGGCCACATCGTCAACCTGGGGCAGAAGCTGGGGCGCCACATGAAGCGGCTTTACGGCGTGGACCGCGTCGGCTTCGCCTTCACCGGCATCCACGTGGCGCACACCCATGCGCACGTGATCCCCATGCACCATCCGCAGGACGTGACCTCGACCCAGTACATCGAGCAGCAGGACCTGACCTTCCGCATGCCGCCGCAGGCGCCCCAGGAGGCCCTGGCGGCCACCGCCGCGCAATTGCGGGGGGGAACTGCACGCCTCGTAGCGATCGGCCCGCCTGCGCCGTCTGGGCGATCCGCAAGCGTCGCGCAAAAAAACAAGGGCGGGTCCGAAGACCCGCCCTTGTCGCTTATCTAGACACCGAAACTTATTCGGCGCTGTCCTCAGCGGCCTCATCGACTTCCGGACGGTCGACCAGCTCCATGAAAGCCATGGGAGCGTTGTCGCCTTGACGGAAACCCATCTTCAGCACGCGGGTGTAGCCGCCGTTGCGGGCCGCGTAGCGCGGGCCGATTTCGGCGAACAGCTTCACCACGGCGTCGCGATCGCGCAGACGGGCAAAAGCCAGACGCTTGTTCGCGAGGGTGGGTTCTTTACCCAGCGTGATCAGGGGTTCGATGACGCGGCGCAGTTCTTTCGCCTTGGGCAGCGTGGTCTTGATGGCTTCGTGGGTGATCAACGAAACGGCCATGTTGCGGAACATGGCAAGACGGTGACTGCTGGTGCGGTTGAGCTTACGCAAGCCATTACCGTGACGCATGATAAGTATCCTTTGAATCTAATGAAGGCGTTTCCGCCATCGGGTTATCCGGCTCTTCTATCAACCTGCAATCAGGCCGCGGTCCGGTGGAAAACGGTGCATTTTACGACGGTTTCGCAAACCGCCCGGCGGTGAGGCCGGGCGCCGCGGGAAACGCCCCCGCGAGAGGGGCGCCACCCTGCAAGGCTTACGGACGCTCCAGGCCCAGCGGGGGCCAGTTTTCGAGCTTCATGCCCAGCGTCAGGCCGCGTGCGGCCAGGACTTCCTTGATCTCGTTGAGCGACTTGCGACCCAGGTTCGGGGTCTTGAGCAGTTCGTTCTCGGTGCGCTGGATCAGGTCGCCGATGTAGTAGATGTTTTCGGCCTTCAGGCAG
The DNA here is from genome assembly GCF_001298995.1 of Achromobacter sp. 2789STDY5608615. Classification (NCBI taxonomy): domain Bacteria; kingdom Pseudomonadati; phylum Pseudomonadota; class Betaproteobacteria; order Burkholderiales; family Alcaligenaceae; genus Achromobacter; species Achromobacter sp. 2789STDY5608615. Next base: position 210,471 of record NZ_CYTY01000004.1, read on the forward strand.
TTGGCCGAACGCACGGTCAGTTCCAGGTCGTCGACCGGACGCAGCAGCACCGGGTCGATCTGCGGCGTGCCGCGGACCGGGGCTTCGTACGAATCGCCAGCGCCTTCCAGGGCGGCGAAGACCGAGATCTGGTCCATCAGGATGCGAGCCGACTGGCGCACCGCTTCCTCGGGCGAGATGACGCCGTTGGTTTCGATGTCCAGGACCAGCTTGTCCAGGTCGGTGCGCTGTTCCACGCGGGCGCTTTCAACCGCGTAGCTGACGCGGCGGACCGGGCTGAACGAGGCGTCCAGGACGATGCGGCCGATGGTGTGGGTGCGGTCTTCCGACAGCGCGCGCACGTTGCCCGGCACGTAGCCGCGGCCCTTTTCGACCTTGATCTGCATTTCCAGCTTGCCCGCGTCCGTCAGGTTGCAGATGGCGTGGCCGGGGTTGATGATCTCGACGTCGTGCGGCAGCTCGATGTCGCTGGCCAGCACGGTGCCGGCGCCGGTCTTGCGCAGGACCAGGGTGACTTCGTCACGGTTGTGCAGCTTGAAGACCACGCCCTTCAGGTTCAGCAGGATGTCGACGACATCTTCGCGAACGCCCGGGATGGTCGAGTATTCGTGCACCACGCCCGTCATCTGGACTTCGGTCGGCGCGTAGCCGGTCATCGAAGACAGCAGGATGCGGCGCAGGGCGTTGCCCAGCGTATGGCCGTAGCCGCGCTCGAACGGCTCCATCACGATCTTGGCATGGTGGGTGCCGACCGGTTCGACTTCAATGGAGCGCGGCTTCAGGAAACCTTGAGTGGACATGTACTGTGTTCCTTTTCAATACCCTCGGCTCGTTACACCGATAAGGCTGATGGACAGGTTGAAACGTGAAACGCGGGCAGCGCAAAAAGCCGCCCGATACTTACCGCAAAGCCCGCCCCGCCGAATGGCGGAAAGCGGGCTGCTGCGAGACTTGCAAACCGGTCGCGAAACCAGCGTGCCAGCACCTTGCGAAGGAGGCGCCGGCAGGCGTGATTAACGCGAGTACAGTTCGACGACCATCGATTCGTTGATGTCGCGAGCGACGTCAGCGCGATCGGGGGCCGACTTGAACGTGCCGGTCAGCTTGGTCGTGTCGACTTCCACCCACTGGGGGATGCCGATGCTGGTGGCCAGGTCGAGCGATTCCTTGATACGGCCTTGCTTCTTGGCCTTTTCACGGATCGAGATGACGTCGCCAGCCTTGACCAGCATCGAAGCGATGTCGGCGGTGTGGCCGTTCAGCTCGATGGCGCGGTGGCTCACCAGCTGGCGAGCTTCGGCGCGGGTCGAGCCGAAGCCCATGCGGTAGACGACGTTGTCCAGGCGCGATTCCAGCAGCTGGATCAGCGTTTCGCCGGTGTTGCCACGGCGACGCTCGGCTTCAGCGAAGTACTTGCGGAATTGCTTTTCCAGCACGCCGTACATGCGCTTGAGCTTTTGCTTTTCGCGCAGCTGCAGGCCGTAGTCGGAAGTGCGGGCACCCGAAGTGCGGCCGTGTTGGCCAGGCTTGGAATCCAGCTTGCACTTGGAATCCAGCGAGCGACGGGCGCTCTTCAGGAACAGGTCAGTACCCTCGCGGCGCGAGAGCTTGCATTTGGGTCCAATATAACGTGCCATGTGGATTCCCTTTAGATACGACGACGCTTCGGCGGACGGCAGCCGTTGTGCGGAACGGGCGTGATGTCGGCGATGGACGAGATCTTGATGCCCAGCGCGTTCAGCGCGCGGACCGACGATTCACGGCCGGGGCCGGGGCCCTTGATACGCACTTCCAGCGTCTTGATGCCGTATTCCAGCGCGACACGGCCGGCCGTTTCAGCGGCGACCTGCGCGGCGAACGGGGTCGACTTACGCGAACCCTTGAAGCCAGCACCGCCCGACGTGGCCCACGACAAAGCGTTGCCCTGACGGTCGGTGATGGTGATGATGGTGTTGTTGAACGAAGCGTGAACGTGCGCGATGCCGTCCGAGACGTTCTTCTTGACCTTTTTGCGCACGCGCGAAGCGCCGCTGGTGGAAGCTTTCGCCATAATCCAGTTCCTCGATTATTTCTTCAGGGACGCAGCAGCACGACGCGGGCCCTTGCGGGTCCGGGCGTTGGTGCGAGTGCGCTGGCCGCGCACGGGCAGGCCGCGCTTGTGGCGCATGCCGCGGTAGGTTCCCAGGTCGATCAAACGCTTGATCGAGAGCTGCACTTCACGACGCAGGTCACCTTCGACCGTGAACACACCAACGTGTTCACGGACGCGTTCCAGTTCAGCGTCGCTCAGATCCTTGACCTTTTTGTCAAACGGGACGTTAGCCGCTTCGCAGATCTTGCGAGCGCGCGTACGACCGATGCCAAAAATGGCGGTCAGGCCGATCTCGGCGTGCTGATGCGGCGGAATGTTAATGCCAGCAATACGGGCCATGACTGTTCCTTGAATAAATCCGTTGCGTAGTCGCTAACCCGAGTTAGCCTTGACGCTGCTTGTGACGCGGGTCGGCGCAGATAACGCGCACCACGCCGTGACGTTTGATAACTTTGCAGTTGCGGCAGATCCGCTTAACCGATGCCATTACTTTCATGGTTGACTCCTAATTTTCCGTAATCCGGTTTCGCTCACTTGGAGCGGAAAACAATCCTGGCTCGCGTCAGGTCATAGGGCGTGAGCTCCACTGTGACCTTGTCACCCGGCAGGATCCGGATGTAATGCATACGCATCTTGCCGGAAATATGGCCCAACACCACGTGGCCGTTTTCGAGCTTGACGCGAAATGTCGCGTTCGGGAGGTTCTCAAGAACCTCGCCTTGCATCTGAATGACGTCGTCCTTGGACATCTTTTGCTTACCGCATCGGCAAACCCGCGCCCTTGAAGTTAGCCTTCTTGAGCAACGAGTCGTACTGGTGAGACATCATGTAGGCCTGGACCTGCGCCATGAAATCCATCGTCACCACCACAATAATCAACAGAGACGTACCACCGAAGTAGAAGGGGACGTTCCACCGCATCACCAAGAATTCCGGCAACAGGCACACCAACGTGATGTAGATGGCACCTGCGAGCGTCAAACGCATCAGGATCTTGTCGATGTAGCGGGCCGTCTGTTCGCCCGGACGGATGCCCGGAACAAACGCACCACTCTTCTTCAGGTTGTCCGCCGTTTCGCGGCTGTTGAACACCAGAGCCGTGTAGAAAAAGCAGAAGAAAATAATCGCGACCGAATACAGCGTGATGTAGAGCGGTTGACGAGGCGACAGGGCCGCAGCCAGGTCGCTAAGCCAGCGCATGTTCTCACTGCTGGAGAACCAGCTCGTGATCGTTGCCGGGAACAGGATGATCGACGACGCGAAGATCGGCGGAATCACCCCGGCCATGTTCAGCTTCAGCGGCAGGTGCGAGCTTTGACCACCGTAGACCTTGTTGCCGACCTGACGCTTGGCGTAGTTCACCGTGATCTTGCGCTGTCCGCGTTCCACGAACACCACAAAAGCGGTAACCAGCACCACCAGGGCCACGATGAACAGTGCCGACAGCACGGACATCGCGTTGGTGCGAACCAGGTCCAACAGTGCAGCCAGCGCCGCGGGCAGACCCGCAACGATACCTGCGAAGATCAGGATGGAAATCCCGTTACCGAGACCGCGTTCCGTGATCTGCTCACCCAGCCACATGACGAACATGGTGCCGGTGACCAGGGTCACGACGGTCGTGAAGCGAAACAGCATGCCCGGATCGATCACAAGTCCCTGCTGGGACTCAAGCGCAACCGAAATGCCCACAGCCTGCACCAGCGCCAGCACGACCGTGCCATAGCGGGTGTATTGGGTAATCTTCCGACGGCCGGCCTCGCCCTCTTTCTTGAGCGCTTCCAGCGACGGCACCACCACCGACATCAACTGCATGATGATGGATGCCGAAATGTACGGCATGATCCCCAGGGCAAAAATCGAGAAGCGCGAGAGCGCCCCGCCCGAGAACATGTTGAACAGGCCCAGGATCCCGCCCTGGTTCTGACGGAACAAGTCCGCCAGCGCGTCCGGGTTGATACCCGGAACGGGGATGTGTGTACCCAAACGGTAAACCACCAGGGCGAGCACCAGGAACACGAGGCGGCGCTTGAGGTCGCCGTACCGCGTTCCGGTTTTACCCAATGCCTGCGCGTTAGCCACTCGTCACCTCGTGATCAAGCAAGCGAGCCGCCCGCGGCTTCGATGGCGGCGCGAGCGCCGGCCGTCGCGGTAATGCCCTTGAGCACGACCTTGCGCGAGAGTTCACCCGACTTGATGACCTTGGCGTAACGAACCGCCTGGCCAATCACGCCAGCCGCCTTCAGCACTTGCACGTCGATTTCGTCGACGGGCACGGCTTGCAGGTCCGACAGACGGACTTCGGCGTACAGGTGCTGACCGAGCGGGGTGAAACCACGCTTGGGCAGGCGACGCTGCAGCGGCATTTGACCGCCTTCGAAGCCAACCTTATGGAAACCGCCCGAGCGCGACTTCTGACCCTTGTGACCACGGCCGGCGGTCTTACCCAGACCCGAACCGATGCCACGGCCGACGCGGCGCTTGGCGTGCTTGCTGCCCTCGGCGGGCTTCAGCGAATTAAGTTGCATATCCGACATGGTGATTCCTTAGGCTTCCGAGACGGAAACGAGATAATCCACCTTACGGATCATCCCACGCACCTCGGGCGTATCGACCAGCACGCGGCTGCTGTTGATACGGCCCAAGCCCAGACCGCGAACCGTGTCACGGTGCGATTGCTTGGTACCGATCACGGAGCGCACGAGGGTCACTTTGATCTGCTTCTGAGCCATGATTTACCCCAGGATCTCTTCGACGGTCTTGCCGCGCTTAGCAGCAACATCCGCCGGGGTCAGGGAGGCGCGCAGGCCGTTCAACGTGGCGCGAACCATGTTGTAGGGGTTGCTCGAGCCCAGGCTCTTGGCAACCACGTTACGCACACCCATCACTTCGAAAATAGCGCGCATCGGGCCGCCGGCGATGACGCCGGTACCTTCAGCAGCGGGCGAAATCAGCACGGTGGCGGCGCCATGCTTGCCGACCACGGTGTGGTGCAGCGTGCCGTTCTTCAGGGCCACCTTGAACATGCCGCGACGGGCCTGTTCCATAGCCTTCTGAACCGACACCGGCACTTCACGCGCCTTGCCCTTGCCCATGCCGACGCGGCCATCGCCATCGCCAACCACGGTCAGCGCGGCAAAGCTCATGGTGCGACCACCCTTGACCACTTTGCTCACGCGGTTGACCGCGATCATCTTTTCGCGGAGGCCGTCATCGTTCTCTTTTTCCGCGGCGTTCTTGCCTTGTACTTTAGCCATTTGACAGATCCTCGCTTAGAACTTCAGGCCGGCTTCACGCGCGGCGTCGGCCAGCGCTTTCACGCGGCCATGGTAACGAAAGCCCGAGCGATCGAAAGCGACCAGTTCGATACCGGCAGCCTTGGCCTTTTCGGCCACGCGCTTGCCAACCAGCGAAGCGGCGGCCTTGTTGCCACCTTGGCCGGTCTGACCAGCCAGCTGGGCGCGCACTTCGGCTTCCACCGTCGAGGCGCTGACCAGAACGCGATCGCCTTCCGGCGAAATGATATTGGCGTAGATGTGCTGGTTCGAGCGGAAAACCGAGAGGCGATGAACGCGCAGCTCGTTGATCTTCCGGCGGGTAGGAACCGCACGACGCAAACGGGAAACTTTTTTGTCCATGATTCGTCCTTGCGTGCGCCGTTATTTCTTCTTGGTTTCTTTGATGACGACGCGTTCGTCCGAGTAACGCACGCCCTTGCCCTTGTAGGGTTCGGGTTCGCGGTACGCGCGGATTTCAGCGGCCACCTGGCCGACGACTTGCTTGTTGGAGCCCTTGATGACGATTTCCGTCTGGGTGGGGCATTCGGCCTTGATACCGGCCGGCAACTTGTGCAAAACGTCGTGCGAGAAACCGAGCTGCAGCTTAACGGCGTCGCCTTGAATCGAGGCGCGGTAACCCACGCCAACCAGATTCAGCTTGCGCTCGAATCCCTTGCTCACGCCGTTGACCATGTTGGCCACCAGCGCGCGCACGGTACCCGACATGGCGTTGGCGTGGCGGGTTTCGTTGGCGGCAACAAACGTCAGCTTGCCGTTGTCCAACGCGACCGTGACGTCGCCAGTCAGGGCTTGGGTCAGGGAGCCCAGCGGGCCCTTGACGGTGATCTGATCCTGCTTGATGTCAGCTTCGACACCCTTGGGCAGGTCGACCGGATACTTAGCGATACGTGACATTCGAATTTCTCCTTAGGCCACGTAGCACAGCACTTCGCCGCCGACGCCGTTGGCGCGAGCCTTACGGTCGGTCATGACGCCGCGCGAGGTCGACACGATAGCCACGCCCAGGCCGTTCATGACCTGAGGAATGCTGGTACGGCCCTTGTAGATACGCAGACCGGGGCGCGAAACACGTTCGATGCGCTCGATGACCGGACGGCCAGCGTAGTACTTCAGGGTGATCTCGAGCTCAGGCTTGGCCTGGGTGCCCTTGATTTCAAAGCTGTCGATGTAGCCTTCGTCCTTCAGCACAGCGGCAATGGCCGCCTTCAGCTTCGAGGAGGGCATGTTCACCGTAACTTTGTCCACTTGCTGCGCATTGCGAATGCGGGTCAGCATATCGGCGATGGGATCGCTCATGCTCATATTCGTTCTCCTACCAGCTGGCCTTGGTGATGCCGGGGATTTCACCCTTCATCGCCATTTCACGCAGTTTGTGGCGCGTCAGGCCGAACTTGCGGAACACACCGCGCGGACGACCGGTGACCACGCAACGGTTACGTTGACGCGTCGGGTTGGCATTGCGCGGCAGCTGTTGCAGCTTCAGCCGAGCTTGGTAACGTTCTTCGTCGGTCTTCGACTGGTCGTCGATGATCGACTTCAACTCAGCGCGCTTGGCAGCGAACTTGTCAGCCAGCTTGGCGCGCTTGATGTCGCGATTGATGAGGGAAAGTTTAGCCACGTCATCAGCCCCTTAGTTACGGAACGGGAAGCTGAAGGCCGTCAACAGCGCCTTGGCTTCTTCGTCGGTCTTCGCGGTGGTGGTGATGCTGATGTTCAGCCCACGCAGCGCGTCGATCTTGTCGTACTCGATTTCGGGGAAAATGATCTGCTCTTTCACCCCGATGTTGTAGTTGCCACGGCCGTCGAAAGCACGACCCGAGATGCCGCGGAAGTCGCGCACGCGAGGCAGCGCAACCGCCACCAGGCGATCCAGGAATTCGTACATGCGTTGACCACGCAGCGTGACCATGCAACCGATCGGGTAGTTTTCGCGGATCTTGAAACCGGCGATAGCCTTCTTGGTCTTGGTCACGACAGGCTTTTGGCCAGCGATCTTGGTCAGGTCCGAGACAGCGTGCTCGATGACCTTCTTGTCGGCGACGGCTTCCGAGACACCCATGTTCAGGGTGATCTTGGTGATGCGCGGCACTTCCATGGCGCTCTTGTAGCCGAACTTGGCCTGCAGGTCGCCAGCGACCTTGCTCTTGTAGAAATCTTGCAAACGAGACATGTCTATCGCCCCTTACGCCTTGGCGCCGACAACGGCACCATTGGAACGGAACACGCGAACCTTGCGGCCTTCGACTTCTTGCACGCCGACGCGGTCGCCACGACCGGTAGCGGGGTTGAAGAGCGCCACATTCGAGATGTGGATCGGCATGGTCTTTTCGACGATGCCACCCGGGTTGTTGGCCATCGGGTTGGCTTTCACGTGCTTCTTGACGACGTTGACGCCTTCGACCAGAACGTGGTCGGCATCGACGCGCGCCAGCACGGTACCGCGACGCTTCTTGTCGCGGCCGGTCAGGACGATGACTTCGTCGCCTTTACGAATGTTGTTCATCGTAGGGCTCCTTACAGCACTTCCGGGGCCAGCGACACGATCTTCATGAACTTCTCGGTACGCAGTTCACGCGTAACGGGTCCGAAGATGCGGGTGCCGATGGGCTCCAGCTTGGCATTGAGCAACACGGCGGCATTGCCACCGAAACGAATCAGCGAACCGTCCTTACGGCGCACGCCCTTGGCGGTACGAACCACCACGGCATTGTAAATTTCGCCTTTCTTGACGCGTCCGCGCGGAGCCGCATCTTTGACGCTCACCTTGATGATGTCGCCGATACCGGCATAACGGCGCTTGGAGCCACCGAGCACCTTAATGCACATGACATGACGCGCACCAGTGTTATCGGCCACGTCCAGCGTGGTCTGCATTTGGATCATGATTTTTCCTGTTCCAACTTAACTGGAAATACGGTTTTCCCCAAAAAAGGGAACACTGCAATTCCTGCCAGTTTTGGTCCCGTCAGGTCAGCCGCCCTGCTTTATTGTTGGCTGGCGCATCGAGCTTTCGCATCGAACGCCATCAACTGGTGGCAACGCAACGACCCTGGGTTGAAATCCTGCGGGTATTCCCCCAACACGTTGGCCCGGCTAGTTCCTGGCCAATCGACAATCTGGGAAAGCTGACCATTCTATCCTGGTTAGATTTTGAGCGCAAGGCCTTTGTTGAGAGAGTGAGCAAATACGCGACAGTGCCTGTGGACAACTGTCTCTTTTCCACCCTCCCGGGGGTCGATTTAGTCTGACCCCGTTTTATTTCGGTAGTAGTTGCGCTCCCAGGCGTCGTGGTTGGCCTTGCCGCGCCGGATCTCGTCGGTGAACGGCGCCGCCATCAGCACCAGCCGGTTGAGCCAGCGGATCGGCGCCCGGCAGGGACGCTCGAAGTCGATGAACAGCACCGCGCGGGTGCCGTCCGTGTCGTTGTGCACCTGGTGCGGGTAGAGATCGTCGAACACCACGGCCTGGCCTTCCTTCCAGTGGTAGCGCTCGCCGCCCACCTCGATCCAGCAGCGTTCCGCAGGCTGCGGCACCAGCAGCCCCAGGTGCAGGCGCAGGACGCCGTTGTACGGGCCGGTGTGCAGGGGAATGCGCTTGCCCGGTTCGAGGATCGAATAGAACGCGGTGCGCAGGCCGGGAATCTCGCGCAGCGCCCGGGCGGTGGCTGGGCAGCGCGCCAGGTTGCGGTCCGAGCGCAGGCCGTAGCCCATGAAGACGAAGGTCTTCCACTGGTCGTCGGAGGTGATCATGCCAACATCCGGGGACAGTTCATGGAAGGACGGCAGCTGCTCGCGCTCGGCCAGCAGGGCCATCAGTTCGGCGCGGATGGCGGGCGCCTGGGCCTCGAGGCGGGCGATCCAGGGGAACTGGCTGTTCTGGAAGATCGGGTGGTCGCCCACCAGGGAGGACTGTGCGATACGGTGGCGCAACCAATCGATGAAACGGAAAAAGACGCGGGAATAGACACTGGGCTGGCTGGGCGGACGCGTATCGACGGGTTGCACAATAGTTATCTATATAGACAGCCAAAGATGCACCATTTTGTCCATGGCGCCCCCGGGGCGCAAGTACCGGCCATTGGCTCCTAGCCGGCGGCGGGGATTGGACCTCCCCGCGGCGGACAAGCTGGTTTAGACTGGCACGGGCGATTGCGATCGCTACCCACTCCTATTTCGCAAGGAAAGACAGGCATGTATGAACAGTTGGCGCTGTATATCGACGGCGAATTCGTCGCCGGCGAGGGCAGGCGCACCCAGGACGTCATCAACCCGGCCACGCTGGAAGTGCTCGGCCAGCTGCCTCACGCCACCGAAGCGGATCTGGACCGTGCGCTAGCCGCCGCCCAGCGCGCGTTCGAATCCTGGAAGAAATCGTCTCCCATGGATCGTTCGGCCATCCTGCGCAAGGTCGCCACCCTGTCGCGCGAGCGCGCCAAGGAAATCGGCCGCAACATGACGCTGGACCAGGGCAAGCCGTTGGCCGAAGCCATCGGCGAAGTCACCTCCTGCGCCGAGCACGCCGACTGGCACGCCGAGGAATGCCGCCGCATCTACGGCCGCGTGATCCCGCCGCGCAACCCCGACGTGCGCCAGATCGTGGTGCGCGAGCCGATCGGCGTCTGCGCCGCCTTCACGCCCTGGAACTTCCCCTACAACCAGGCCATCCGCAAGATCGCCGCCGCCCTCGGCGCCGGCTGCACGGTGGTGCTGAAGGGTCCGGAAGACTCGCCCAGCGCCGTCATGGCGATCGCCCGCATGTTCCACGACGCCGGCCTGCCCAAGGGCTGCCTGAACATCGTCTGGGGCGAACCGGCCAAGATTTCCGACTACCTGATCCGTTCGCCGATCGTGCGCAAGGTCTCGTTCACCGGCTCGGTGCCGGTGGGCAAGCAGCTGGCCGCGCTGGCCGGCGCGCACATGAAGCGCGTCACGATGGAACTGGGCGGCCACTCGCCGGTGCTGGTGTTCGACGACGCCGACATCGACCGCGCCGCCACCATGCTGGCCAAGTTCAAAGTCCGCAACGCCGGCCAGGTGTGCGTCTCGCCGACCCGCTTCTACGTGCAGAACGGCGCCTACGAACAGTTCCTGGCGCGCTTCTCCGACGTGCTCAAGAACATCAAGGTCGGCGACGGCCTGGAAGCCGGCACCGACATGGGCCCGCTGGCGCACGAGCGCCGCGTGCCCGCCATGAGCGCCTTCATCGACGACGCCAAGAAGCATGGCGGCAAGGTGGTGGTGGGCGGCGGCCCGCTGGACCGCAAGGGCTTCTTCTTCGCCCCCACGGTCGTGACCGACCTGCCCGACAACTCCATGCTGATGACCGAAGAGCCCTTCGGTCCGGTGGCGCCGGTGGTCCGCTTCACCGACACCGATGAAGTGCTGGCGCGCGCCAACAGCCTGCCGTTCGGCCTGTCTTCCTACGTCTTCACCAACTCGCTGCAGACCGCCACCAAGGTCTCCAACGGCCTGGAAGCCGGCATGGTCAACATCAACCACTTCGGCAGCGCGCTGGCCGAGACGCCGTTCGGCGGCATCAAGGACAGCGGCATCGGCAGCGAAGGCGGCCTCGAAACGTTCGATGGCTACCTGGTCACCAAGTTCATCACGCATATCTGATCGCTGTTGCATCAGTCCCGAAAAGCCCCGCAAGGGGCTTTTTTTTCGCCCTCGCCGCGCGATTGTTTCTCACTTTGGCGCCATTCTTTCATGTTGCTGTAATCCTGGCCGGCGAGGATTGCGCCTCACTCGCGGGCGGCACCTCCCAGGAACAGGGAAAACGCGCCTGAAGAAAAATCCGTTCCAATCAGAGAAGCACAATGCATCGATATCAGCAAAGCGCGCGCGCGCTGGGCGCGGCCGCGCTCATGGGTCTGTTGGCCGCCTGTGGTGGCGACAAGGATGACGACGACAAATCGCCGACCGCCGAAACGCCGGTGGTACAGCCGGCCGCGATCCAGGTCGCGTTCATGCCCGACATCCACTTCCACGACATCTACGCGGACTTCAAGGACGGCTCGTTCCCGGGCATCCCGAACCCCAAGCGCGGCGACAACGCCACCATCCGCACGATGTACGCGCAGCTGACGTCGACGCGCCTGTTCAACGAGAACTACTTCGCCTTCCTGGCCGCGCTGGACGACGCGGTGGCGCGCGGCGTGAAGTACATCGCCCTGCCCGGCGACTTCTCCGACGACGGCCAGCCGGTGCACATGCGCGGCCTGGTCAAGATCATGGACGAGTACACGCGCAAGCATGGCATCCAGTTCTTCGCCGCCCCCCGGCAACCATGACCCGGTGCGGCCCTTCAACCAAGCCAACGGCAAGAGCGACTACCTGGGCCTCGATCCGGTGACCGGCGACATCGGCTTCTCGCAGCCGATCTACAGCCGCGGCGGCAACGCCGCCTGCAGCACGCCCTATGCCGGCGACTGGGCGCGCGTGGGCGATACCTACTGCACCGAGGAAGTGCTGCACATGGGCTACGCGGGCATCACCGACGCCCTGACCCAGCACGGCTTCATGCCCAAGCCCGAATACCTGTACTACGAGACCCCGTACAGCAGCTACAAGTACGAGGACTACAACTACAACACCGCGTTGTCGCAGGCCAGCTGGATCAACCGCCAGTACGAGATCTGCGCGCAAGGCACCGGCGGCCCGAACAAGCCGGCCAACTACACCTTCTGCAAGATGGTGCCGGACACCTCGTACGTGGTCGAGCCGGTCAAGGGCGTGTGGCTGGTCGGCATCGACGCCAACGTCTACGTGCCGACCGGCAACGGCGCCAACGACTTCACCGGCTCGGGCGACCAGGGCTACAACAAGATGCTCACGCACAAGGCGCACGTCATCAAGTGGCTGGCCGATGTGGTGGCGCGCGGCAAGGCGCAGGGCAAGCAGGTGGTGGCGTTCAGCCATTTCCCGATGACCGAGTTCTTCAACGGCGCGTCCGATGACATCGAGGCGCTGCTGGGCGCCAACAAGATGCAGATGGTGCGCCGCCCGGCCGAGAACACCACGCGCGCGCTGGCCGACACCGGCCTGAAGGTGCACGTGGGCGGCCACATGCACTTCAACGACACCGCGTCGCGCAACTACGGCGGCGACAAGGCGCTGTTCAACATCCAGGCGCCGTCGATGGCGGCCTACGTGCCGGCATACAAGCTGATGACGATGCAGGGCGCCGACCAGATCGAGCTGCAGACCATCCGCCTGGACAAGGTGCCGCGCTTTGACGAACTGTTCGACCTGTACCGCGCCGAGCACGCCTACAACGTGCCGCCGCGCTGGGACGTGTCGATCCTGGATGCCAAGGACTACGGCGACTTCAACTACCGCTACATGAGCGAACTGGTGCGCCTGCGCCTGCTGAACGATGACTGGCGCTGCGAAATGCGCGAGCTGGTCAAGAGCCCGCTGACCGGCGCCGACCTGCTGGTGCTGTCGCAGCTGCGCACTTCGGTGACGCTGGGCGAACTGCAGAACACCGGCGACCGCGCCCAGCTGACGCCCGAGTTCTTCAACTGCCTGTACGTCGCGGGCGGCCCGACCGCCAGCAACCCGGCCTTCGCCGGCGACATGGCCGACGCCACCACCCGCGCCCGGGCGCTGGCGCAGGCCAACGGCATGCAGCTGGCCGACTTCGCCAAGTGGAAGGCGCTGGACATGGCGGGCGACTTCGTGCGCCTGGCCAACGCCGGCGACCTGGCCTACGCCGACATCCCGGCGCAGCGCGCCAGCCAGTACAAGCTGCTGGCCCAGGCCCTGAGCCAGACCAACGCCAGCATGCAGATGAACGGCGACCGGGTCAGCGACGCCAATACCCCGGCCGACATGTTCAAGGCGCGCTTCAAGCCGCTGATGGCGATCATGCTGAAGCTGGCCGATGGCCTGCCGTCCGAGCACATCCGCCTGGACCTGAAGACCAACAGCCTGGTCAACCTGTCGACCACGCCGTCGCCGTTCTGATCGAACCGCGGGCCGCCGGCCCGATGCGACAAGGCCCGCGCGAGCGGGCCTTTTTCATTGCGCGGCGCGAACCTAGCCGCGCGCGCGCCATTCGCGCGGCGACACGCCGAAGCGGCGCTTGAACAGCCGGCTGAAATGCGAGGGATGGGCGAAGCCGGCCTGGTACGCCAACTCGGCGATGCCGCGGTGGCGTTGCGCCGGGTTCAGCAGCAGTTCGCGGCAGCGCTCCAGGCGCTGGTCGAAGACGAAGCTTTCCACCGACAGGTCGCCCGCCTGGAAGATGCGGTGCAGGTAGGCCACCGACAGGCCGCAGCCCTGCGCCACCCGCTGCGGCGACAGCGCCGGGTCGGCCAGGTGCTGGCGGATGTAGGCCATGGCGCGCTGGCGATGCGCCATCGTCACGCTGCTGTCGGCTTCCGAGGCGTGGCCCTGCCCCGGCTGCACCAGGAACAGCACGATCAGGTCGATCAGCCGTTCGCCCAGCTCGGCCGCCTCGGCCGGCGACCAGCCGTCCAGCCCTTTGAAAAGGTGGTCCATGTAGCTGGCCAGCATCGCGCCGCGCGGCGACCCGTCGTCGACGCGCAGTTTGTAGAAGGGGCCGATGCGCGAATCGCGCTGCGACAGCGCGCTGCGCGGGAACGACACGCTCAGGCTGCGGTAGCCGTCGGCGCCGAGCGCGGTGGCCTGGTAAGGCAGGCTCTGGTTCATCAGGTAGACGCAGCCGGGCTCGACCTGGAACTCGCGGCCCTGCTGCACCACGGCCAGCGGCCCGGCCAGCGGCAGGCCGAAGGTGTAGAACTCCTGGTCCAGCCGCGAGGCATTGCCGGCGGTGCGCTCGATCTTCTGTCCCTGATAGTGCAGGTCGTTGAACTGCAGGCTGGCGCGCCGCACGTAGCGCACGTGACCGGCGAACTGGCCGGCCTGCTGGCCATGGTGCACCTCGAACGGCCCGAAGGCATCCGACAGGGCCGCGCGCCATTGCTCGTACCGCTCGGCGCCAGCGATGGCCGAAGTGGCGAATTCCGTGTCGGGCATGGCGCGGTCTCCTGGTTCGCGGGGGTCGGCGGGGGCTCGTGACCCTGCGTCTACATATTCTTGACTCACCCTGCCGCGGGTGGTCCGGCGCATTGTGGCCGCGCCTTGCGCAAGTCTATAGTCAGCGCCACAAGCATACAACCTGGACGACCCGGGAGGAGACGCATGGCCAACGCGCCCGCACAGGCCGCTCGCCACACGCCGGCTTCGCGCTATCTGCGCTGCGAAGGCCGCGAGCTGCATTACACCGAATGGGGCCGTCCGGACGCCCCCGCGCTCATCATGTGGCACGGCCTGGCCCGGACCGGCCGCGACTTCGACGAGCTGGCGCAGGCGCTGGCCGGCGACTACCGCATCATCTGCCCCGACACGATCGGGCGCGGGCTGTCGCAATGGAGCCCCGATCCGGTGGCCGAGTACCGGCTGGACTTCTACGCGCGGCTGGCGCGCGCCCTGCTCGACGGCCTGGGGCTGGACCGGGTGCGCTGGGTCGGCACCTCGATGGGCGGCGCCACCGGCATGTACGCCGCCGCCACCACACTCAAGGACCGCATCACGCACCTGGTGGTCAACGACATCGGGCCGTCGCTGCCGCAGCCGGCCATCGACCGCATCCTGGCCTATGCCGGCAATCCGCCGGCCTTCGACACCGTCACCGAACTGGAGACCTGGCTGCGCGCCGCCTACAAGCCGTATGGCTGGCAGAGCGACGAGCAATGGCGCCGCATGGCCGAGACCTCGGTGCGCCGCCTGCCCGACGGCCGCGTCACGGCGCATTACGATCCGGCCATCGTCGGTCAGTTCCACCACCACCCCGCGGACTATGAACGCTGGGCCGAATACGACAGCCTGCGCATGCCGCTGCTGCTGCTGCGCGGCGCCGATTCCGATCTGCTGCTGCCCGAGGTCGCCGAGGCCATGACCCGCCGCGGCCCGCGCGCGCAGCGCATCGACTTCCCGGACTGCGGCCATGCGCCGGCCTTGAACGTCGCGCCGCAGATCGACGCCGTCCGCCAATTTCTCGCCACGCCGGCCGCCGACGCAGCCGCCGGCGCCCTCTGAACAAGGAGACTCCCATGAAACGCATCCTGCTCGCCGCGCTGGCCGGCCTGTGCCTGAGTTCGGCCGCCATGGCCAAGGACTTCGTCGTGGCGCACGTCTACGACAAGACCGGGCCGCTGGAGGCCTATGCCAAGCAGACCCACAACGGCCTGATGCTGGGCCTGGAATACGCCACGCAGGGCACCATGACGGTGGCCGGACGCAAGATCCGCGTGATCGAGAAGGACAACCAGGGCAAGCCCGACGTCGCCCGCGCCCAGCTCGCCTCGGCCTACGCCGATGACAACGCCGACATCGCGGTGGGGCCGACCTCGTCGGGCGTGGCGCTGGCCATGCTGCCGATCGCCGAGGAATACGAGAAGATCCTGCTGGTGGAGCCGGCGGTGGCCGACTCGATCACCGGCGACAAGTGGAACAAGTACATCTTCCGCACCGGCCGCAATTCGTCGCAGGACGCCATCGCCAACGCCGTCGCCTTCGACCAGCCGGATACGTCCATCGCCATGCTGGCGCAGGACTACGCGTTCGGCCGCGACGGCGTCAAGGCCTTCAAGGGCGCGCTCAAGCAGGCCAAGATCGTGCACGAGGAATACCTGCCGGCCAACGCCACCGACTTCACCGCCGGCGCGCAACGCCTGTTCGACGCGCTCAAGGACAAGCCGGGCCGCAAGATCATCTTCATCCTGTGGGCCGGCGCCGGCAATCCATTCAAGATCGCCGATCTCGACCCCAAGCGCTTCGGCATCGAGATCGCCACCGGCGGCAACACGCTGGCCGCGATGACGCCGCTCAAGTCGCTGGCCGGCATGGAAGGCGCGACCTATTACTACTACGGCATCCCCAAGAACCCGATCAACGACTGGCTGGTGGCCGAGCACCAGAAGCGCTACGGCCAGCCGCCGGACTTCTTCACCGCCGGCGGCATGTCGGCCGCCATCGCCATCGTGACGGCGCTGAACAAGAGCGCCGGCAAGAGCGACACCGACACGCTCATCAAGACGATGGAAGGCATGAGCTTCGACACGCCCAAGGGCAAGATGACCTTCCGCCCGGAAGACCACCAGGCCATGCAGTCGATGTACCACTTCCGCATCAAGAACGACGCCTCGGTGCCGTGGGCGGTGCAGGATCTGGTCAAGGAAATCACGCCCGACCAGATGGCGGTGCCGATCCAGAACAAACGCTGAGCCCTGCCCTTCATGCTGGAAACCCAATCGCTCACGATCCGCTTCGGCGGCCACGTGGCCGTCAACGCGGTGAGCTGCCGCTTCGCGCCGGGCAGCCTGACGGCCATCGTCGGGCCCAACGGCGCGGGCAAGACCACCTATTTCAACCTGATCTCGGGGCAGCTGCGCGCCAGCGCCGGTTCGGTGCACCTGAACGGCCGCGACCTGACCGGCCTGTCGGCGCCGGCGCGCATGCATGCCGGCCTGGGGCGCGCCTTCCAGCTGACGCAGCTGTTCCCGCGCCTGTCGGTGCGCGAGAACGTGCGGCTGGCGCTGCAGTCGCGCCAGCAGGGTCTGGGCTGGCGCCAGATCCGCTTCTGGCGCACCTGGGACGATGACCCGGCGCTGCTGGCGCGCGCCGACGCGCTGCTCGAACGCACCCGCCTGACGGCCCGCCGCGACCAGGCCGCGGCCGACCTGCCGCACGGCGACCAGCGCAAGCTCGAGATCGCCATGCTGATCGCGCTGGAGCCGCAGGTGTTCATGTTCGACGAGCCCACCGCCGGCATGAGCGTGGATGACGTGCCCGTGGTGCTGGACCTGATCCGCGAGATCAAGGCCGACGCGTCCAAGACGATCCTGCTGGTGGAGCACAAGATGGACGTGGTGCGCGAACTGGCGGACCGCATCGTGGTGCTGCACAACGGCGAATTGATGGCCGACGGCGAGCCCGCCGAGGTGATCGCCTCGCCGATCGTGCAGCAGGCCTACCTGGGCGCCGCCCTGCCGGAGAAGACGACATGAGCGCGGCCACCTTGCTGGAACTGAAGGACGTGCACACGCACATCGGCGCGTATCACATCCTGCACGGCGTGGACCTGTCGGTGCCGGCCGCGGGCGTCACCATGCTGCTGGGCCGCAACGGCGCCGGCAAGACCACCACGCTGCGCACCATCATGGGCCTGTGGAAGGCCACGCAGGGCCACATCGGCTTTGACGGCGCCGCGGTCGGCGGCCCGGGCGTGCGCACCTCGCCGCCCGACATGGCGCGCCAGGGCATCGCCTACGTGCCGGAGAACATGGGCATCTTCGCCGACCTGTCGGTGAAAGAGAACATCCTGCTGGCCGCGCGCCAGGCGCGCAGCGCCGCGCAGCTGGACACCGCGCGGCTGGAATGGATCTTCGGCTTCTTCCCCGCGCTGCGCAAATTCTGGCTATACCCCGCCGGCAAGCTGTCAGGCGGCCAGAAGCAGATGCTGGCGGTCGCGCGCGCCATCATCGAGCCGCGCCGCCTGCTGCTGGTCGACGAGCCCAGCAAGGGCCTGGCGCCCGCCATCATCCAGAACATGATCGACGCCTTCATCGAACTCAAGCAGGCCTCCACCACCATCCTGCTGGTGGAGCAGAACTTCAATTTCGCGCGCCAGGTGGGCGACCACGTCGCGGTCATGGACAACGGCCGGGTGGTGCACGCCGGCGGCATGGCCGAGCTGGCGCACGACGACGCGCTGCAGACCCGCCTGCTGGGCCTGTCGCTGGGAGCGCACCAATGAGCGCCGCCGATATCGATACGCCGCTGCCGCAGACCCGCGCCGATCTGCGCCCGGCGCTGCTGGTGCTGGCGCTGGCCGCCATCGCGCTGCCGCTGGTCGGCTCGTTCTCGACCTGGGTGACGCTGACCTTCGCCGGCCTGGCGATGGGCATGATCATCTTCATCGTGGCCTCCGGCATGACGCTGGTGTTCGGCCTGATGGACGTGCTGAACTTCGGCCACGGCCTGTTCATCGCCATCGGCGCCTACATGGCGGCCACGGTGCTCGGCGCGATGTCCGACTGGACCCAGACCGGCAGCCTGTGGCTGAACCTGGCCGCGGTGCTGCCCGCCATGATCGTCGGCATGCTGGTGGCCGGCGCGGTGGGCGTGGCGTTCGAGCGCGTGATCGTGCGGCCGGTCTATGGCCAGCACCTCAAGCAGATCCTCATCACCATGGGCGGCATGATCATCGGCGAAGAGATCATCAAGATGCTGTGGGGTCCGCAGACGCTGTCGCTGCCCCTGCCCGAGGCGTTGCGCGGCGCGCTGCTGGTCGGCGACGCCGCCATCGAGAAATTCCGCATCGTCGCGCTGGTGGTGGGCCTGGCGGTGCTGGGCGGCATGCTGTGGCTGCTGAACCGCACCAAGCTCGGCCTGCTGATCCGCGCCGGGGTCGAGGACCGCGAGATGGTCGAGAGCCTGGGCTACCGCATCCGCCATCTGTTCGTCGGCGTGTTCGTGGCCGGCTCGATGCTGGCCGGCCTGGGCGGCGTGCTGTGGGGGCTGTACCAGCAATCCATCGTGCCGCAGCTGGGCGCGCAGGTGAACGTGCTGATCTTCATCGTCATCATGATCGGCGGACTGGGCTCGACGGTGGGCTGCCTGATCGGCGCGCTGCTGGTCGGGCTGATGGCCAACTACACCGGCTTCCTGATGCCCAAGGCCGCGCTGTTCTCGAACATCGCGCTGATGGTCGCCATCCTGCTGTGGCGCCCGCAGGGCGTGTATCCGGTCACGAATCGCTAGGAATCGCCCTTATGTCCTTCCGCCTGCTTTCCGGCGATCCTCCGCGCAGCACGCTGCTGGCGGTCATGCTGGTCGCCATCGTCATCGCGCTGGCCGCCGCGCCGTTCCTGTTTCCCGGCCCCAAGTCGCTGGCCGTGGCGGCCAAAATCCTGGTGTTCGTGATCCTGGTCGCCAGCTATGACCTGCTGCTGGGCTACACCGGCATCGTCAGCTTCGCCCACACCATGTTCTTCGGCATCGGCGCCTATGGCGTGGCGATCGCCAGCCTGCGCATGGACGCCAGCTGGCTGTCGGTGCTGGCGGGGACGGCCGCGGGACTGGTCGTGTCGCTGGTGTTCGCGCTGGTGATCGGCCTGGCCAGCCTGCGCGTGCGCGCTATCTTCTACGCCATGATCACGCTGGCGGTCGCGGCGGCGTTCCAGACGCTGGTGTCGCAGCTGTCCGACCTGACCGGCGGCGAGGACGGCCTGAACTTCAAGGTGCCGCAGATGCTGCGCCCGGCCTACCGGCCGTTCGCCGAGCCGCTGTTCGGCGTGACCATCGACGGCCGCATCATCACCTACTACCTGATCGCCGCGGTCTGCGTGGGGCTGTTCCTGATGCTGCTGCGCATCGTCAATTCGCCGTTCGGCCGGGTGCTGCAGGCGATCCGCGAGAATCCGTTCCGCGCCGAGGCCATCGGCTACCGCACGGTGCTGTACCGCAGCCTGTCGAACCTGCTGGCGGCGGCGTTCGCCACGCTGGCCGGCGCGCTGTATGCGCTCTGGCTGCGCTACAACGGCCCGGACACGTCGCTGTCGTTCGAGATCATGCTCAACATCCTGCTGATGGTGGTGATCGGCGGCATGGGCACGATGTACGGCGCGGTGATCGGCGCCAGCCTGTTCGTGTTCGCGCAGAGCTATCTGCAGGACGGACTGCACGTGATCCATGACGCCGTCGCCGGCGTGGCGCCGCTGGCGCTGCTGTTCGAGCCGGACCGCTGGCTGCTGTGGCTGGGCATCCTGTTCGTGCTGTCGGTCTACTACTTCCCGACCGGGATCGCCGGGCGCTTGCGGGAGCTGGCGCGGCGGGGCTGACCGCCCGACAGGCGTGGCGGGTTCACCGGCGGGTTCAAACGGACGGCGCGGCGCATCGCCACGCGGACAGAACGCCTAGCGTCCGCCCTGCCGCATCGTGTCGGCGTCGCGCCGCAGATCATCGACCCGACGCTGCATCGTGTCCACGCTGCGCTGGGCGGCGCCGCCCAGCTGCGAGCCCGACGGCGTCGGGGCGAGCGGCGCCATGTTCATCGGCGCGCCGTTGTTCAGGGGGATCATCGCCGGCGGATAGGGGTCGACCGCGGCCGGCTTCTGCGTCAAGAGACGCTCCAGCACCTGCAGCTGATCGCGCTGCGCCTGCAACGCGCGCTCGTTGTCCAGCACGGCCTGCTCGCCTTCATCGTCGGTGCCGAAAATGGCGGCGTGGTCGAGCGACAGGCCGTCCAGGCGCACGCGCGGGTCGGGACCGGCATTCAGGACATTGCGGCCGATCGCGGCGGGATCGGTGGCCGGCGTGATGCTGCCCGCCGGCTTTGCCGGCGTGGCGGTGGAGCCCTCGGCCGTGGCCGGCGGTTCGACCCGGCGCTGGCCCTGCCCTTGCGCCAACACGGGCATCGCGGCCAGCAACCCCAGCGCGAGCGCGTTCCTGAAACCTCGCATGATGTCCTTCGTCTCTCCCGGGCACCACGGCTTGACGCGATGATCGGCGCCAACCTGCCCCTGCCGCCGATATATTACTGCCCGCCACTGGGCCGGGCTGTCGCGGGCGGGACGCCGCGACGCTCAGAACCCCACGCGGTCCTCGGCGGCCAGGGGCGCGCCCAGGTCGCGTTCGTCCATCTCCCAGATCAGCAGACGCGGCGGACTCTGCTTCCACGCGGGACTCTTGAAGTACGCCTGCGCCGCGCCGCCGAACTTGCCGCCGTCGCGGGCGAAGTTGCCGACGGCCACGCCGAGATCCCGCGACAGCTGCGGCAGGAACTCCGAGGTGCGCGAGAACGAGGTGCCGACCAGCGCCAGCGACGGCAAGGCGCTGTCGCCGAACAGGTCATCGGCGTCGCCGGCCGAGGCGGCGGCTTCCGGCGTATACGTATGCAGCGCGACCACTTCGGCGCGCGGCTGCCAGGCCAGCGGCAGCCAATCGACGCCGGCCAGCCGCACCAGGTCGCCCGGCCGCGGCGCGGACGGCTGGGCGGAGACGCGCCAGCGCTGCGGCGCCTGCAGCGCAACACCGCTGGCGCGCACCTGCTCGGCGACGGCGCGCGCCGCCGCGCCGGCGCCGGCCTCGGTCCAGTGCGAGTCGTTGCGGTAGTAGGCGTCCTGCGGCACGCCACGCAGCGCTGCGCTCAGGTCGACCGTCGCCACGCCCTGCGCGCGCAGCACGCCGACCCAGCTCGACAGCCGGTCCTCGAAGCCCGCCGACCGGTGCAGTCCGCACAGGCGCGCGGACTCGATGCGGCTCTTGTCCGGCACCACGGCCACCAGCAGCTGGATGCCGCGAGCCGCCAGCGCGTCGCGCAGCGACACCACGATGCGGGCGCGCTCGGCCTGGTTCTCGCGCGCGCCGGGATGGGGCTGCAATTCGTCGCCCAGGAACAGCCAGCCATCGCACCCCTGCCGCACCCGCGCGCCCAGGTCGCCGAGCGTCAGCCAGCCCAGGCCGCGCTGCAGGCGCGCGGCCTCGCTACTGAATGTCATGTCGGCCAGCCGCAACGACAGGTCGTGCGTGACGCCACCATCGAGCACCCGCGGCAGCGAAGTGTCGTCCGGCAGCACGTCGTGGTTCACGCTCCACCAGATGTTGCTGAGCATGGCGCCGGCCATGAAGAGCACCAGCGCCACGCCAGCCAGCTGGCTGGCGCGGCGGTTGGCCACGGAGGCATGGGCAATGGGCGGCGGGGCCGGGGTATCGTGATGGACGCTCATCGTCTCCGGCCTCAGAACTGGAAGTAGAGGAAAGGCACGGCGCCGCGCGCCGCGATCAGCGCGTAGGCCAGCAGGAAGCCGGCCACCGGCCACACCGCGCTCCAGGCCGTGCGCAACATGCCCGCCGGCCGCATCGACCACCACGGCTGCCAGGCGGGCAGGATGACGCACACAATGCCCAGCGCCGCGGCCAGCCAGTGGGTCGGCCGCAGCACGTACAACATCGAATCGCCCAGGCCGATGCCGTTCAGGCCGAACTGGCCGCGATACATGGCCAGCGCGGCATGGAAGTCGACCGCGCGGAAGATGGTCCAGGCCAGCATCACGAACAACAGCGTGGCGATGCGCGACAGCCAGCCCGGCAGCGCCGGCAGGCCATTGCCGCTCCAGGCGCGCGCCACGGCCAGCGCGGCGCCGTGCGCCAGGCCCCACAGCAGGAAGTTCCAGCTCTCGCCGCCGTGCCAGAGACCGGCGATGCCCATGGTCAGCAGCAGGTTGCGGTAGGTCTTCCACACGCCCAGGCGATTGCCGCCCATGGGGATGTACAGGTAGTCGCGGATCCAGCTCGACAGCGACAGGTGCCAGCGCCGCCAGAAGTCCTGGATGCTGCGCGCCAGGTACGGATTGTTGAAGTTCTCCGGCAGGTGAAAACCCATCATCAGGCCCAGGCCGATGGCCATCGCGCTATAGCCGGCGAAGTCGAAGAACAGCTGCAGGGTGTAGGCGCCGCAGCCGATCCAGGCGTCGGCCAGCGATGGCGTGCGCAGCGCGAAGGCGGCGTCGACCACGGGCGCCAGCGTGTCGGCCACCAGCACCTTCATGCTCATGCCGATCATGAAGCGCCGCACCCCCAGGCAGAAATTGCGCCAATCCATGGTGCGATGGGCGATCTCTTTCTCGACCCAGGCCCAGCGGATGATGGGGCCGGCGATCAGTTGGCCGAACATGGCCTTGTAGGCGGCGAAGTCGATGAAGTTGCGCTCGGCGCGCACGTCCTGGCGATAGACGTCGACCAGGTACGAGATGGCCTGCAGCACGAAGAACGACAGGCCCGCCGGCAGCGCCACCCTTTCCCAGGCCAGCGGCACGGCGCCCGCCATGGCGGCGATGTCGTTGAACGTCGTCACCAGGATGTTGGCGTACTTGTACCAGCACAGCGCCGCCACATTGGCCGTCAGCAGCAGGGTCAGCAGCACCTTGCGGCGATGGCCGGCGCGCAGCTGCTCCAGCATCAGGCCGCCGGCCCACGCCACGACAGTCACCGCGACCAGCAGCAACAGGTAGATGGGCTTGAGCCAGCTGTAGAAGATCCAGCTGCCGACCAGCAGCACGAAGTTGCGCGCGCGTTGCGGCGTCAGGGCGTAGACGACGAGAAACAGCGGCAGGAACAGCGTCAGGAATTCGAGGGACGCGAAGACCATGGCGGAGGGTGGCCGGAGATATTGTTATCGAAGCGGGGGCCGCGCCCCCGCCGGTCATGGGCCGGATCAGCGGGCCGTCTGGTCCGCCGCGTGCAGCAGGCGCGAACCCTGCGCCGACGGCAGCAGGAACACGGTATGGCGCTCGCCGGCCTGCAACGCGCCCAGATCCAGCTCCTGCCCCGCGGGCTGGCCGCCGCAGCTGGCGCGCACCCTCAAGGACACGGGATTGACCAGGCGCCGGGCGACCGCGCCATCGGCCACGTGCTCGAACATCGCCAGGTTGCGCGGCACGGCCAGCAGGCCGGCGTCGGCGCATGACGGATCGAGGTTGTAGAAACCCACCGAGACCTTGAGCGCGTTGAAGTCCTCGGGCTGCTCGCGCACGATGCGCGCCTGCAGGCCGTCCTTGCCGGGCAGGCCGACCACCGAGGCGAATTCGCCGGGCTGCACCGAGATGTCCACCTCCTGCTTGCGGCCGCCGCTTTCGAGCAGGCCCTGCATCTTCGCGCCCGCCTTGACCGGCATGAAATCCGACGCGGGATGGGCGGCGTCGAGCTGGATGCGCGCCTGCGATCCCTTGGCGCTCACCGCCATCGGCTCGGCGCCGGCGTTGACGAAGCGCACGAACGACGCGTCTTCGGCCGGGCCGGTTTCATAGAGCTGGATCTGCGCCGCGCCGGCAACGCCGGCGGCCAGGGCGAACGACAGGGCGGCCAGGCCGCGCGACAGGAGGATGCTCATCCGTTGTCCTTTGGTAGCGGGGATCGCGCGCGTCATTTCTTCTGCAGCGCCTTGACCTGCGGCAGATCGCCCAATTGCTTGGCAATGGCATCGCCCCAGGCCTTGTAGCCGGTGTTGGTGTAGTGCTGGCCGTCGGTGGTGGGCCACTGGCCGGGCGTCGAGAACTGGGTCGAATCGATGTACGCGCAGGGCGCCACGTTGCTGCCCAGGAAGGCCGACACCTGTTTGACCCGCGCGAAATTCTTGTTGTACTTGCCGCCCTCGGTGCCCCAGCTGGGACCGATCCAGACGCAGGCCGTGCCGGTGCCCGAGATGGCCTTGGTCAGCGCGGTCGTCTGCTGCCAGGCCCAGGTCTTGGGAAAGGACGGATTGGTGTAGCCGGCCATGGTGTCGCCCAGCACGATCACCACCAGGTTGGGCTTCTTGGCCGCGATCAGGTCGGTCACCGGCGTGGTGCTGGCGTCCTTGCCCTTGAGCACGATCTGGCCGCCGTTGAGGCGCTCGGCGCCGCCGCAGGTGCTGGGCGTGGTCTTGAGCCAGTCGCCGGCATTGCTGCCGCACACGCCGATGGTCTGCACCACCGCGCCCTGCTTGACCAGGTCGTCCTGCAGGGTCGTGATCAGGTAGCCCGGCGCGGCCAAATGGCTGTCGCCGATCAGCAGGATGCTCATTCCGGCAAAAAGAGAGGTCAGCATGGCAATACTCCTTGATGAAACGTCCCTAGCGGGCGTACGGCGACTGATAGGGATTGACCGGCAGGTCCAGCGGGCGCGTCTGCGGATAGAACGCGTAGCGCAGATAGAGCCCGCCCACGTACTGGCGATAGTCGGTGGCGTTGTCCATGGCCATGGTGCCGCCCAGGAACAGATTGGGCGACAGCTGGTACTCGCCCGCGGCCGCGAGGTTGTAGCCCACGCCGGTGCGCGACTGCCCCTCGTAGGTCGCCGAGGTGCCGTAGACGGAGCGGTTCACCGCGTTGGCCGCCGCCTGCATGCCGCCGTTGGTCGGGAAATAGTCGGCGCCGTCTTCCTTGAAATGACGCAGGCCGACCGAGCCTTGCAGCTTGTAGGTGAAGCGGCCGTCACGCTGCGCCCAGGTCACCGGCACGCTCAGCGCGTAGAACTGCTGCGGGCTGAAATAGCCGCCGTTGCCGTAGGTGAAGAAGCGCTGATTGTTGTCGTAGAAGATGGCGCCCAGGTTCAGGCCGGCCGTCAGCATGCGGTTGGTGTCGCGCGTCAGGTTCCAGTAGATGCCGGTGCCGACCTCGGTGCGGCTGTTGGACTCGACATTGTGGCCGTCCAGGCTGCGCCACGAGCCGTAGGCATAGACGCCATAGTCCTTGTTGTCCATGCCGATCTGGCCGCCCACGCCGGTGGCCGTGACCGCGCCCCAGCGCTGGCCGGTGCGATCGTCGCGCGCGCCGGCGAACGACACCAGGCTGTCGGTCACCGCGCGGCGCGACAGGTCCACGCTGTACCAGGTGCCCGCGCTGCGGTCGATGGGGCCGTTCAGGCGCACGCCGCCGACCACGTTGGAATACTCGAAGCCCAGCGGCGTGGTGCCGATGTCGGCGCTCAGGCCCTGCATGGTGTAGCCGACCGACAGGCCCACGCCCGAGTCGCGCTGCTTGCCGGCTCCGCCCACCAATCCGGCCTGCTGTGCCGCGGCCGCCACCGGACCGCCGCCAAAGCGGCTGTTGCTGGCGTAGTCGTCGCCCAGGCGGCCGGCGTCCAAGGTGACCGGCGTGGCGCGCAGCGAGATCTTGCCGTCGCCGGCCGGGATCAGCGCCTCGATGGGCGCGTCGATCTCGGTCATCTTGCTCATGCCGGCCTCGCCGTTGTTGGAACGGACGAAGCCGCCGACGCGGACCTCGGCGCTACGCTCCTGCATGACCTCGTCCAGTTCCCGCTGCAGGGAGGGCGACGCCGCGCCGCTGCCGCCGCCATAGGCCGCGGGCGGGTTGGCGGCCGCGCGCGAGTCCTGCGCGCCGGCGATGACATACGGTTCCTGGCGCGACGCCGCGGGCGCGCCGTCATAGCTCGCGCCGTAACCCGCGGCATAGCCCGTGCCGTAGCCGGCGCCATAGGCGGGGGCCTGCGGGTCGTTGAGGGCCTCTCCCATGACCTGCGTCACGCGGGTGGACCGCGAACGCTGGCCCGGCAGGCCGACGAAGGGGTTGCCGTCGGCATAGTTGGCGGGCGCCGCGCCGCTGGCCACCATGGTGCCGCCGCCGCGCGCCTGCTGGGCGGCGATGGCCTGCTGGTACAACTCGGCGGCGCGCCCGGTCTTGCCGCGCGAGCGGTAGATGCGCGCCGCGCCGGCCAGCACATCGGGATCGTTCGGCGCCAGCGCCAGCGCCTTGTCCATCGAGGCTTCGGCCGAGCGCCAGTCATCGGCCTCGGCGGCGATGCCGGCCACGGCGATCTGCAATTGCGCATTGTCGGGATCGCGCGCCTGCAGGCCACGGTAGATGGCCAGAGCCTTGTCGCGGTCGCCGGCGGCGACGTACATGCGCGCCAGCGCGCCCTGGGCCAGGGGATCGTCCGGCCGGCGCTTGAGCACCGGCTGCAGGATGTCGTAGGCCGCCACCAGGTCGCCGCGCTGGCGCATGGCTTCGGCCTGGCGCACGGTGTACAGGCTGACCAAGTCCTGGAAGCTGCGGTGCTGGTCGGCGTCCATGGGCTGCTTCTGCACCTGGCGCAACACGGCCGCGGTGCCCGCGTCATCGCCGCTCTTGAGCAGCACGCTGGCGTACGGGATCAACACATCCGGGCCGGCCGGCCGGCTTCCATCCACCAGCGGCCGCATCACGGCGAGCGCCTGCGGCGTATCGCCCGCGTCGATATAGGCCTGGGCGATGGCGCCAAGCAACTCGGGATCGTTGCCCGCCGCGGCCTGCAGGCCGGCCAGGCGCTGGCGCGCCTGCGCCACGTCGCCCGACTGCGCCAGGCGCGCGGCCTGGGCCGCCTGCTCGTGCACCCACACGTTGCGCTGGAAGCGCGTGATTTCCGGGGTGCGGCGGTTCTCGGGAATGCGCGCCAGGGTGTCGTAGGCGCGGCCCCATTCGCCGCGCTCGGACGCGAACAGCGCGCTGGCGTGCAGCGCGTCGGCCGAGTCCGGCTGCGCGCGC
The DNA here is from genome assembly GCF_001298995.1 of Achromobacter sp. 2789STDY5608615. NCBI lineage: Bacteria > Pseudomonadati > Pseudomonadota > Betaproteobacteria > Burkholderiales > Alcaligenaceae > Achromobacter > Achromobacter sp. 2789STDY5608615. Next base: position 237,913 of record NZ_CYTY01000004.1, read on the forward strand.
AGCGTTTCATCCATGATCTGTTGCGCGCGGACCGACTCGCCGCCGCGCAAGAGCAGCCGCGCCAGCTCGTAGGCGGTCCAGGGATTGCGCGGGTCGGTCCTGCGCGCGTCTTCCAGCATGCGGCGCGGCCGGTCTGGGCCAGCACGTCGGCCAGGCCGCGAACCGCCTCGGGATCATTCTTGTGCCGGGCCAGCACGTAGCGATAGGTCTTCTCGGCGTTGGCCATGTCGCCGGCGCTGGCATAGGCCCGGCCAATGGCGTTGTAGGCGCCGGTGGCGTTGCCGTCCAGGCGGATGGCCTGTTCCAGCAGCTTGCGCGCGCCGTCGGCATCGCCGCGCTGGCGCGCCGCCTCGGCCTGGTCCAGCAGGTTCCAGTAGCGCACGCCGGCCAGGGCGCGGGTCCAGTTGCGGCCGGCGCCCGGACGGGCCGCGGCGCGCGACAGCAGTTCCTGGGCCTCGGCGTTGCGGTCCTGCTGCATGCGCACCAGTCCCAGGCCGCCCAGCGCGTCCGGATCGTTGGGGGTGGCGCGCAGCTTTTCCTGGAACGCGGCTTCGGCCGCGGCCAGGTCGCCGTTCTTCAGCGCCGCGAAGCCGCGCGCCAGGCGCGCATCCTGGCGCCAGACCGGCGCCGGCGCGCCGCGCCTGGCCGACGGGTTGTCGAGCACCGCGCGCACTTCCTTGTCGTCCGGATGCGCCGCCAGATAGGCCTCGAACAGCGGCTTCTCGCTGGCGTTCGGCGCGCCGAGCCAGATCAGCCCGGCGCGCCAGCTTTCGGTGGCGTCGGCGCCGACGTCCTTGCGTTGCGACAGCTGCGCCAGCATGCGCACGCCGTCGGCGCGCCGGTCTTCGTCGCGGATCAGGTGTTTGGCCAGGGCCAGCTGGACATTCGGATTGCCGGGCATCTCGCGCGAGAGCCGCTGCAGGCCGGTGATGGCGCGCGACAGGCCCTTGTCGGAATAGCCGAGGAAGCTGTAGTACTCGAGCGCGATCTCGCCCTGCGGCTCGCGCCCCTGCAAGGCCTGGTCGTAGGCCTGCATCGCCTTGTCGATCTCGCCCGAGGCCGCCAGCATGCGGGCGCGGTCCAGGTCGGCCGCGGCGGCGCCGCCGGCCAGGCCGATATCCTGCTGCAGGCGCTTGGTGAAGGTGCCGTTGGCGTTGAGCTGCTTGAGCCGGGTCAGGTAGCCCTGGGCGTCGTCCAGGCGCTTCTCGCGCACCGCCGCCAGCCCCAGGCCGTACATCGCCTCCTGCTGCGACGGATCGGACAGCAGCAGTTTCTCCCAGGCCTGCGCGGCGCGCTTGGCGTCGCCCTGGTTCTGCCAGTAGCGTCCCTGCTCCAGCAGCGAAGCGGTGGCGGCCGGTTGCGCCCAGCCACTCTGGTGCATCAGGGCGGCCAGAACGCCGATGGCCAGCTTGTGGCGGTTCAAGGACATTTCTTCTCCCACTCCAATGACACGCGGCCGGTGGCTCCGAACCGGTAACGCTGCTCGAACCAGCCCATTCCGAACAGGCTGAGTACGTAATCGTAATAAGGTGGCTGCTGAACCGCCAGCCGGGCGGGACTCTGGCTGGCGGCCCAGGCGTCGCGCACGCGCCGCAACTGGCCCTGCAGCAGGTCATTCTGCCCGCGCGCCTGGAAGTACGGCAACAGGGCGGCCGAGAAGCCGAACGGCCCCTGGCCCTGCGCCTGGCCGCTGTCCACGTCCACCGACTCGGGCGGCGCGCCCGTGGCCGCGACCGCGGTGGCCATGCCCGACAGCGCCGCCAGCAACGGCCGGGCGGCGGGATCGGCGGCCGGCGTCATGCCGGCCCACAGATAGGTGCGGATCGCATCGTAGCTGCCCTTGGCGCCATGCACCGGGTCATTCTCGTACCGGCCCAGGGCCCCGCCCTCGCGCGACACGTCGCGGTAGGCCACCCAGTCGGCCGCGTAGCCCTTGGGCGTGGTCGCCTGGATCACCCGCACCGTATTGTTCGCCACCTGGGTCCACGGCCCCTTCGCCGAAGCCTGCGCCAGCCGCCGCAGCACGGGAACCGGCAGGTAGCTCGGATTCAGGCGCCATAGATCAGGCTGCGCGAAGCCCTCGGGCGCCGGCAACAGCATGCTGCCCAGGCCCGGCAATTGGGCCACTTCGCGCCCCTCGATCAAGGCCAGCAACGCCTGCGCGTCGCGGGTGTAGGCCGGCTGGCGCCAGAGCCTGCCGGCCTCGAGCAGGGCGTAGGCGAACCACAGGTCGGCATCCGAGGCGGCATTGCTGTCCAGCACGCCCCAGGCGCCGTCGTCGCGCTGGCCCCAGGACCAGGCCGGCAGGCGCTGCGCGGTGTCGCCGCCCGCCAGGTTGGCGACGCTCCAGCGCCACAGCCGCTCGAAGGTCTCGCGGTCATTGGCGACCAGGGCGAAGAACATGGCGTACGACTGCCCTTCCGAGGTGCTCATCTTGCGCGGCGTGCTGGCATCCACCACCCGCCCGTCGGGCTGGACGAAGTGCCTGACGAAGGCCGACCACTCCGGCCAGGCCACCGCCGTGCAGGCCGGCGCGGCCCGCGCCGCGCCCGACGCCGCCACGGCCAGGCCGAGCGCCAGCAGCGCCCGCCCGGCACGCTGGTGCCAGGCGAAGCGGCTGCGGGCGGGCCGGGCCGGATGCATCAGGCTTCCTTCTTGCGCAGGCGGCGCAGCAAGGCGCGCAGCACGGCCAGCGCCACGGCGATGCCGACCAGCCAGACCAGCGCCATCACCACCAGGCGCAGCAGGGTGTAGCCCGGCCACTGCGACGACACCCACCAGTCGATGCGCTTGAGCAGCGGCAGCTGGCCCAGCGTGTAGGTCTGGTCGCCGACCAGCGCGTCGATCTGCTTGCCGCGGATCACGGACAGGCTGCCTTGCACGCTCTTGTCGTAGCCCTCGCCGCCACGCAGCGCGGCCACGGCCGCGTCCAGCCCGTCGGGCTTGCTGCTGGCCAACAGCACCACGCTGCGCTTGGCGGCCAGCGGCGATTCGAAGCCGGCCACGATCGCGCTGACGCCTTCACTGGTGTAGCTCATGGCCACGCGCGGCTCGCGGCGATCGAGGCGCGGATCGGTGTGGAACCAGTCGGTCACGCGGTAGATCAGGTCCGACAGGCCGAAGTGCGCGCCCGACTCGTAGCTGCCCGGAATGTGCGGAGCCCAGGTCTTGAGCAACGGATTGGCGGTGTCGCCCGCGATCACCAGCAGATCCTTGCCGGCCTGCGCGCTGGCCTGCTGCGCCCGCGTCACGGTCACGCCGGTGGCCGGATAGCCCGTGGCGTCGCCCAGGCGGCCCAGCACGTTCAGGTAGGCCGAATAGGCCGCCGCATTGGCGCGGTCATCCAGCACCACGGCCGTTTCCGACAGGTCGGCCAGGCGGGTGAAGGGGAAGCCCGCCTGCGCGAACGCGCGCAGGTCCGGCATTTCGATGAAATGCGGATAGCCCGACAGGTCGATGGTCGACTCGGGTTCGATCATGCCGCGCACGTTGTCGATGATGATGTCGCGGCACTCGCCCTGCTTGACGTAGTCGTACATGTAGCGAAACTGCAGCTGGCCGTCCGACTTCAGCAGGTCCAGCGGCACGTCCAGCTGGGCGCGCATCGGCAGGCTTTCGTCGGGCAGCACCTCGGCGCGCAGCTTGTCGCCGCCCTCGATGCGCTCCAGCGCGAACAGCGGCATCGACTTGACGAACTCGCCGTTGACGCCGAACAGCAGCGAGGAGTTGAGCGACGTCGGCTGCGGCGTGTAGCGATAGCGCAGGTCGATCGGCACCTTCTTTTCCTGCCAGCCGAACAGGTCGGGCGGCACGCGCACGTCGATGCGGATGGTGTCCGGGCTGAAGCCCGACACGTTCAGGCGCTTGGGATCGATCAGGTCGCCGAAACGCACCGGACGATCGGTGCGCAGCCAGCGCGGCGCGTCGTACGGCTGGCGCGGCTTGACGTCCGCCAGGCGCGTGATGGCGGCCGACTGGCCGGCCAACGTCTGGCTGCCAAGCGCCAGCGCGGCGGCGGCCTGCTTGAGGTCCTTGCCGTCGCGGCCCAGCACCAGCAGCAGCTTGCCGTCGGGATCGTTGGGGTTGGTGATGACGGCCAGGGTCGGGCCGTTGACGGTGGCCTGGGTCAGTCCGGCGGTGGCCGCGCCCATCGCGAACACCACGGCATTGCCGCGGCTGGGCAGCTGCGCCACCGAGGCCGGGAAATCCGAGCCGCGATAGCCCGCCAGCCCGCCGAACCACGAGGACAGCGCGCCCGCGGCTTCCAGCGTGGTGTTGTCCGGCTCGGCCTGGAACACGAACGGCAGCACCAGCTTGCGCATGTCGCGGCGGTCGAAGAACGGCAGCGGCAGGTTGGCCAGCTCGTTGGGCAGCGGCAGCGCCGCGGTCGCCAGGTCCAGCGTGCTCAGGTTGCTGATGTTGGCCCACAGGCTGGAATGCAGCGGGTCTTCGCAGTTCAGCGTGTAGTGGCCGATCAGCTGCAGGCGCAGGTCGTTGTAGGGCGTGATCAGGTACGGCGGGATCTCGATGGTCTGCCGCAGATTGCTGCCGGCCGTCTCGCGCGGCACGGCAATGGTGGCGGCCACCTCGTCGTTGACCAGCACGTTGATATGCGACAGGTCGGACAGCAGCGCCGGCGAATAGGCATAGCGCAGGTCGACCCGCGCGCCGGTCACCACGCGATCGTTGCGCACGCTGAAGTTCAGCGTGTTGCTGCCGTCCACGCCGCGCAGATTGAGCGGATACTGCGCGCCGAGCTGCTTGAAGGTGTAGGTCTGGTCGGCCACGAACGGCGCTGGCGCCGGCGCCGGCGTGGCGGCCGGCACGGTGCCCGGCGCTTCGGCCGCGCTGGCCAGCAGCGAGCAGCCGGCCAGCAAGGCCAGCGACAGGCGGCCCAGCGCATGGCCGCGGCGGCGCGGCGAGCGGGACGGCGCCGCTTGCGCGACCGGCGGTTGGGTCGAACGGATTTTCTTATGCATGATCACGATCCCAGGCGGCGCTGAGCGCGGGCGCGCAGCGACAGGTAGAGCAACACGGCGATGACTAGCGCGCTCAGGAGCAACGCCCCCACGAGCGTGAGCGGATGGCGCGCGAAGAACCACTGCAGGCCCAGCCAGGTCGGCAACGAACCCACGTAATAGTTCTGCTCATCCTGCAGGGTGTAGGCCTGCTTGCCGCTGATCACCGTCAGGCTGCCGCCGATGCGGTCCTGCGGGTTGTCGGCCTTGCTCTCGGTATCGCGGCTGGTCAGCAGCGCCTGCACGGCGCTGGCCAGGCCATCGGCGCTGGTGCCCGACACCACGACGGCGCTGCGGCCCGACTGCAGCGGCGATTGCAGGCCGGCCAGCGTGGCCGAGACGCCGCCGCTGGAGAAGGCCAGTTCGATGTCGGCCTGGCGCTTGCGGTCGCGCGGATCGTTGCCGAACCAGGACGCGACGCCATCGACCCAGCCCGACAGGCTGAAACGGCGCTCCTTGCCATTGAAGCCGCTCGGCAGCGCGTCGCCCCACTGCGCCAGCAGCGGCTGGTTGTCGCCGGAGGCCAGCACCAGCAGATCCTTGTCGCGCTGCGCCGCGGCCTGCGCGCCCTGGGTGACGGTGACGCCGGTGGCCGGATAGCCGGTCGCCTGGCCCATCACGCCCAGCAAGGTCAGGTAGGCCGAGAAGTCCGACACGCCCGCGCCCTCGGGCATGACGACCGCGGTTTCCGACAGGTCGGCCATGCGCGTGAACGGGAAGCCGGCGTCGGCGAACAACGACAGGTCCGGCATGGCGGCGTACTTGGGCAGCCCGGAGATGTCGATGGTCGAGCCCGGATCGATCGCGCTGCGCACGTTGTCCAGGATGCTGTTCTGGCACTCGCCCAGCTTGGCGTATTCGTAGACGTAGTTGAACTGCAGCGCCGTCTGCGGCGGCAGCAGATAGGTCGGCACCATCACCCGCGCCTTGCCTTCCGAGGCCGGCATGCCGGTCAGGCGGTTGTAGATGCCCGGGCCTTCGTGCAGCGCGAAACTGCGGATCAACTGGTTGCCGGCCATCATCTCCATCACCGACTGCTTGGCGCCGGGACGCGGCGAATAGCGGTAGATCAGGTTCACCGGCACGCCATCGCTATGCCAGCCGAACAGGCCCGGCGGCACGCGCAGGTTGACCTGCACGGGCGGCGGCCGATGGCCCGAGACGTTCAGGTCGCGGGTCGGCACCAGCTCGCCAAACGCCACCGGCCGGTCGCTGCGCAGCCAGTTGGGCGCGTCGAACGGCTTGCGCGGCCGCGGCGTCTCCAGGCGCGTGATGCGTGCCTGCGGGCCGGACAGCGCTTCGCTGCCGAGCGCCAGCGCGGCGGCGGCCTGCTTCAGTTCCTTGGCGTCGCGCCCCATCACCAGCAGCAGCTTGCCGTGCGGGTCGCGCGGATTGGTCTGCATCGCCACCGACGGCCCCTCGATCGTCGGCGTCTGCAGTCCGGCGACCGTGTCGCCCGGCTGCAGCAGCACGACCGCGTTGCCGGTGGCCGGCAGGTCCTGCAGGCTGGCGTCGAACTTGGCGCCGCGGTAGCCCGCCAGCGCGCCGAACCACGAGGCCAGGACGCCCGCGCTCTCCAGCCGCGCCGCATCCGGACTGCGGCCCAGCACGATCGGCAGCGCCAGCTGGCGGACGTCGCGGCTGTCGAAGAACGGCACCGGCAGCAGCGCCAGGTCGTTGGGCAGGTCGACCGGCATCACGGTCAGCTCCAGCGTGCTGCGGCCGGCCACGTCGGCCCACAGGCTGGAATGCACCGGGTCTTCGCAACCCAGCGTGTAGTGGCCGATCAGCTGCACATCGAGCCGGTTGTAGTCGGCCAGCGCCGGCACCGGCAGCTCGACCGTCTGGCGGGTCGGCGTGGCCGCGGCTTCCTTGGGCAACGCCACGCTGCCCGCCACTTCGCCGTTGAGCAGCACCTTCAGGTGCGACAGGTCGGGCAGCAGCGCGGGCGAATAGCTGTAATCCAGGTTGACGCGCGCGCCGATGACCTGCTGGTCGCGGCGCGCGCTGAAGCCCAGTCCGTTGATGCCGTCCACGCCGCGCAACGGCAGCGCGCTCTGGCCGCTCAGGCGCGACAGCGGCACGGAGTAGGTCCGCGCGCCCGGCGGCAGGGCCGGCGCGGGCGCCGCCGTGGCCGCGGCGGCGGGATCGGCGGCGACGGGCTCGGCCAGGGCCGGCATGGCCGCCCCCAAGGCCAGCAACGCCGATAGCAGCGCCCGCCGCAGGACGGGCTGCGCGGGGGACGGGCAAGGCCGGGGCGGCCAAGCATCAAGCCTGGGAATCATCGCTCTGTCGTCCTCTAGTTTTTGGTGGACACGGACGTGGGACGGCGCACGGCCGCAAGGCTGCGATCGCGCAACTGGCGCAGCAGCAACGAAAAACCGCGGACGCCGATGCTCGAGATCTGTCTCAACGCGACCCACGGCGAGTCGGGCGCGTTGTTGCCCCAGGTGCTGGCCCAGGTATCGGCGCGGCCAAAGGTCATCTGCGCCAGGTCGCGTTCCTGCTCCAGCGTCAGCGACTGGAAGCTGATCCCCAGGCGGTCGCCGCGGCTGAACGTGACCAGCGCCGGGAACATCGCTTCCTCGTCATTGCGGAACAGCGACACGCTCAGCGACATGCCATTGGGCACCAGCACGCCGGGCGGCAGCACCAGGCCCAGGCCGCCCTGCGAGTAATCGCTGGTGCGGCAGGCGACGGTGCGGCCATCCGGCAGCAGCAGCATGGCCGCCAGCGAAATCGCCACGCGCGGCGTGTTGCGCAGTTGCCGGACCTCGCCGGCCACGGCCACGCTGGCGCTGGTCATGACGATGTTGTAGACGGTCCAGATCAGGTTCAGCACGATGGTCAGGCGCGCATCCACGCCCCCGTACCCCGTGACCAGGCTGATCACGCCGACGATGAAGCCGGCCAGGTTCAGCCCCAGCAGCACCACGTAGGGCCGCGCCAGCGTCCAGTCGAAATACGATTCGCGGATGATGCCGCCCTTGGCCGTCACGTTGAACAGCGCGGTCTTGGGACTGATCAGCGTCACCAGCGCCGGGCGCATGATGTACCAGGCCAGCACCGATTCGTAGACCTCGTTCCAGAACGAGTGGCGGAACCGCCCCTGGATGCGCGAGCCGGTCAGGTTGGACAGGACGATGTGCGGCAGGGCATAGGCCGCCACCATGATGGCCGAGGCCTGGAACACGTTGGCATGGAAGAACAGGTAGGCCAGCGGCGCCGTCAGGAACACCACCCGCGGCAGGCCGAAGAAGAAGTGCAGCATCGCGCTCAGGTAGCACAGCCGCTGCCCGATCTTCAGGCCCTTGCCCAGCAGGGGATTGTTGGTGCGGATGATCTGCGCCATGCCACGCGCCCAGCGCGTGCGCTGGCCGATGTGGCGCGACAGGTTCTCGGTCGCCAGGCCCGCGGCCTGCGGCACCGCCAGATAGGCGGTGTTGAAGCCCAGCCGGTTCATCTTCAGGGCGGTCAGCGCGTCCTCGGTCACGCTCTCGACCGCCACGCCGCCGACGGCGTCCAGCGACGAGCGGCGCATCACGGCGCACGAACCGCAGAAGAACGTGGCGTTCCACAGATCGTTGCCGTCCTGGATCACGCCGTAGAACAGTTCGCCTTCATTGGGCACGTTGCGGAAGGTGCCCAGGTTGCGCTCGAAGGGATCGGGCGAGAAGAACACGTGCGGCGTCTGCAGCAGCGCCAGCCGCTTGTCCTTGAGGAACCAGCCCATGCAGATCTGCAGGAACGAGCGCACCGTGACGTGGTCGCAGTCGAACACCGCGATGAATTCGCCGTCGGTCTTGGTCAGCGCGGCGTTGATGTTGCCGGCCTTGGCGTGCTTGTTGTCCGGGCGCGTCAGGTAGCCGACACCCGCCTGCTCGCTGAACTCGCGGAACTCCTGACGGCGGCCGTCATCGAGCACGTAGACGCGCAGCTTGTCCGCCGGCCAGTCCAGCGACTGCGCCGCCAGCACCGACTGACGCACCACGTCCAGCGGCTCGTTGTAGGTGGGAATGTAGACATCCACGGTCGGCCAGAGGGAGCGATCGACCGGCAACGGCGTGGGCTTGCGCCGCAGCGGCCAGGCCGTCTGGAAATAGCTCAGCAGCATGACCGTCAGGGCGTAGATTTCCGCCAGCAGCAGCCCGTAGCCGAAGAACGCGTCCACCACGTTGTGAAAACCGATGGTGTCGGTGATACGCCAATACATATAGCGCAACGACGTGATGACCGACAGCATCACCAGCGTCAGCGTCGCCAGCCGTCCGCCCACGCGGTGCAGCAGCAGCGCCACGATCACACAGAACGCCGCGAACATCATCTGTTGCAGCAGGCCCATCTCGACCGCCACCGCCAGCACCGACAGCACGCCGGCCAGCACCAGCGACAACACCCGGACCCAGCCCATCTTCCAGATGCGCCAGGACAACAGGCTGTTGCCCAGGCGCGAGAGACGCGGATTGTGCGCCGCGGTCTCGTTGGTCACCGACTTCATGGCTGGTCCTCCCGGGGCTCGCGCAGTTGCCGCAGCAGCCATTGCGCACTGATGCCGATGTCATTGCTGGCCTGGCTGTGCGGCGCGTGGTCGATCACGGTGGCGCCGAAGGCCAGCGCCTCGCTGACCGTGGCGTCGCGGTGGATCACGCCGGCCAGGCGGTCGGCCAGGATGCCGCGCATCACCTGCAGGGTGTCCTTGGCCAGCGCGGCGGCGCTGTCGGCCTGGTTGACCACGAAGGCATGGCCCAGGAATTCCGGGCGCCCTTCGCAGTACTGCGCGATCAGGTTCTCGACCTGCGGCAGCGTGGCGTACGAAGCGGCGTCCGGCAGCGTCACCACCAGCACCAGGTCGGCGCAGCGCAACGCCTGGCTGAGATAGATCGACGGTCCCGGCGGCGTGTCCACCAGCACCACGGTATCGGGTTCGAGATCGAGCGCCCGCAGGTGGTTCGCCAACCAGGCGTCGTCCTGGCGCATCTGCTGCTCCAGCGCCAGGCGGTCCGCTTCATTGATCTGGCCGAACGGCAACAGATAGGGGCCGGCGTCGCCCCGCACCACCGTTTCGCGCCAGGGGATGTCCGCCAGGCTGGCGCGCGCCAGTCCAGCCTCGGCGGCCTGCGATTCGGCGCCCAGGTGAAAACGCAACGCGTTCTGCGGATCCAGGTCCACCAGCAGGGCGGGATGGCCGGCCCGGCTCAGGGCCAGGCCCAGCGTGGCGGCTATCGTGGTCTTTCCTACCCCGCCCTTGGCGGAAACAATCGCGATGGTTTTCATTTTTTCGCCGCTTTCGAAGATGGCGGATCCTGGGTCGCGTCCGCGCGGGCCGTCCGCGCCAGGCGCGCGAAGACGCCTTGCAACGGCGTCGCCGCGCTGGCGGGCGCGGGCTCGGGGGCAATCGCCGCCGGCCGCTCGGGGGCAATCGCCGCCGGCCGCTCGGGCGCGAGGGTGGGTTCGATGAGGACTTTCGGCGCGGGACGCGCGGGCGGCTCGGCGGCGACCGGCGCGCGAGGCGCG
>NZ_CYTY01000004.1:248684-277126 GCF_001298995.1 Achromobacter sp. 2789STDY5608615
CGGGACAACGGCAGCGCCGACACGGCCGCGCCGGGCGCCAGCGGCCAGGCCACGGCCTGCGCGGGGCGGTCGGCGGGCGAATCGCCGGCGGCGGGCGGCACGCTGGCTTGCCCCGGCCGGATGCGGCTCAGCAACGGCCAGCGGCCGCGCGCGGCGTGGGCCCGGTCCTCGCGGCCGATCTCGCGATAGTTGCGGGGATCGCCCCCGAACTCGCGATACAGGCTGGTGATGTCGTTGTCGTCTCTCATCCGTGGTCCCGCGTCCTAGCGGCCGAACCGGTAGAGAATGACACCGTGTTCATCGGACGCGCGCTGCTGCGTCACCTTCAACTGCGCATCGGCGCCCAGCAGGCGCATCCACGATTCGTAGGCGCCTTCCAGGAACCCCGCGCTCCAGTCCAGGTGCGTGGCGCCGAACGCCGCGCGCAGCGGCGCGCAGTAGTGCGCCAGCGCCAGGTGATCCTCGGCTTCTTCGATTTCCACCCAGCCCCAGTCCAGCGGACGCCAGACCTGATTGATGGCGGACTGCATCTCGACGATCGACGCGGCGCTCGACAGCGCATGCTTGTCGGCGAATGTCTCGCCGGCGCGCCGCATCAGCGTGTGCAAGCGCTGCACGGTCAGATCCTGCGACAGCTCCTGGGCGAAGGCCGCCAGCACATCGCGCCACTGGCTGGCACAGAGTCGATCATCGAGGTGGGAGAGGATGGCGCTTTGCACGTTGTTCCTTCGTCATGGACAGGCGACAGGACTTGGCCCGCAAGCGTCAGCGCGACGCGCCGCGGGACCAGGGCAAGTGTTGAAAGGCAAGGCTAGCAGGCATGCGGCGGGCCGGGTAAAGGCCGCCATGCCGAGTTGTTTCATACAGGCGTCGACGCGAATCGAGGCCGCGCGCGGGAAACCGCGCGTCAAGGGAGGCGCGGACGACACGGGGGACATCCTGGCTTTCAGGCTTTGCATAGCCTGCATCCGCGAGTTGGCAAGGCGGAGCTGCGGTACTTTAGGCCGCATTCTTGGAGCATGACCTTGCGTCTTAGACGGCAGCGCGTGGTGTCATCGGTTTGAAGTCTTTTCACGGATGCTCGTAAACGTTTTGTTTCGGGCAGTATTAACGCGTGCTGACTTATATTGCCGATAATAGCAAAATGCATCGATATATATGCATCCAGCCTGCGCTGCGGCACAGTCTTTTAGTATAGTGAAGACAACAATCAATTTAAAGACATACACATCTTAAAGATCTTAAAGATTTGCAAACACTTTGCCACAGCCGATTGCGCAGCCTTTATAGTTGAGGCCGCTGGCAGGACGCAGACCGTGTGCCGCGACCGATGAGTATCCCGCCCCGCTGCGCCACGCGCCGCCGGCGACAAGATTGCAAGGGACTTCCGATGTCGAGTACCACGCCGCAACTGCGTTCCGTACTGCTGGTAGGCGGCACCGGCAGCCGTCTATGGCCGCTGTCCCGCGGCAGCTACCCCAAACAATTCCTCCCCCTGCTTGGCGACCTCTCCCCGCTGCAGGCCACCTGTGAACGCGTGGCCGGCCTGGGCGGCCTGGCGCCGATCTTCGTGGCCAACGAGGAACACCGCTTCATCGTCGCCGAACAACTGCGCCAGATCGGCCAGCAGCAACCCACCGTCCTGCTCGAACCCGTCGGCCGCAACACGGCGCCGGCCATCGCCCTGGCCGCCCTGCTGGCGCAGGCCGAGGGCGCCGACCCCGTGCTGCTGGTGTTGCCTTCCGACCACGCGGTGCCCGACGTCGAGCGCTTCCACGACGCCGTGCGCCAGGCGCCGCCGGCCGCCGAGGCCGGCCGCCTGGTCACCTTCGGCATCCAGCCCACCTACGCCGAGACCGGCTACGGCTACATCCGCGCCGGCGCCACCCACGACGGCGTGGCCGACGTCGAGGCCTTCGTCGAGAAACCCGACGCGGCCACCGCGGCGCAATACCTGGCGAGCGGCCAGTACTTCTGGAACAGCGGCATGTTCCTGTTCCGCGCCTCGCGCTACCTGCAGGCCCTGCAGGCGCACCGCCCGGACATCCTGGCGGCCTGCCGCCTGGCCATGACCGCGCCGCGCCACGACGGCGACTTCCTGCGCATCGACGAGGCCGCCTTTGCCGCCTGCCCGTCCGACTCCATCGACTACGCCGTCATGGAACGCGATGCGGGCGTGGCCATGGTGCCGCTGGACGCCGGCTGGAGCGACATCGGCTCGTTCGCCTCGTTGTGGCAGCTGGCGCCGCAGGACGCCGACGGCAACGCCTTGCGCGGCGACGTGGTGGCCGAGGATTGCCATGGCGTCTACGCCTATTCCAGCCACCGCCTGGTCACGCTGCTGGGGCTGGAGGACACCGTGGTGGTCGAGACCGCCGACGCCCTGCTGGTAGCGGCGCGCGACAAGGTGCAGGACGTGCGCCGCATCGTCGCCCGCCTGAACCAGGCCAGGCGTCCGCAGGCCACGGCCCACCGCCTGACCTACCGGCCGTGGGGCAGCTACGACGCCATCGACAACGGCGACCGCTTCCAGGTCAAGCGCATCCGCGTGGCGCCCGGCGGCCGGCTGTCGCTGCAGATGCACCACCACCGGGCCGAACACTGGATCGTCGTCACCGGCACGGCGCGCGTCACGCGCGGCGACGAGGTCTTCCTGCTGACGGAAAACCAGTCCACGTATATTCCTCTGGGTGTAAAACACCGCCTGGAGAATCCGGGTTCCATCGACCTGGAGCTGATAGAAGTGCAGTCCGGCCCGTATCTGGGCGAGGACGATATTGTGCGGTTTGATGATGTCTACGGTCGCTGATCCCCCCACCACCTTTTCCATGCTCACCTACGCGACGCCCAGCCACCCTCAGCGCTCCTTCATGGCCCTCACGGGCCTGATCTGCGCGCTGATCAACGCCGGCACCTTTCTCGGCCTGACACTGGCCGAGGACATGGCGTCGCCCCATCTTCCGCGGCTGGATTCCGGTCATCCTCGCCGCGGGCGCCTCCATCGCCTTCGCCCGCTTCACCCTGCTGATCAGCGCCCGCAGCGTGTGGTGGATGCTGAGCCGCGGCGTGATGCGCTGGTTCAGCGTGCTGTTCCTGGCGCTGGTCGCGCTGTTCTTCCTGCCCGGCAGCGCCACCGACACCGAGTCGCTGCGCGTGCTGCTGCTGAAGTGGGCGGCCATCACCCTGCCGCTGCAGGTCCTTGCCCTCTACGGCCTGCGCCGCACCGCCTATCGCCTGAACAACGCGTCCGCCAGCCGCCGCTCGGCCGTGTTCTTCGGCATGGGCCCCGAAGCGCGCAAGCTCGCCATGCGTCTGCAGCGCTCGCCCATCCTGGGCATCCACACGGCGGGCTATTACGCCGAGGAGCAAGTGCGCACGCGCAAGGGCGAGCCGACGCCGCCGCCCTATCTGGGCCGTTATCCGGACGCGCTGACCCGCATCGAGGCGGGCGAATACGGCATGGCCTTCGTCACGCTGGACGACACCAAGGACAACCCGGTCGTACTCAACCTCATGAACCGGCTGTATGACTCGACGGCCGCCATCTACCTGATGCCCGAGTCGCCGTTCCTGGGCGAACTGACGGCCAGCAGCGCCGAAATCGCCGGCGTGCCGCTGCTGGCGCTGCACGAAACGCACATGCAGGGTCTGTCGCGCAGCCTCAAGCGCGCCATGGACCTGACGCTGGGCGGCCTGATGCTGCTGCTGGCGTCGCCGGTGATGCTGGTGATCGCGCTGGCCATCAAGCTCGACTCGCCCGGGCCGGTCATCTTCCGCCAGATGCGCTATGGCGAACGCGGGCTGCCGATCACGGTGTTCAAGTTCCGTTCCATGCGCGCCAACGCCGGCGCCGAGGCCGATGGCACGCTGCGCCAGGCGCAACAGGGCGATTCGCGCGTGACGCGCATCGGCCGCTTCCTGCGCAAGAGTTCGCTGGACGAGCTGCCGCAGCTGTTCAACGTGATGGCCGGCACCATGAGCCTGGTCGGCCCGCGCCCGCACGCGGCCGAGCACAACGAGATCTACCGACGCATGATCCAGGGCTACATGCTGCGCCACAGCGTCAAGCCCGGCATCACCGGCTGGGCCCAGATCCACGGCCTGCGCGGCGAGACCGACACCACCGACAAGATGCTGCAGCGCGTGCGCTACGACCGCTACTACATCGCCAACTGGTCGCTGATGCTGGACCTGAAGATCCTGTTCCGCACCGTGCTCGTGATCTTCTGGGACCGCAACGCCTACTGAGCGTTCAGGGTTCCTCGCCCATCGGATCGCACATCGCCAGTTCCGGTCGCCGCCATTGGCAGTCGGTCGGCTGCATCATCAGCCGCAGATTTTCCTTGCCGCGGCTGCCGAAGGTGTATTCCAGCCCGACGCGCACGAAGTTCTGGTTGTAGCTGTCGCCAGCGGATTCGCCCATCTGCCGATCGCGGTAGACATCGACGGTCCAGCGCAGGTTGTCTTCCTGCTGCCATTGCACGCGCGCGCCGAAGCGGCGGATCTGCAGGGTCTGGTCATTGCCGCCGGTGAAGGCGGTGTTGCGCTGGCGGGTCAGCTCGGCGCCCAGCTGGAACGCGGTCTTGACCGTGGGCCGCCACGTCACCGAGGCCAGGCCGCCGGTCTGGATCGAATACAGCACGGTGGGATCGTCGTCATAGGCGTAGGGCCGGCGCCACAGCTGCAGGTCCAGGCGCGTCTTGGGCGAATAGTCCCAGGTGGCGCGGCCGGCGAAGGTGAACAGATTGGTGTCGCGGTCGCCCAGGTGTTCGTAGCTGCGCTTGAGCAGGCCGACGCGCGCCTGCAGCAGGGTCTTGGGGCTGTACTCCCAGCGCGCCGCGGCGAAAGCCTCGTTATCGGTGTAGCGGTCATCGATGGTCGCGACCAGTTCCGGCGTGCGGCCGTAGTAATCGACCTCGGTATGGCGCAAGCCCGTCTGCGCGAAGGAGCGGCCGAATCCGGCATAGCGCGCCGACAGCTGCCAGCCCTGGTCCTTGCGGTCGTAGAGCGTGCGGTTGACGTCCTGGTCGTAGCGCGTGCCGTTGCTGAAGACGCCGAACACGGGCAGCGTCAGCCGCTCCGAGACGCGCAAGCCCAGTTCGGCGGACTTGTTGTCGCGGGTCTGCTGGTCGCGATCGGGCCAGGTGTTCGCCATGTTCGGATTGAGCTGGCGCTGGTAGCCGTAGTCGAAGCGCCCGGCGAACAGGCGGCCGGCGCGCCAGTGCAGCGTCGACAGCATGTTGCTCGGCTGGTGATCGAGCTGCCGGTTGTTGCTGTAGCGGGCGTCGGACAGCGTGCCGCCCATGTCCAGCCGGGTGTCGTCGGACAGCAGCGGCATGCGCAGCCCCAGGCCCATCGACTTGACCCACACGCCCGCGCCGCGGATGTCGGAAGACGACTGCGGCAAGCGCGCGGGATTGCTCTGGTATTGGTAGGAACTGCCCAGCTGCACCGCGTAATCGGCCGGCCCCGGCGCGCCGACCGCCTGGGCGCCGCACAGCATCAGGCTGGCCGCGGCCAGCTTGCGTCCGATCGTGAACGTGCCTCGCGTGGCCCCGCCATCCACGGCAAGGCTGGCGCTGGGGCGCAAGATCACGGCGCCGAGCCGCGCCGCTTGCGCCACTGCCGCCAGCAAAGCCCCAGGAAGCGAGGATCGTCGACCAGGTAACGGCGCCACAGGCGGCGCGGATTGCTGGCCAGGCGCCACAGCCATTCCAGGCCGACGCGCTGCATCCACATGGGCGCCCGGCGCTGCAGGCCGATGGCGAATTCCATCGCGGCGCCCACGCACAGCAGGATGCCGCCGGGCAATTCACCGGCGTGATGCAGCACCCAGTGTTCCTGCTTGGGCATGCCCACGCACAGGAAAACGACATCGGGCTGGCGCTCGCGCACCCGGTCGGCATAGGCCTGCCCTTCGGGTCCGAGCGGATCGAAGCGCATCGAGGGGCTGACGATATCGATGTTCAAGCCCGGGTAATACTGCGCGAAACGCGCGAGCAGGTCAGGCTCGGAGCCGGGCATGCCGCCCAGCAGCATCACTTGCCAGCCCTCGCGCTGGGCGCGCTGGCACAGCGCGACGAACAGGTCGGAACCGGTGATGCGTTCGGGCAGCGGCTGGCCCAGGAAACGGCTGGCCCACACCACCGGCATGCCGTCGGCGAAGATGAAATCGGCCTGGGCGTAGCGCTCGCGGAATTCCGGCGAGGCATCCAGGCGCACCACATGATCGACGTTGGGCGTAACCACGATGCGGGCGCGGCCGTCGCGGCGCACGGCCGCCTGCGCCAGGCCTTCGACGGCCTCATCGAAGGAAACTGCCGCGATATCGAGGTCGAACAGCCGCACGACGGGCATGACGGGGATATCGTCGTTCGCAGTTCCGCGGGGGTCGGATACGTGCTCTGAACTGTGCAAGGAGAATCTCGCTACGAAGGGCGGTAAGCTCGGGAACAATGGTCTCACGTTTGCGTTTGAGAAAACCACATTCATCGAGCCGGCACGCGCGTATTGTATTTAAAATACCCGTAGTGTGGCGTTTTGCTTCGGCTACTATTGGACGCGCGCAACCTTTAACCAAAGGATCGGAGAATAACGTGGCGTGTCTGACGACGATGTGGCGAAGAGCGATGTTGGCGGCGCTGCTGGCCTGTGCACAACCGGCAGGCGCGCAGGACCTGCCGATTCCAGACCCCGTGTCTCCGTCCCGTCCGGCCGCCACCTCGCCCGACAACGACTTCAAGCGCTACAACGCGCCCTACGAGTCCCCCGCCTACACCCCGCCCGCCCCCGTTGGCGCGCCCGTGCGCCCGCAACCGACCACGCCGGTCGCCGCCCCGCCCCCGCCGCCCGCCGCCTATACGCCGCCGGCCGTGCCGCCCGCGGTCAAGAGCGGCAGCGGCGACCGCGGCACCGACCGCAACATGGCCGGTAACCGGCTGCCGGAGAACGGCGTCGTGCAGCCGCCGCGCCAGGCCGCCGCGGCGCCGGTCGACCCCGCCCTGGAGCAGGCCATCGGCAGCGCCATTGGCGCGGTCGGACCGGGCGACACGCTCAACATCAACATCCTCGGCACCGGCGGCACCCAGGCCCGCGCCACCGTCGACGCCGACGGCCAGATCGTGGTGCCCATGCTGGGCAACATCCGCGCCTCGGGCCTCACGCCCGCCGCCATCGGCAAACGCATCGAGCAGGACCTGCGCAGCAAGGGCTTCATGACCGATCCGCAGGTGTCTGTCGAGGTCGTCACGCTGCGCAGCCGCATCGTGTCGGTGCTGGGCCAGGTCGCGCGGCCGGGCCGCTACCCGATCGAAGGCAAACTGTCGGTGCTGGAACTGCTGGCCATGGCCGGCGGCGCCACCGGCGGCGCCGGCGATGTTGCCACCCTGGTGCGCCGCGCCGGCGGCGGCAACGACCGCATCAATCTGTACGTCGGCAATCGCCAGTCGCCCTCGCAGAGCCTGCAGGACACCGAACTGCAGCCGGGCGACGTGGTGTTCGTGCCGGAAGCGCCGCGCTTCTACGTCTACGGCGAAGTCGGCAAGCCCGGCGCCTATCCGCTGGAACAGGGCCTGAACATCATGCGCGCCCTGGCGGTCGCCGGCGGCCTGACGCCGCGCGCCTCCGACAGCCGCATCGACCTCAACCGCACCGACGCGCTGACCGGCGAGATCACCGACCGGCGCGCCAAGCTGACCGACGCGGTCCAGCCAGGCGACGTCATCCACGTCAACGAGCGCTTCTTCTGATGAACCGCCGCACCCTGCTCTCGGCCCTGCTGCTGGCCCCGGGATGCGCCGCGCTGCCCGCCTGGGCGCGCGCCCCGCGCATCTACGCCGTGGTGGTCGGCGACTCCATCGCCGAAGGCGAGATCCAGCGCAAGGGCCGCCTGAACGTGCAGGGCCAATTCGTGCCGGACTATCCGTCCAACCCGGGCCAGCTCTCCTACGAACTGGCGCGCTATTCCGGCGTGTTCCATTTCAACCATGGCATCGGCGGCCAGATGTCGGCGCAGGTCCGCGCGCGCTGGCGCCGCGACGTGCTGGCCGAGGAATACGATCCCGGCGATGGCCGCGGCGCGCGCACCCTGCCCGCCGGCACGCGACCGAGCCTGGCGTACCTGCACGTCGGCATCAACGATGTCGCCGTCGGCATGGTGCCGCTGCAGACTCTGCAGGACAACTTCACCTACTTCGCGCAGACCACGGCGAAGCTGGGCATTCCGCTGGTCGTGGACAACGTCGGCGCCTATCTCGGCATGACGCCGCCCATGATCGAACTGACCCGCGCCTTCAACGACTGGCTGCTGCAGGAATTGCCGCGCCAGTACCCGCACGTGCGGGTCGTCGACTACCTGTACTGGTCCAGCGGCGGCACCAACGATTTCCTCAAACTGGCGCCGGGCATGTTCGCCGACGGCGTGCATCCGAACATCGCCGGCTATACCGCCTTCGCGGGCTACATCCACGAAACGCTGAAGCTGCCGGCGGGCGCCGCCGTGCGATACTGATGCCCCTGGTCCGCGCACGCGCGGCGCCAGGCTTGCGGCGCCTGCCCGGAGCGACACGATGATCCTGGACGCCAACACCATTCCGAACGGCTCGACCCTCGCCGCCGACCTGTGCATCGTCGGCGGTGGCGCCGCCGGCATCACGCTGGCCCTGGCCTTGCTGGACAGCGGCCTGGACGTCGTGCTGCTCGAAAGCGGCGACCCGGCCGAGGACAAGGCCACCCAGGCGCTCTACGCCGGCAGCGTCGCCGACGCGCGCATGCACCCCGAGCCCGAGCGCTACCGCCAGCGCCGCATGGGCGGCTCCACCACCATCTGGGGTGGCCGCTGCATGCCGTTCGATCCCATCGACTTCGAGCCGCGCGACTACATCGCGCACAGCGGCTGGCCCATCGGCCTGGACGACCTGCGGCCCTACTACCCGCGCGCCAACCAGCTGTGCGAAGCGGGCGATTTCGCCTACACCGTCGAGACCGCCTTCCATCGCCCCGTGCGGCCGATGATCGAAGGCTTCGACAGCCCCGAGTTCTCCACCGACACGCTGGAACGCTTCAGCGTGCCCACCGATTTCGGCTGGCGCTACGCCGAGCGGCTGCGCCAGGGCCCCGTGCGCGTGCTGCAGAACGCCAACCTGTGCCAACTCGACAGCGGCGCGGCCGGCGCCCCCGTCGGCCCGGCCCGGGTCCGCACGCTGGCCGGCAACAATGTCTTCACGGTCCGGGCGCGCGCCTACGTGCTCGCCACCGGCGGCCTGGAAACCGCGCGGCTGCTGCTCGCCAACCCCGGCGCCAGCGGCCGCGGACTGGGCAACGCCCACGACGTGGTGGGCCGCTACTACATGTGCCACATCGCCGGCACCATCGGCAACGTGGACCTGGCCGGCGCCCGTTCCGTCTGGCATGGCTACGAGGTCTCCGACGAAGGCATCTATTGCCGCCGGCGCCTGGCCCTGCAACCCGAGGCGCAGCGCCGCCTGCACGCCGGCAACTTCATCGCGCGCCTGCACCATCCGCGCATTCCGGATCCCGGGCACGGCAGCGGCGTTCTGTCGGCGCTGTACCTGGCCCGTCCCGTCGTGCCCTACGAATACGCCAAGCGGCTGTATGGCGACACGCCGGGTTCACGCGGCCTGTGGCTCAGCCACCTGCGCAACGTGCTGCTGGGCGCGCCGGCCACCGCGCGCTTCATGTGGCACATGCTGACCGAACGCAAGCTGGCCGCGCGCAAGTTTCCGTCCATCATCGTCCACCCGCGCAACCGCCGCTACAGCCTCGACTTCCACGCGGAGCAGGAGCCCAACCCCGACAGCCGCGTCACGCTGGGCAACGACGTCGACGCGCTCGGCATGCGCCGCCTGCACATCGACTGGCGCTACACGCCGCGCGACGTAGCCACCGTGCAGACCGCGCTGGCGGCGCTGGCCGAGGCGCTGGCGGCCAGCGGCGTGGGCCGCTTCGACTACGACCCGGCCCAGGTCGAGGCCGAGATGACGCGCTACGGCGCCTACGGCGGCCACCATATCGGCACGACGCGCATGGGGCACGATCCGCGCGACAGCGTGGTCGATGCCGACTGCCGCGTGCACGAAACCCCCAATCTCTACATCGCCGGCTCGGCGGTCTTCCCGACCTCCGGCCAGGCCAACCCGACCCTGACCATCGTCGCGCTGGCCCTGCGCCTGGCCGATCACCTGCGCCGCGTCCATGCGCCCAGCGACGTAGCCACGGAGACCCGCACATGAAACAACGCATCCTGGTCCTGGGCGCCAACGGCTATGTCGGCCGGCGCGTGGTGGCGGCGCTGACCGCCAGCGACTGGGCCGAACCCGTGGCCGGCGTGCGCCGCGCGCGCCAGCAAGGCCGCGAGATCGTGCTCGACGCCGCCGATCCGGCCGCGGTGACGCGCGCCCTCGGCGACGTCGACGCCGCGGTCAATTGCGTCGCCGGCTCCCCCGACACCATGACGGCCGGCGCCCGCGCGCTGGCGGCCGCGCTCGACGCGCGCGCCACGCGCCTGGTGCATTTCAGCTCCATGGCGGTCTATGGCGCGGCGCGCGGCGACATAAGCGAAGACCACCCCATGGCCGCGAACCTTCAAGGCTATGGCGGCGCCAAGGTCGAAACCGAACGGCTGCTGGCCGCGCGCGACGCCGTCGTCACCTTGCGGCCAGGCTGCATCTACGGCCCCGACAGTCCGCAGTGGAGCCTGCGCATCGCCGACCTGCTGCGCGCGCACCGCATCGGCGACCTGGGCGCGGCCGGCGACGGCTGCAGCAACCTCGTCTACATCGACGACGTCGTGGCGGCCGTGCTGGCCGGGTTGCGCGCGCCGGCCGGAGCCGCGGCCTACAACCTCGCCATGGCCGATGCGCCCGACTGGAACGGCTACTTCCTGGCCTACGCCCGCGCGCTCGGCGCCGTGCCGCTCAAGCGCATCGGCGCGCGCCGCCTGAAGATCGAAACGCACCTGCTGGCGCCGGCATTGAAAATCGCCGAGATCGGCCTGCGGCGCGTGGGCCTGCGCCTGCCGCCGCCGATTCCGCCGTCGCTGGCGCGCCTCTGGCGCCAGCCCATCCGGCTGGTCTCGACCCGCGCCGAGCAGCAGCTCGGCCTGCGCTGGACCTCCCTGCAACAGGGTCTCACGGCCACCGTCGCCGCGCCCCGGACATGATGCCGCCGCAACCAGGAGAACCGGCCGTGGCCTACCCCTATCGCGTCGCCGCCCAGATCAGCATGTACCCCATGGACTATCCCCATGCGGCGCTGCTGCTGCCGCACCAGATCCGTGTCTGGGCGCCCATGGTTGACCGCATCCTCGTCACCATCGACACGCACCGCAGCCGCTCGGGCCGCTATCGCGGCACGCACTTCGACGAATACCGGTCCAAGCTGCTGGCCCTGGCGCAGGACCTGCGCCGCGACATGCCCAAGCTCGACGTCATCGAGGTCGATTACGCGCCGGCGGCCCGCCGCGAGGTGGCGCAATCGTTCTTCGGCGCCGACGACATCCCCGTCAAGGCCTGGGACGGCGGCCCGTTCTACGCCTATTTCTACGGCATGCATCACAGCCAGGCGCGCCACATCGTGCATTTCGACGGCGACATGCTGTTCGGCGGCGGCAGCCACACCTGGGTGGAAGAGGCCATCGCCTACACCGAGCAGGATCCCACCGTGCTGCTGACGGGCCCCTTCCCCGGCCCGCCGCGCACCGACGCCGCGGTCCATGGCCACGGCCTGCCCGCGCCCGAGCGCGTCGAGATCGCCGGCGCCCCCGCCTACCGTTTCCAGAATGCCAGCACGCGCATCTTCATGCTCGACATGGAACGGCTGCGCGCCACGCTCGGCCACCTGCCGCTGCTGCGGCCCGGCGCCGTGCAACGGACCAAATCGCACCTGCTGGGCAATCCCCCGGACGTGCGCGAGGCCGAGGTCATCCTGAGCGAGGTGCTGCGCGCCAACGGCCTGCACCGCGTCGACCTGCTGGGCGCGGCGCCCGGTCTGTGGTCACTGCACCCGCCCTATCGCGGCGCGGAGTTCTATCGCAGGCTGCCGGAACTGATCGCCGCGGTCGAATCGGGCCAGGTGCCCGACGCCCAGCGCGGCCACTACGACATCCACGACAGCATGATCGATTGGACGCCGCAGCGCGCCGCGGCGCGCCGCCACAAACGCTGGCTGCGCCTGCTCAAAGACCGGCTACGGATCGGCGGGTAGCGGCCTTGGAGGCCTCCTGCTCGCGCGGCTTCTTGAAGAGGTTGATCAGCGGCCGCTCCATCAGTTGGTAGACCAGCAGGCCCGCCACCGTGCAGGCCAGGATGCCGACGACGCAGAACGCCACCTGCCCGCCCGGCAGACTGTCCAAGTGCAGCTTGCGCCAACCCTGGCTCACGGCCGACAGCACGAAGGCGTGCGACAGGTAGAGCGAATACGAGGCATCGCCCAGCTTGTGAAGGAAATTCAGGCGCGGCAGCGCCTGGAAGCGTTCCAGCAGGATCGCGCCCACCACGATCGCCGCCGCCGGCACGCCCTGCGCCAGCGGCCGCGAGGCATTCGGGGCCAGCACCGACATCAGCCCGATCACGACGAAGCCGCCCAGCACCAGTGTCCAGCCCAGCGTCGCCGATCCGCCCTTGTGCGGCCGCGAGAACCACCAGCCCACGGCCATGCCCAGCACAAATTCGAGCACGATGTCCGACGTGTAGACCTTGAGGATCGGCGTGTCGTCGCCGACAACGAACCATCCCAGCATGCTCAGGCCGAGCAGCACCAGGGTCGTGATCGCGAAGCGCCAAGCCGTCGGCAGCACCAGCGTCAGGCCGAAGATGACGTAGTAGAGCATCTCGTAATTGAGCGTCCATCCCACCGTCAGCACCGGTTCGATCAGGCCCGCCGGATTCGGCACCATGACGAACAGATACGAGGCGATCACGTGGAACAGGCCGAAGCGGGTGGTCTGCAGCAGCTGCGGCGCGATCAGCATCACCGCCACCGCCACCGAGGTCAGCACCCAGTACAGCGGAATGATGCGCACCGCGCGGCGCCGGTAGAACTCCAGCACGCCGACCTTCTTGCCGCGCGTGGTGATCCACATCAGGAAACCGCTCAGGACGAAGAAGATGTCGACGCCGGCGGCCAGCCAGTGCGGCCAGTAGCCCTGGTAGCCCATGCGCTCGAGCTGCGGATACAAGTGGACCAGCACCACCATCATGGCCGCGACGCCGCGCAGGTACTGAATCGAGAGAATGTCCATGTACGATTACCTGGTACGGTAAGAAGGGAAGGCGTCACCGTCATCGCGCCGCACTTCGCGCCACGCCATGACGATCACCGCCAGGCCATAGCAGGCCTCGCCGGTCAGGATGCCGATCACCGCGCCGATGGGGCCCAGCTGGAGCATGCCCACATAGCTTATCGCCAACGCGATCAGCGCGCAGACCAGCGTGGCCGCGCTCAGCGCCCGGAAGCGCTGGCGCAGCAGCGGCACCATCATGATCGGCTCGCGGATCACCATCAGCACGAACAGGCCGATCCACAGCACCAGCAACAGGTCGCGTTGCGGGAAATCCTTGCGCATCAGGTCCAGGAAGATCCAGTCGCGCAGCAGCCAGATCACCGCGCCGTACAGCAGCGTGAACAGCGCCAGCGCCAGCGAGAACAGCATCAGGCGGCGCAGGGTGCGGCGCGCGCCCATGCCGTGCATCCAGACGGAGGCCAGCGGCGTCAGCTGCTTCTGCATGCCGGCCAGCAGCAGGTTGATCGGCATCAGCGTCAGGCGCGAAGCGGCCAGCGCCGCCACCGCCGCCAGGTCCAGCGTGGCCGCGGTCAGGAAGTTGTAGCCCTGGTTGAACAACCAATAGATGACGCCGCCCGAGGCCGCCCAGAACCCCATGCGGGCGATCTCGCGCAGGCGGCCGGGCGCCGCGTCGCGCTCGATATCACTGGCCAGCACCCGGCGCAGCACGCCGGCGCAGGCCAGCGCCGCCATCGTGCCCGCCAGCAGCGCGCCGGCCGCCGCCACCGGCGTCTTCACCGCCAGCGCGCAGCCGGCCAGCAGCACCGCCACGTAGATCGCGTCCGCGCCCAGCACCTGTTGCGGACGGTGGTACATCAACAGGATGCCGCGCAGGTATTCGCGGTACAGCGCCGCCAGCACCAGGCCGATGGCCGCCACCACCACCAGGGTGGATTCGCCGTCGAACAACCCCATGGCCCAGCCGGCCAGCGCCACGGCCAGCGCCAGCGCGCCGCCCGCCGCCCCCAGCCATTTCTGGTCGCGCAGCAAGCTGCCCATCCACTGGCGCCGCGCCGCCTCGTCCAGGGCGGGCAGGCGGATCACCATCGGCGTGCCGATGAAGGTGCCCTGCAGCGTCGTCAGCAACATCATGGTGTTGAAAGCCAGGATGTAATAGCCGTACTGCGCTTCCGCCGCGTAGCGGATCAGGATCAGGCCGACGCCGAAGTTGGCGGCCGACAGCATGGCCTGGTCGGCAATCGAGCTGCCGAACAGGCGCGCCAGGCCCGAGGCGGAGAGGCGTGTCCGCGTCACTTGGTATCCCGATCGGTCTTGATCCAGTGCTTGTTGCGCCGGTTGCGCAACAGCACGTACAGCTTCCACAGCACGAAGAACGGCACGCGCAGCAGGTCCAGCAGCGCCCGCGGCCCCAGCGGCGACAGCTGCCAGCCGCGCAGCGCGTGCAGCGCCAGCACGCCCAGCAGGACCAGCGCCAACAGCGGCCATGCGGCCAGCCCGGCGCCGGGCAGCAGCCACGCGGCCAGCCCGCCCAGCACCAGCAACGCGCCGATCTGCAGCGCGATGTAGCCCAGCGGCATGGTCAGCAGGTCGATCGCCAGCTCCAGGCAGATCCAGCTCGGCCGCGTGACGGCCTGGCGCAGCAGTCGGCCGACGTAAGTCCGCATCACGGCCAGGCGGCCGCCCTCCCACCGCTGGCGCTGCGTGCGCGACCCGCGCTCGGAAGCCACCAGCTCCGCGTCGGCGCTGGCCTCGTCGATATAGACCACGCGGTGACCGTGCAGGCCCAGCACCACGCCATACTCCAGATCTTCCGCCATCGAATGGATATTGAACGGCACCTCGCGCAGCAGCGCGTGCGTCATGCACATGCCGTTGCCGCGCAGCCCGTTGGAAGCGCGCAGCCGTTCACGCGCGCGGCCCCGCACCGCATGGAAGGCGCCGTAGGCGATGGTGATGATGCGGGTGCGCCACGATTCGTCCGGGTTGAGCACCCCGTAATGCACCTGCATCACGGCCGCCCCCTGCTCGATGCGCGCGGCGTAGGCGGCCAGCAGGTTGGGCGTGACCTCGGTGTCGGCGTCGATCACCGCGACCGCGTGCGCGAAACCGTCGGCCGCGCTGCGCGCGATGCCGTACTCCAGCGCATACCCCTTGCCGCGATGCTGGTCGTCGTGGCGTTCGATCACCTCGGCGCCCGCGGCGCGCGCCAGCGCCGCCGTATCGTCGGTGCAATTGTCGGCGATGACGATGATGCGGTAGTGCTCGCGCGGCCAGTCGATGGCCGCCAGGCTGCGCACCGTGCGCTCGATCACCGCGGTCTCGTTGTGCGCCGGCACCAGGATGTCGAAGCGCATGTCGCGCCGCTGCGGCTGCGGCCGCGGCAGGCGCGCCGACAGCAGCGTCAGCAGGCCCAGATAGGCGGTGGCCGCCGTGACGGGCAAGGCGATGATGAACAGGATCAGGTGCAGGAAGCCGGCCATGTGCTCAAGCGTACTCTTGGTAATGCCCGCCCCACAGGACGGACAGTTTTCCGTAGTTGGCATAAGCGCGACCCAGCCAGTGCACCGCGTGATGCCGGCCCAGCGGCCACGATACCAGCGCCAACACGCCGGCGACGGTCATCTGCGTCACCGCCCGCGCGTAGAACACCACCCGGCGCATGATCGCGGGGCGACGGCTTCCCAGCCGGCCCGCTTCGAAGTGGATGGCGAAATCCTGCCCGCCGCGCAAGGCGCGCTTCAGGATCCACCGGGTCCGCATGCGGCTTTCGGGCACCGGCTCCGTGACGTGGGCCTCGTCGCACCAGATCAGGCGCGCGCCCTGGCCGACCAGGCGCATCAGCATGTCGCCGTCCTCGCCGCCGGTCAGGCCATAGGCCGGATTGAAGACCTGCGCCTGGCGCCGCAGCCAATCGGCCGCGATGAAGAAATTGCCGGTGCGCAGGGCATTGCGCGGCACTTCCTCGCCG
Organism: Achromobacter sp. 2789STDY5608615; assembly: GCF_001298995.1. Classification (NCBI taxonomy): domain Bacteria; kingdom Pseudomonadati; phylum Pseudomonadota; class Betaproteobacteria; order Burkholderiales; family Alcaligenaceae; genus Achromobacter; species Achromobacter sp. 2789STDY5608615. Next base: position 264,914 of record NZ_CYTY01000004.1, read on the forward strand.
GTGCGGAAACGCGGCCATTCATAGAAACGGCCGCGGCGCACCCAGGCCGGCGCGCTCGCCGGGATTTCCGGCACCACCGGCGCCTGCACCCCGTCAGCGCCATGATCGCGGGCCGCCGCCGCCAGCAGCGCCAGCCATTGGACCGGCGCGCGCTCGTCGTCGTCGATCATCGCCAGCCAGTCGCCACGCGCCAGCGCGACCGTCATATTGCGCGTCAGGGAAATATTCTTCTCGGGCTGCACGGCGTAGTCCAGCGCCACGCCCCGCGCCTCGAACGCGCCGCGGTGCGCCTCGACCACGGCCCGCGCGCTGCCCGCGACGTCATTGTCCACCACCACGATCTGGGACGGCGCCAACGTCTGCGCCGCCAGGTCGTCCAGCAGTTGGCTCAGCATGAGCGGCCGCCGATAGGTGGGGATGCAGACGCTGATGGGACCGAAGCTCATGGCGCATCCTCGAAGACCAGTTCATACCAGGGACTGGCGCCGTCATCGCGGGCCTGCACCCGCACGCGCACGCCGTCGGCGCCCGAGCTCGCCTCGGCGGCCGGCAACGCGGCCCGGCGGCGGCCTTCGCCATCCAGCGGATAGACCGACAGCCGGCCGCCGCGCGGCGCCAGCCCCAGCAGCGCCGGCGTGCGGCGCAGCCAGGCCGGCGGCCGGGTGGCGTAATCGCCCGACGGGCCGGCCGAACCGGCATCCGGCTCCAGCGTGGACCAGGCGCCCTGGCCACGATAGGGCACCCGCATCTTGGGCCGGGCCGGCATCGAGCCCGGCTGCGTGCCGGTGGTGTCGTTGCCCAGGCCCAGCAGCATATGCCGCGACCGCGCCAGTGGCTGGCCGTCCAGCGGCGTCAGCATGGCGCTGGCCGCGCCCGCCGCGTCGAACTGCATCCAGACCGACGGGCCGCCGATACGGCCGCTGCCGGTGGCGCCGAACACGGCCCACAGGGCCGGCGCGTCGATCACGATGCGGCCCGCCGACGCGTCGTGGCTCAGCAAGGGCGTCGCGTTCGGCAGACCCGGCAGCGCCGCGTCGGGCGCCGCGGCCAGGTCCAACCCCACCCGGCCCTGCAATGCCCATTGCGGCTTTGCGCCCAGGCCATCGGCCAGGCCGGTGGTGATCGCATCGAAGCGCCGGTCGGCGCCCAGCCGCAGGCGCTGCTGCGGACCCACCGGCAAGGCGATCGCGTCGGGCAGCGCGGCCAGCAGCGGCTGGCGGAACAGCAAGGCGCTCTGGCCCGCCAGCGCCATGCGCCCCCAATCGCCGCTCAGCGCGAAGCGCGATGGCGACTGCGGCAGGCGCTGGGCATCGCTGTAGTCGAAGTAGAACAGGCCATCCCAGTCCTGCAGGGCGCCCACCGCGCTCATCAGCGGCAGGATCTCCGCGCCACGGGGGTTGGGGAAAGGCTGGTTGAATTCGCTGACCACGAACGGCCGCCTGGCGTCGCGCCGCAGCGACAGGGCCAGCACGCGGTCGAACTCGTTGCCGCTGGCAGTCAGGTCCGGGATGCGCCAGTCGTCGTTGGCCCGGATGTCCGGATGGCCGACGTAGAAGTGCTCGTCGATATAGTCCATGGCGACCTGGGAATCGAAATTCAGCAGGCCGCCATAGCCCATCTGCGTGCCGGTCACCGGCACCCGCGCGTCGGTGCTCTCGTGCACCACGCGGCGCAGGCGCTCGAAATAGGCCTGGTCGGTCGCCGCCAGGAACAACAGGAAATCGCGTTCGCGCAGATCCACCTTGGCATCGCTGCCGAACCACGCGCTGACGCGCCGCGCGATGCCCGAACGCAGCTGCGCCAGGCCGCTCTCGTAGAGCGGCTGCTGCTGGCCCGGCACCGGGAACTCCACCGCGTTGTCGTTGCCGCCCGCGCATCCGCCCCAGGCGGCGCAGGCCTGCGCCAGCGACCCATGGCGCTGCATCAGCCAGGCGCGCCACTGCTTGCGCAGTTCGGGCGCATAGGCCGACGGAATCGCCGCCAGCCAATCCGGCCCCAGCCACGCCGCCAGCAGCGACGACTCGTTGTTGAGCTCGACCATGGCGAGCGCCGGATTGTCCTTCAGGCCCAGCGCCTGGATCAGCCGCCGCGCGTAGTCTTCCTGCATCGCGATCAGGCGCGGGTCGTACACATGGATCGGCGCGGTCAACGGCGGCATGTCGACGCCGCCGTCCAGCGCCGGCAGGCCGTCCACGCGCGGGCGGAAGCGATAGCCCACGTGCAGGTTCAGGTTGACGTAGATGCCCTCGCGCGCCAGCGCCTCGATCAGGCCCCGCAGCCGCGCCACCGCCGTCGGGCTGAAGGTCGGAAACGGCCCCGTGGTCAGGATGCTGATCGGCGCGTCCGGATAATCCGACGGCAGCGAATCCAGATGATGCAGACGCACCGCGTTGAAGCCCAGCCTGCGCAACTGCCGCGCCAGCGTGGCGGCCTCGATGGAATCAGGGAAGTTGGCGCCGAACGTCAGGTTCACGCCGAAGAACCGCACCCGCGTGTCATCGCCCGCGCCCGGCTGGCCGTCGGCGCCGACACGATGGAAATGCCCGTCGCGCACGACAATGCGCGAAGCCGCGTCCAGCGACCGGTTGAGCGCCGACACATCCGGCGCGCCCGACAGCGCCGCCGGATTCATCTCGAAGCCGAACCAGCCCGCGGGCGCGGCCGTCGCGGCGCTCATCACCCACATCAGCGCCAGAACCAGCACGGCGCGCCAGCGCATCATGCCTCGCGCTCCCGGCGGATGGCGTAGGGCCGCGCCGCGGCGGCCCGGACAGGCGGCGGCACCGGCTGGGACTCCACCGCCGCGCGCCGCCGCCAGCGTTCCATCGCCAGGCGGCCGCTGATCGCCAGCGACGAATAGATGAACATGATGTTCTGGAAATTGGTGTCGCGCAGGATCTGGCTTTCCGAGAAATTACTGACCATGATCGTCACGCAGATGCCCAGGTGCATCGCCGCATCCTCGCGGTCGATCTTGAACAGCCGCATGATGCTGACCACGTGCCACAGCAGGCAGCCCAGGAACAGCCCCATGCCGACCTGGCCCAGGTCCAGCAGGATATCGATGTAGCCGTTGTGCGCCTGCCCCGGCAGCCAGCCCAGCTTGTCGGCGATGAACTGCGCCGGACCGCCCTCGCCCACCCAGAAGGCGCTGTAGCCGATGCCCCAGACGGGATGCCGCTGGATGGCCATGTCCACCAGCGCCCAGATCTCGCCACGGCCGGTCAGGTCATTGCTCTTGTTGAACAGCGACGTGACCACCAGCACCACGTCGTCGACCCGCGGCATGCGGCCCACCGCCACGTAGAACATCAGCAGGAAGTACAGCGCCACCAGCAGCGCGCCCAGCATCAGGATCTGCCCGGTATGACGGCCGCCGAAGAATCGCTTGCGCGTCAGCAGGTAGACCCCCGCGCCCAGCCCCGTCACCAGCATGGCGGTGGCGCTCTTGGCCATCACCAGCATGAACACGCTGAACAGCAGCCCCACCGCGCTCAGGCGCCGGATCGACGGCGTCATCAGCCATTCGCGCAGCCACAGCAACACGGCGAAGCCGGCGATCGAGCCCAGCATGTTCTTCTGCCAGGTGATGCCGCGCCAGGCATTGCCCAGCAGGGTGTCCACCCCCATGCTCGGAATGAACACCGCCACCAGGCACGACAGCACCAGCACGATCGTATAGGTGCCCAGGATCACGCGCAGGAACTGGCGCGGACTGCTGAAGGGCGGCGCCACGGTCAGCCCGATCAGCACCAGGCCCGCGAAAATGATGGTGCGCTTGATCGTGATGTCCGGATACGGCGACCAGGCCGCGCTGGCCAGGCAATAGAACACCAGCAGCATCAGGAACAGATTGGACGCGCGCAGGTTCATGAGCGCGGGGCGGACGTGATGCCAGAGCACGAACAGCGCGCCCAGGAACAACGACCCGTACTGCACCTGGCGCAGCATCGAACCCTGTTCGATGGTGTGGTTGGCTTCCGGGCCCACCGCGTTGACCGACAGCGTGTCCGGCACGATGGCGAACAGCAGGCTCAGCCCCACCAGCAGCCAGACGGCCCAGCGGTCGCCCCGGCTCTGTCCGCCAACCGCCACGACCGCGGGCGCGCCCATGGCCGCGCTCCTCAACGCCGCAGCCGCGCCGGCAGGAGCGCGCGCAGCCGGTCCTTCCAGCCCTGCGGGGCATCCGGCTCGTATTCGTTGTAGACCGTGCCCAGCACGCGCACGCCGGCCGTCTCCAGCACCTCCGCGGTACGCGTCAGGGCGCTCAACGACGTCACGTCCTTGCGCGCCACCAGCACACAGGCATCCACCTGGCGCGCGATGCTCTGCGCATCCGAGGAGTGGGCCGCCGCCGGCGTGTTCACGATGAAGATCTCGTACTGGTCGGCATAGGCCGCCAGCAGGCGGTCCAGCGCCGGTTCGCGCAGCAGTTCGGCCGGGTTGGGCGGCTGCGGCCCGGCATCCAGCACGCCCAGCGTCGGAAAGCCCGGCACGGCGCGGCTGTCGCCCGCCGGCGCGCGGCCGGCCAGGATCGAGGACAGACCCGCGCCGCTGGCGCCGCCCAGGATATCGTCCTGGCCGCTGGCGCGCAGATTGGCGTTGACCAGCAACGTGCGGCGGCCGGTCTGCGCGAACGCCAGCGCCAGGCTGGCCGACAGGTAGGCACGGCCCTCGCTGTCATCCGGGCTCACCACCGCCACCGCGATGCGCGGCAGGTCTTCCAGGCGGATCGAGATCTCGGCGCGCACCTGGCGGATCGCCTCGGCCTCGCGGCTGAACGGCGCCGCCGCGATCGCCAGATGGATATCCCCCTGCTGCGCCGGGGCATAGTCGTAGCGATACTGTTCGGCCAGCACCGACTGCACCCGCGCTTCCGACACGAAACCGAGCTTCACGGCGGCCTGGCCGAAGCGCAGGCGCTCGGCCTGCTGCAGCTGGACCACGTGCTGGACCTGGTCCTCGGTCAGCAGCCCCAGGCGCACGAAGCGCTCGCCCATCTTCTCGCCCGGCACGGTATCGGGCGCCTGGCTCGGCGCCATCTCCGCGGCCTGCTGCTGATTGAGCCGGTCAAACAGGGGACGCAGCGTGGAATCGCTCATGACGTCACCGTCGCGGGAGTCGGGTTACGGCCGATGCGGCCCAGCACGGGCTGGCGCGTGTTGCGCTCCAGGTCTTCGGCGCAGCGGATGCGGCGTCGGCTCAGTTCCAGCAGCATGGCCAGCGCCAGGCCCGCCAGCAGGCCCACCACCAGGCCCAGCGCCAGGCTGCTGCGCACCTTCGGGCGCGACGGCGAGGTCGGCACGTCGGCCGCGCGCAGCACCGCCAGGTTGGGCAGGGAGATGTTGCTGGCCATCAGGATGCCGTCGTACTTCTGCAGGGCGGTCTGGTAGACCTGCTCGACGCCGGCGAACTGGCGCCGATAGGCCGCGATGCGATCGCGCTTGGCCATCTGGTCCAGGACCTTGGCGCGCTGCGCCTCGATGTCACGCTGCAGCGCCGCCTTCTGGGTCTGCAGGCGTTCCAGCTCGCCGCGCTGCGCCTCGATGGCGGCTTTGGACTGGCGCGAGATATCGGCCAGCATCTGCGACCGTTGCGCCAGCAGCCCCGCCACGGTCGGGTGCCTGGGCCCCAGCGAGCCGCGCAATTGGCCGAGCTGGTGATCCACCACCGTCAGGCCGTTGCGCAGGTCGTTGATGGGCGCGATCTGCCCCACCTCGGGCAGGTCCTCCGGACGGATGCCGCTCTTGAGCAGGCGTTCGGTGGTTTCGTTGCGCGCCTTGGCGGCCTCCAGCTGCGCGTCCAGCGTCAGCATCGACGTCGTCATGTCGTTGAGCGTGCGCACGTCGATATCGCCGCCGGTCTGCTCCGTATCGACGATGCCGGTCTCCTGCTGGTAGCGCGTCAGCTTGTCCTGGATCGCGTCCACCTCGCCGCGCAACTGCTCCAGCTGCGCGGAATACTGTTCGCTGCGCGCGCGCGCCGCCGCCGACGAGATGTTCTGGCTGACCGCCAGGTAGGAATTGACCACCGCGTTGGTGAACTCGCGCGCCTTCTGCGGCGTATTGGCGGAGAACGACACCGTCAGCACGCGGCTGTTCTGCTGCTTGACGACTTCCAGGTTGCGGCGGATGTACTCCACCAGGTCGTTGTGCGCCTTGGTGCCCTGCGCCGCGTCCGGTCCCGACAGCAGCTCCAGGGTCGAGATCACATGGTCGGCGACCGCCTGGCTGCGGATCATGTCGATCTGCGTCTGCATATAGCTTTCGTCGAGCAGCGCTGAAAACGAGCGTCCGTTGATCGGGTCGTTTTCGCGGTAGTCGATGAAGACGTCCGACGATGCCGTCCACACGCGCGGCAGCACCAGCAGCAGCAGGCAGGTCAGCGCCAGCGTGACCAGGGTCACCCGGGCGACCAGCCGCGCGCGGGCGGCCAACATTGCCCACACCTGATTCAACGAGAGCAGACTGTATTCGGGAGTCACGGCGGGATCTGGAGTCAGCGTGGCGTAATAGCTGATTCTACCGGAGAGTCCGATCTGGGGGCCAGATGGGAAAAATACCGGAAATAAAACGCCCGATGACGATATTTATGGCAAAAAAAAAGGCAAGGGCCTGAGCCCTTGCCTTTCTAGCCCGGAACGGCAAGCCGTTCCGAAAGCTGGCACTTAGATGATACGTGCGGCTTCAACCAGACGCACCACGCGCCACGACTTCGAGCGCGAGATGGGACGGCCTTCAGCGATTTCAACCGTATCGCCTTCGTTGTACTGGTTCGACTCATCGTGCGCCTTGTACTTCGCGGAACGCATGATGATCTTGCCGAAGATGGGGTGCTTGACGCGGCGTTCAACCAGAACGACGACAGTCTTGTCCATCTTGTTGCTGACGACCTTGCCGACCAGCGTACGCTGGCGCTTGGCCACTTGGGTGTTTTGAGTTTCGCTCATCTTTATTTCCCTGCCTTCTCGGTCAGCAAGGTACGCACGCGCGCGATGTCGCGGCGCACGTTACGCAGCTGGCTGGTGTTGGCAAGCTGCTGCGTGGCCTTCTGCATACGCAGACCGAATTGTGCCTTCAGCAGGCTTTCGAGCTCTTTGCCGAGCTCGGCGGCGTCTTTCGAACGGAGTTCGCTGGCTTTCATGTCTTAGTACTCCTTAAGCACCGATATGACGCGCGACGAACGTGGTCGAAATCGGCAGCTTGGCAGCGGCCAGGCGGAAAGCTTCACGCGCGAGCTCTTCGCTAACCCCTTCCATTTCGTAGAGCACCTTGCCGGGCTGAATCTCGGCGACCCAGTACTCCGGGTTGCCCTTACCGTTACCCATACGGACTTCGGCAGGCTTCTGCGAGATGGGCTTATCCGGGAAAATGCGAATCCAGATGCGGCCGCCGCGCTTGATGTGACGGTTGATGGCACGACGAGCGGCTTCGATCTGGCGAGCGGTCAGACGGCCACGGCCGGTGGCCTTCAGACCGAATTCGCCGAACGACACGTGGGTACCACGGGTCGCCAGACCGGTGTTGCGGCCCTTCTGCTCTTTGCGATACTTTCTGCGAGAGGGTTGCAGCATGGTTATTCTCCTTCAGGCGCCGGAGCAGCGTCCGCCTTGCGGGGACCACGGCCACGACCACCCGGACGACCGGTGCGAGCACCGTCCGGACGATCACCACGCGGAGCGCGGCGCGGACGACGTTCTTCTTCACGCGGGGCGGCGGTTTCCGGCGGCAGTTCGCCGTTGGCCAGCATGTCGCCCTTGTAGACCCAGACCTTGATGCCGATCACGCCATACGTGGTGTGGGCTTCGGAGGTGCCGTAGTCGATGTTGGCCTTGAGGGTGTGCAGCGGCACACGGCCTTCGCGATACCACTCGGTGCGAGCAATTTCGATACCGTTCAGACGGCCCGAGCTCATGATCTTGATGCCTTGGGCACCCAGACGCATGGCGTTCTGCATCGCGCGCTTCATGGCGCGGCGGAACATGATGCGCTTCTCGAGCTGTTGCGAGATCGAGTCGGCGATCAGTTGAGCATCGGTTTCCGGCTTGCGGATTTCTTCGATGTTGACGTGCACGGGCACGCCCATCAGGCGCTGCAGATCAGCCCTCAGGCTTTCGATGTCTTCGCCGCGCTTGCCGATCACCACGCCCGGACGAGCCGAGTAGACGGTGATGCGGGCATTCTTGGCGGGACGCTCGATGATCACGCGACCAACGGAGGCGCTCTTGAGCTTCTTCTTCAGGTACTCGCGGACGCGGATGTCTTCGGCCAGCATGCTGCCGAAGGCCTTGTCGTCGGCGAACCAACGCGAGGACCAATTACGGGTGACCGCGAGACGGAACCCAGTGGGGTGAATTTTCTGACCCATCGTGACTCCTTAAGCTCCGACCTTGACCGTGATGTGGCAGGTCTGCTTCTCGATACGGTTGCCGCGGCCCTTGGCGCGAGCGGAGAAGCGCTTCATCGACTGAGCCTTGTCCACGAAGATCGTGGTGACTTTCAGTTCGTCGATATCGGCACCGTCGTTGTGCTCGGCGTTGGCGATGGCGGACTCGACAGCCTTCTTCAGGATGGCGGCGGCCTTCTTCGGCGAGAAGGTGAGGATCTCGAGCGCACGGCCGACCTTCTGACCGCGGATCAGATCCGCAACCAGACGCGTCTTTTGAGCGGAGATGTGAACCCCACGGATAATGGCAGTAGTTTCCATCGCTTACCTCTTCGCCTTCTTGTCCGCGGCGTGACCCTTGAACGTACGGGTCAGCGCGAACTCGCCCAGCTTGTGACCGACCATGTTCTCGTTGATGTAAACGGGAACATGCTGCTTGCCGTTGTGCACAGCGATCGTCAGACCGATGAACTCGGGCAGGATCGTCGAGCGACGCGACCAGGTCTTGATCGGCTTCTTGTCTTTGCCCGCGACGGCCGTGTCCACCTTTTTGATCAGGTGAGCATCGACAAACGGGCCTTTCTTGATCGAACGTGACATAGTGTTCGCCTCTTACTTGCGCTTGCGCCGTTGGACGATCATATTGTTCGTCCGCTTGTTGCGACGGGTCTTGAAACCCTTCGCCGGGGTGCCCCACGGGCTGACCGGTTCGCGTGCTTCACCGGTACGGCCTTCGCCGCCACCGTGCGGGTGATCGACCGGGTTCATGGCGACGCCACGAACCGTCGGGCGAATACCGCGCCAACGCATTGCACCGGCCTTGCCGATTTGGCGCAGGCTGTGTTCTTCGTTACCGACTTCACCGATGGTGGCACGGCACTCGATGTGCACACGGCGGACTTCACCCGAGCGCAGACGCACTTGAGCGTAGGTACCTTCGCGGGCCAGCAGGACGGCGGAAGCGCCGGCCGAACGGACCATCTGGGCACCCTTGCCGGGCAGCATTTCGACGCAGTGAATCGTCGTACCCACCGGGATGTTGCGGATCGGCAGCGTGTTGCCGGCGCGGATCGGGGCTTCGACGCCCGAGATCAGCGTGGCGCCCACTTCCAGGCCGCGCGGAGCGATGATGTAACGACGCTCGCCGTCGGCGTAGCACAGCAGAGCGATGTGCGCCGTACGGTTCGGGTCATATTCCAGACGCTCGACCTTCGCGGGGATGCCATCCTTGTCGCGACGGAAGTCGACGACACGGTAGTGTTGCTTGTGACCGCCGCCACGGTGGCGGATCGTGATGTGACCGTTGTTGTTACGGCCCGAACCACGGGTCTTCTTTTCCAGCAGCGGCGCGTAGGGCTCACCCTTGTGCAGGTTCGGGCTGACAACCTTCACCATGCCACGGCGGCCAGCCGAAGTCGGCTTAACTTTTACGAGGGCCATTTACTTCACCTCCGCAAAGTCGATTTCCTGGCCGTCCTTGAGCGAGACGTAAGCCTTGCGCTCATTGCGACGGCGGCCAACGAATCGGCCAAAGCGCTTGACTTTGCCCTTACGGTTGAGGACCTGCACGGACTCGACCTGCACCTTGAAGAGCAGTTCGACGGCAGCCTTGATTTCCGGCTTGGTAGCGTCAGCCACGACACGGAAAGCGACTTGCTGATTCTTCTCAGCGACGAACGTGGCCTTTTCGGTCACGATCGGAGCCAGAATGACTTGCATCAAGCGTTCAGCGTTCATCCCAGCATCTCCTCGAGTTGAGCGATGGCCGGCTTGGTGATCAGCACTTTCTTGTAGTGGACCAGCGACAACGGATCGGCATAACGGGGCTCGACAACGGCAACGTGCGGCAGGTTGCGGGTGGCGAGGTAAACATTTTCATCAACGTTGTCGGTGATGATCAGGACCGAGTCCAGGCCCAGGCTCTTCAGCTTTGCAGCGGCAGCCTTGGTCTTGGGCGATTCCAGATCGAACGATTCGACGACGGCGATGCGGTCTTCGCGAGCCAGCTGCGACAGGATCGAGCGGATCCCGGCGCGGTACATCTTCTTGTTGACCTTCTGGCTGAAGTTCTCTTCCGGCGAGTTCGGGAAAATCCGACCACCGCCACGCCACAGCGGCGACGAGGTCATACCGGCGCGAGCGCGGCCGGTACCCTTCTGGCGCCAGGGCTTCTTGGTCGAGTGCTTGACTTCCGAGCGATCCTTCTGAGCGCGGTTGCCGGCACGGGCATTGGCTTGGAAAGCCACCACGATCTGATGAATCAGCGCTTCGTTGAAGTCACGGCCGAAGATCGTGTCGGGCGCGCTGAAAGTCGCGGCCTGACCTTGGTCGTTCAGGAGCTTGAGATCCATTTACTTACGCTCCCTTCTTGGCCGGGGCCTTGATGGCCGGACGCACGACGATGTCGGCGCCAGCGTGGCCGGGGACAGCGCCCTTGACCAGCAGCAGGCCGCGCTCAACGTCAACGCGAACGACGTCGAGGTTTTGAACGGTGCGGGTGACATCACCCAGGTGACCCGCCATGCGCTTACCCGGGAAAATGCGGCCCGGATCTTGAGCTTGGCCGATCGAGCCGGGAACGCGGTGCGAACGGGAGTTACCGTGCGAGGCGCGTTGCGAGCCGAAGTTGTGGCGCTTGATGGTACCGGCAAAGCCCTTACCAATCGTGGTGCCCGTGACGTCGACCTGTTGGCCGGCTTCGAACACCGATTCCACGGCGATCACGGAACCGGCCGCAAATTCAGCGGCGCGAGCGGGATCAAGGCGGAATTCTTTGAGGATGCTACCGGCTTCAACGCCGGCCTTGGCGTAGTGGCCCGTTTGTGCTTGCGGCACGCGCGAGGCGCGACGAGCGCCATAAGCCACCTGGATCGCGGCGTAGCCGTCGGTTTCCAGCGACTTAACTTGGGTCACGCGGTTGTTCGACACGTCCAGCACGGTCACCGGGATGGATTCACCTTCCTCGGTAAAAATGCGGGTCATGCCGACCTTGCGACCCACCAGCCCCAGCCGATGAGCGGCGGGCGTGGGTGTCGAATTCGACATCGTTTTCTCCATTCCCGACTGCGATTGGTCGGGGCTAATCAGGCAAAAGGTAACGGCCTTTGCCCTACGACTATGTTCAACCTGGCTTGGGGTTGCTCGCCCGGAAAATCCCGGATTTGCGCGCGCCTCACCATAGTTAGACCTGCCACAAAATGGCAAGCTTGGCATATTAGCATGTTTTTTCCAGGCAGCACAAGCACTTAGCGTAAAAGGCCGCCGGCCCCGCCCGCCGCGCGCCAGGCTGTGGCGCAAAAACAAAATGGCCGCAGTCCCGAAGGATTGCGGCCATTCTTCACAAGTCCACTGGCGAAGGTAGCGGACTCGCGATACGCCTTACTGCAGCGCGATTTCGACGTCGACGCCGGCCGGCAGGTCCAGACGCATCAGGGCGTCAACGGTCTTGTCGGTGGGATCAACGATGTCCATCAGGCGCTGATGGGTACGGATTTCGAACTGGTCACGCGACGTCTTGTTGACGTGCGGCGAACGCAGCACGTCGTAACGACGAATACGCGTGGGCAGCGGCACCGGGCCGCGGACAACGGCGCCCGTGCGCTTGGCGGTGTCGACGATTTCAGCGGCCGATTGATCGATCAGCTTGTAATCGAAAGTCTTCAAGCGGATACGGATCTTTTGGTTTTTCATGGCGTTTCCTAAAGAACGAGGGGCGAGGGCGGCAGGCGCCCCCGCTGGTTGTGTGCTGCTTAAGTGATCCGAATTACTTCAGGATCTTGGCGACGACGCCGGCGCCGACGGTACGACCGCCTTCACGGATGGCGAAAC
>NZ_CYTY01000005.1:0-1038 GCF_001298995.1 Achromobacter sp. 2789STDY5608615
CCCTTCGTCATCTTCGTCACAGCCTTCGGCTGTTCCTTCAGATTCCCTCGGGCGCATCTACACGCCCCGCCATCCCCCACCGACCCCGCAACGCGCTCGCGATGAGACTTACTGCCGGGCTTTGGGGCGGGTGGTGTGCTTGGCATGTTGATGCAACGTCAGGGCGGGGGGAGAGATTTACGGGGCCCGTCCTAAAAGGCCGCGCGGGCGGCCTTTTAGGACTTACGCGGTGTCTTGCGTCTGGACGATGGCGCTCTCGCGTGTGGGTGGGGGTGCTGGCGTTCTTATGTTGGGCTGGCGTGGAGTGGAAGATCTTGCGGTGGTCGCCCTTCCTCGGCCGCGCGGGCGGCCATCGGAGGGCATCCGCGGGGTCTTGCGGTTGGGGATGCCGCTTCGCGCTTGCGGTGAATGGTGGGACGGGGCCCGCCTCAAGCCGGCCGCGCGGGCGGCCTTTTGAGGCTTACGCGATATCTTGCGATCCGTGATGGCGCTATCGCGTGTGGGAACGGCGAGATCATTTTCTTTGGAAGGCTTGCCGGCACCGCGAGTCGTTTGTCATTGAAGATGTGCCAGCACCGCGACTCACTTGCCGTCGAGGATATGCCGGCACCGCAGCGCATTGCCCCAAGACATACCCATGCCAAAACCCGTTGCCATTGAACGCCTGCCCGCACCAAGACTGTTTGTGGTCGGCGCGCGAAGCTCACCACGCGCAACACGGCGCACATCGCGCCGACCACCACCGTCCCTCCCCCTCGACGCGCGGAATCAATAGAAAACCGCCCACCAACCGCGCGAAGCGCACCCGTCACACGTTCAAATGCACAAACGCCCAACGTGGCCGCCCGCGCGGCCGCGATGGGCAGCCCTGCAGGTCTCACGCCCTGAACACAGGTCCAGCAGCGCAACGAGCCTCGAAATCCGTAGCCCCTCGGTCGGGCGGACCCGATGGCGGGCAACCTCGATGCGCCCGAGGGGCTACCTACGAACACCCAGCTCGTCCCCGTTTTACAACCACAGCAGCCCCCCCCCAAAATT
>NZ_CYTY01000005.1:1286-26634 GCF_001298995.1 Achromobacter sp. 2789STDY5608615
ATCAACATGGCTGAACGCAAACGCGTGCGTCGCAACACCCTGGAACGCCGTTGCCTGGGCAAGGCCTTCAAGCGCTTGTTCGTCAAGTCGCCCAAGGGTGTGTTCAAGATGCTGGAAAAGATCAAGCGCGTCTAAATGACACGCCGGCCGCGCCAGGTTCCTGGCGTGCGGCCTGATCGAAAAAAATCCCCGCTGGTGCGAACCGGCGGGGATTTTTGTTTGGGCGGCCGGGCACGCCAGCGGTAGACAAACGGCCCGGGGAAACTGGCGAGTGGGCGACCCGCGTTGCCGGCAGGCCATTGTCGACGGGCCGCCTGCAGCGCCTGCGATTGATGCCGGCCGCGCTCGCTGGCGCCCACTTCAGCCCCAGGCGTCAACCCCGCAGCTTCGCCAGCACCTGCTCGGCGCGCGGCAGCGGATTGACCGCGCCGTAGCCCAGCGTCGACAGCGCCGCCGCCACGTTGGCGTAGCGCACCGCGTCGGCCCAGTCGTCGCCCTGGCAGCGGCGCGCCAGCAGGCTGCCGGCGAAGCAGTCGCCGGCGCCGGTCGCGTCCACCGCCTCCACCCGCAAAGCCGCCACCGGGGTGCGCGTCTTGCCGTCGTCGATGATCGAACCGTCCTTGCCCAGCTTCAACACGACCACGCCCGTCGCCCCGGCATCGCGGATCCAGTCCAGCGTGCGTTCGGGGTCGTCGTTGCCGGTCAGGTGCTGCATGTCGTCCATGCTCGGCAGGAACAGGTCGGCATGGCACAGCGCCTCGCGCAGCACGGCGCGGGCCCGGTCCAGCGGCCACAGGCGCAGCCGCAGGTTCGAATCCAGGCTGACCTGCACGCCGGCCGCGCGCGCGCGGGCGATGGCCGCGAAGACCGTGTCGCAGGCGCTGGTGCTGATCGCCAGGCTGATGCCGGAGACATGCAGGAAGCGGGCGCGCTCGATCAGGCCGCCGTCGAGCGTGGCTGGCGTCATCAGACTGGCGGCGGAGCCACGGCGCAGGTAGCTGAAGGCGTGGCCGTCGGGGCCATGCTGCACGAAGTACAGGCCGGTGTGCGCGCTGGCGTCGACCTCGACGCCCGAGGTGTCCACGCCCTCTTCGCGCCACAGGGCCAGGAATTGCGCGCCGAAGGCGTCGTCGCCAACGCGGGTCAGGTAGGCGCAGCGCGCGCCCTGGCGGGCCGCGGCGATGACGGCGTTGGAAGTGTCGCCGCCGAAGCCTTGCAGGTATTGCAGCTCGCCCTGGCGGGTCTGGTTCAGTTCGACCAGCGGCTCGCCCAGCGCGACGATGTCGAAATCAGCCATGGGCGGCCTCGCGGGTACGGATGATCTGCGCCACCAGCGCGGCAGTGTCGCGCGCGGCGAAGGCGGCCTTGTCGTAGAGGTTGCTGCCGATGCCGACCAGGCCGGCGCCGGCGGCGAAGTACGAGGCCATGTTCTCGGCGGTGACGCCGCCGGTGGGGCAGAACACCGTGTCCGGGTAGACCGACTTCAGCGCCGCCAGGTGCTTGGGGCCGCCGGTATCGGCCGGAAACACCTTGACCACGTCGACGCCGGCGCGGCGCGCGGCCAGCACTTCGGTGGGCGTGAAGGCGCCCAGCAGGCACAGGGCGTCGGCGGCGTGCGCCAGGTCGACGATCTCGGTGGCCAGGGCCGGCGACACCAGGAAGTCGGCGCCAGCCACCAGGGCCTCGCGCGCCTGGGTTTCATCCAGCACCGTGCCCACGCCCAGCAGCAGGCTGGGACCGTGCTTGTCGCGCAGCGCGCGCACCAGGTCGGTCACGCCCGGAATGGTCCAGGTCAGTTCCAGCGTGGTGCAGCCGGCGGCCACGGCCACCTCGGCGGCGTAGGCCGCGGTGGCGGCGTCCTGGTAGCGCAGCACGGGCACGACCCGGGCGGCGAGCAGGGCGTCTAGCTTCGAGGCAAGGGGAGCAGCAGTCATGGCATTCCTTTCGGGACGGAGCGTTCAGGCGCCGCCGGATGGCAGCACGGCGAGTTTGGCGGCGGCCGCATCGCGCAGCCGCAGCAGGGGTTCGATATAGGCGGATTGCGGATCGTCGCGGCGCCGGAACATCAGCGTGCTGACGCTGACGCAGGCCACCGGCTGGCCGGCGGCATCGCGCAGCGCCACGCCGTAGCAGACGATGCCGGGCTCGTTTTCCTCGTTGTCCAGCGCGTAGCCGCGCGCCGCCGTCTCGGCCAGCGCCGCGCGCAGCGCGGGCAGGCTCGCCACGGTGCCGGGCATGCGCGATTCCAGCGGCAGGTCGCGCAACAGGCGCTCCCGCGCCGGCTCGCCCAGCGCGGCCAGGTAGGCCTTGCCGACCGCGCTCGAATGCAGCGCCACCGCCGCGCCCACGCGCGAGGCCATGCGCACCGGGCCGGGGCTTTCGAGCTTGTCGATGTAGATCATTTCGGCGCCGGCCGGCACCGCCAGGTGCACGGTCTCTCCGGTCGCGTCGCGCAGCGCCTGCAGATCGGCCGCGAGCGCGGCGCGCAGGTCGAACTGCGACCAGGCGCGGCTGGCCAGGGCCAGCAGGCGCGGCCCCAGGCGATAGACGCCGTCGGTTTCGGCCACCATGCCCTGCTCGGCCAGCGCGGCCACGATGCGGTAGACGGTCGGCCGCGGATAACCGCTGCTGCGCGCCAGCGCCGCCGCCGTGGGCGGCTGCGGCGCGTCCGCCACCGCCTGCAACACCGTCATGAATTTGGCGAACGCCGCGGCGCCCGCCACCTTGGATTCCGACACGACCGCCCCCACCTCGGGTAGATGCCCTGCGTTAACAATGCGCCCGCAGAATGCACCCGGCAAACCGCGCTAATTTCAGACGAATCTGCGATACTGTTTATTTGTACAGCAGCGGAGCGCATGTTTGACCACATTGTGGACACATGCCTCACGATATAGGCAATTATTCCACATCGCCGCGCCCGGAACCAGCCACTGGCCGTAGTCCGGGGCCGCGCCCTCCCTCAGGCTACGATACCGTCCATGAGCTCCCAAATCCGCATCGTTGGCGCCCGCCAGAACAATCTCAAGAACCTGGACCTGACCATCGCCACCGGCGAACTGGTGGTCGTGACCGGCGTGTCGGGGTCCGGCAAAAGTTCGCTGGCCTTCGATACCCTCTACGCCGAGGGCCAGCGCCGCTACGTGGAAACCTTCTCGCCCTATGCGCGCCAGTTCCTGGACCGCATGGACAAGCCGCAGGTGGACCGCATCGAAGGCATCCTGCCGGCCATCGCCATCGACCAGACCAACCCGGTGCGCAGCTCGCGCAGCACGGTCGGCACGATGACCGAGCTCAATGACCACATCAAGCTGCTGTTCACGCGTGGCGCGCGCCTGCACTGCCGCGGCTGTGGCAAGGTAGTGCAGCGCGACACCCCGGAATCGATCTACCGTTCGCTGGCCGAGCGCTCCGCCGCCGCGGGCGATCCGCGCCTGGTGGTGACCTTCCCCATCGCCGTGCCGGCCAACTTCACCGAAGACGAAGTGCGCGGCTTCCTCGAGCAGCAGGGCTACACCCGCGTGCACGCCGAGGAAACCGCCGTGCCGAACGCCACCGCGCCGGCCAAGGGCGCCAAGAAGGAAAAGGGCAAGGCCAAGGCCGCCGCCGAGGAACGCCGCATCCTGCACGTGATCCAGGATCGCTTCCGCTTCGCCGGCACCGAACGCGAACGCGTGATGGAAGCGCTGGATACGGCATTGCGCATGGGCGCCGGCCACCTGGCCGTCTACGTCATGGACGCCGAGGGCGCCGACGCGCACACCTGGAAGTACAGCGACCGCCTGCACTGCGCCGACTGCAATATCGAATACACCGATCCGCTGCCCAGCAGCTTCTCGTTCAACTCGCCGCTGGGCGCCTGCGAGGCCTGCCGCGGCTTCGGCCGCGTGATCGGCATCGACTTCGGCCTGGTCATTCCCGACGAGAACAAGACCCTGCTGGAAGGCGCCATCAAGCCCTGGACCACGCCCTCGTACAAGGAATGCCAGGACGAACTGCAGAAATACGCGCCGCGCGCCGGCGTTCCGCTGGGCGTGCCCTGGAAGAGCCTGAGCGAGGAGCACAAGCGCTGGGTGCTGTACGGCACGCCCGACTGGAAGGGCGGCAACGACGCCTGGAAGCACCAGTGGTACGGCGTGCAGCGCTTCTTCGACTGGCTCGAGACCAAGTCGTACAAGATGCACGTGCGCGTGCTGCTGTCCAAGTACCGCAGCTACACGCCCTGCCCCACCTGCAACGGCGCGCGCCTCAAGCCCGACGCGCTGCTGTGGCGCCTGGGCACCAAGGCCGAGGCCGACGCCGTGCTGCCGCCGGAAGACGGCCGCTACAAGCGCTTCATGCCGGTCGGCGCCAACTGGAGCCGCGAGCAGCTCGACAACCTGGACGGCCTGTCGATCCATGACGTGATGCTGCTGCCCATCGAACGGGTGCGCACGTTCTTCGACAAGCTGTCGTTCGAAGGCGCGCTGGACGCCGCCACCGACCTGCTCATGACCGAGGTGCGCGCGCGCCTGAAGTTCCTGTGCGACGTCGGCCTGGGCTACCTGACGCTGGACCGCCAGAGCCGCACGCTGTCCGGCGGCGAAGTGCAGCGCATCAACCTGACCACCGCGCTCGGCACCTCGCTGGTGAACACGCTGTTCGTGCTGGACGAGCCGTCCATCGGCCTGCACCCGCGCGACATGCACCGCGTGGTCGAAGTCATGCATCGCCTGCGCAACGCCGGCAACACGCTGGTGGTGGTGGAGCACGACCCGCAGGTCATGGTGGCCGCCGACCGCATCATCGACATCGGCCCCGGCCCCGGCGAACGCGGCGGCCAGATCGTGTTCGACGGCACGCCGGCGCAGCTGCGCGCGGCCCGCACGCTGACCGGCGACTACCTTGGCGGCCGCCAGCGCGTCGAAGCGCCGCGCCCCATGCCGGTGGCGGCCAACACGCCGCGCCTGCTGCTCGAGGGCGTCAACGCGCACAACCTCAAGAACGTCTCGGTCGAGCTGCCGCTGGGCCGGCTGGTGTGCGTGACCGGCGTATCCGGCTCGGGCAAGTCGACGCTGGTGCAGGACGTGCTGTTCCCCGCCCTGCTCAAGCAGAAGGGCAAGCCGTCTGAAGCCCCGGGCGCCTTCGAGCGCCTGCTGGGCGCCGAGCAGATCGCCGACGTCGTCATGGTCGACCAGACCCCGATCGGCAAGACCGCGCGCTCCAACCCGGCCAGCTACGTGGGCGCGTTCGACGCGATCCGCAAGCTGTTCGCGCAGGCGCCGCTGGCGCGGGAACGCGCCTACACCGCCGGCACCTTCAGCTTCAACGGCGGCGACGGCCGCTGCCCGACTTGCGGCGGCACCGGCTTCGAGCACGTCGAGATGCAGTTCCTGTCCGACGTCTACCTGCGCTGCCCCGATTGCGACGGCAAGCGCTTCCGCCCGGAAGTGCTGGAAGTGCGCGTCGAGCACCTGGGCAAGAGCGCCTCGATCGACGAGGTGCTGGAAATGACGGTGAGCGAGGCGCTGGAATTCTTCAAGGGCCTGCGCGACGTGCAGACCGGGCTGGCGCCGCTGGCCGACGTCGGCCTGGAATACGTGCGGCTGGGCCAGCCGGTGCCGACCCTGTCGGGCGGCGAGGCGCAGCGCCTGAAGCTGGCCGGCCACCTGGCCGAGGCGGCGCGCAGCGGCATCTCCACCGCCAAGGTCGCCAAGAAGGGCAGCCTGTTCCTGTTCGACGAACCCACCACCGGGCTGCACTTCGATGACGTCGCGCGCCTGATGCGCGCCTTCCGCAAGCTGCTGGCCGCGGGCCACACGCTGCTGGTCATCGAGCACAACCTGGACGTGATCCGCGCGGCCGACTGGCTGATCGACCTGGGCCCCGAAGGCGGCGACGCCGGCGGCCTGGTGATCGGCGTCGGCACGCCGCAGGACCTGATGGCCAACCCCGCCTCGCATACCGGCGCGGCGCTGCGCGACTACGAAGTCAGCATCCTGCCGGCCGACGTGGTGGTCAGCAGCGACATCGACGCGCAGGAGGCCGAACAGGCCGGCCTGACGGCCCGCATCGCCGAGCCCGAAGCCGTCTATGGCGCCGGCGAAGGCACGCCGCTGCAATCCCTCATGCGCAAGCGCCGCCAGGACAACATGGCGATCGAGATCCGCAACGCGCGCGAGCACAACCTGAAGAACGTCAGCGTCGAGATCCCGCGCGACAAGTTCACCGTGATCACCGGCGCGTCCGGCTCGGGCAAATCGACCCTGGCCTTCGACATCCTGTTCAACGAAGGCCAGCGCCGCTATCTCGAATCGCTCAACGCCTACGCCCGCGCCATCGTGCAGCCGGCCGGCAAGCCCGACGTGGACGCCATCTTCGGCATCCCGCCGACCGTGGCCATCGAGCAGCGCACCAGCCGCGGCGGCCGCAAGTCGACCGTGGCCACGATGACCGAGATCCACCACTTCCTGCGCCTGCTGTACGTGAAGCTGGGTACGCAGTACTGCCCGGACTGCAACGTCGCGGTGGAGCCGCAGAACACCGACCAGATCGTGGCGCGCCTGCTGCGCGAACGCAAGGGCGAGCACATCGGCCTGCTGGCGCCGCTGGTCACCGCGCGCAAGGGCTACTACACCGACCTGGCCAAGTGGGCCGGGTCCAAGGGCCACTCGCACCTGCGGGTCGACGGCGAGTTCATTCCGGTGGCGCCGTGGCCGCGCCTGGACCGCTACAAGGAACACACCATCGAGCTGCCGGTGGCCGACATCGTGGTCGACCCCGCCAACGAGGCCGACCTGCGCGCCGCCGTCAAGAGCGCGCTGGAAAACGGCCAGGGCGTGATGTCGGTGGTGTGGCCCGTGAACAAGCTGCACGAAGCGCTCGACAGCGAACTGCAGCAGCAGCACTTCTCGGTCAAGCGCGCCTGCCCGTCGTGCGGCACCAGCTTCCCCGAGCCCGATCCGCGCCTGTTCTCGTACAACTCCAAGCACGGCTGGTGCACCGGCTGCTTCGGCACCGGCCTGCAACTGCAGGGCTTCGACGAAGAACAGACCGGCGAGGAAACCGCCTGGAACGCCTGGTACGAAGGCGAGGCCAAGGTCTGCACGCAGTGCGACGGCCAGCGCCTGAACCGGGTCGCGCGCGCCGTGCGCTGGCGCGACAAGTCGATCGCCGAGCTGGCCTCTCTGCCGGTGTCGGACGCGCACACCTTCTTCACCGGACTGGTGGCGCGCGGCCGCGAAGGCGAGATCGCCCGCGACATCCTCACCGAGATCCGCGGCCGCCTGAACTTCATGCAGGAAGTCGGCCTGAACTACCTGGCGCTGGACCGCGCCGCCCCCACCCTGTCGGGCGGCGAGGCGCAGCGCATCCGGCTGGCGGCGCAGCTGGGCTCGAACCTGCAGGGCGTCTGCTACGTGCTGGACGAGCCCACCATCGGTCTGCATCCGCGCGACAACCGCATCCTGCTGGACGCGCTGGCGCGCCTGGAAGGCAACGGCAACACGCTGGTGGTGGTCGAGCATGACGACGACACCATCCGCCGCGCCTCGCACATCATCGACATCGGCCCCGGCGCCGGCATCCGCGGCGGCCGCGTGGTGGCGCAGGGCAGCGCGCAGGACCTGATCGACGCGCCCGAATCCGTCACCGGCCGCTACCTGGCCAAGCCGCTGCAGCATCCGCTGCAAGGCCGCCGTCCGGTCGAGGCCGACACCCCCATGATCGAGATCAAGGGCGCGCGCCTGCACAACCTGCGCAGCGTCGACGCCAAGATCCCGGTCGGCCGCCTGAGCGTGGTCACGGGCGTGTCCGGTTCCGGCAAATCGACGCTGGCGCGCGAAGTGCTGCTGGACAACCTGATGCAGGCCGTCTCGCAGGGCAAGGCGCCCGGCTGGGCCGGCTGCGAGAGCATTCAGGGCTGGGAAGCGATCGACCGCGTGCTGGAAGTGGACCAGACCCCGATCGGCAAGACGCCGCGTTCATGCCCGGCGACCTACGTCGGCTTCTGGGACGACGTGCGCAAGCAGTTCGCCGACACCCGCGAAGCGCGCATGCGCGGCTGGACCGCGGCGCGCTTCTCGTTCAACACCGGCGACGGCCGCTGCCCGATCTGCGAAGGCCAGGGCATGCGCACCATCGAAATGAACTTCCTGCCCGACGTGAAAGTGCCGTGCGACGCCTGCAACGGCGCGCGTTTCAACAGCGACACGCTGAGCGTGCAGATGCGCGGCAAGAACGCCGGCGAACTGCTGTCCATGGAAGTCGATGACGCCATCGAATACTTCGCCGCCCATCCCAAGATCCATCGCCCGCTGCAGCTGATGCAGGACGTCGGCCTGGGCTACCTGACGCTGGGCCAGCCGTCGCCGACGCTGTCCGGCGGCGAGGCGCAGCGCATCAAGCTGGTCACCGAGCTGTCCAAGGCGCGCCTGACCGACGGCCTGATCAAGACCGGCCGCGCCTCGCGCATCCCGCACACGCTGTACGTGCTGGACGAGCCGACCGTGGGCCTGTCGATGGCCGACGTGGAAAAGCTGATCCACGTGCTGCACCGCCTGGTGGAAGCCGGCAACACGGTGGTGGTGATCGAGCATAATCTCGACGTTATCGCCGAAGCCGACTGGCTGCTGGACCTGGGCCCCGAAGGCGGCACCGGCGGCGGCAAGCTGGTGGCGCAGGGCTCGCCGGAACACGTCATGACCCTGAGCGACCACTCCCACACGGGCCGGGTGCTGACGGAGTTCCTGGCACAACAATAAAGAGCGTCATGCATTGTCGTTTTGAAGACCGGCTGTCCGGCCGCGCCCTGCGGCTGGACGGCTTTCTGGCCCGCATCGAGGCGCGCGCGGCGGCCGAGGTCGGCCCCGCCCTGGCCGCCATCGAGGCGGCGCGCCAACGCGGACACTGGGTCGCGCTGCTGCTGGACTACGAACTGGGAGAATGGCTGTTGCCCGAAGCCGCCCGGCCCGCGCCCGCCGGTCCCTGGACGCCGCCGCATGATGACGGCCGGGCGCGCCTGACGGCATTGGTGTTCGAGCGCCAGATCGACGAAACGCCATGGGACGCGCCGGCGGCCGACAGCCCGCCGGCCGCCCTCAGCATCCCCGCGCCGCGCATGACCGAGGCCGGCTACGCGCGCCAGATCGAGGCCATCCGCGCGCTGATCGGCGCCGGCGAGCTGTACCAGGTCAACTACACCCAGCCGCTCGACGTGCAATACCAGGGCGACGCGGCCACGCTGTACCGCCGCATCGCCGCGCGCAATCCGGTGGCGCACGGCGCCTACATCGAGGACGGCGCGCGCACGGTGTTGTCGTTCTCGCCCGAACTGTTCGTGACCCGCCGCGGCGCGCGACTGACCACCCGGCCGATGAAGGGCACGGCGCCGCGCCACCCCGACCCGGCCGAGGACCAGCGCCTGGGCCAGGCGCTGCTGGCCAGCGACAAGAACCGCGCCGAGAACCTGATGATCGTGGACCTGCTGCGCAACGACCTGGGCCGGCTGGCCGAGCCCGGCTCGGTCAAGGTCGAGGCGCTGTTCTCGCTGGAACGCTATCCCACCGTCTGGACCATGACCTCGACCGTGTCGGCACAGGCGCCGGACGCCACGCTCGAAGACGTGCTGCGCGCGCTGTTCCCCTGCGGCTCCATCACCGGCGCCCCCAAGGTCGCCGCCATGCGCCGCATCCGCCAGATGGAGGCCGCGCCGCGCGGCCTGTATTGCGGCAGCATCGGCTGGCTCGCGCCCGACGGCGACTTCTCGCTCAACGTGGCGATCCGCACGCTGGTGCTGGACCAGGCCGGCCACGGCGTCTACAGCGTCGGCGGTGGCATCGTGCATGATTCCGATCCGGCCGAGGAATGGCAGGAATGCCACTGGAAGGCCCGCATCCTGCGCGCCTGAGTGCGCAATCCGTGTCCGCGGGGTAGGATAGAACCCGGCCCCGCCCGCCGCCGCCCGCCGTTTACCAGGAGCCCCCATGCAACCCGAACTGATCGAGACCATCCTGGTCGACGCCGAGCGCCGCGTGCCCCTGCTGGCGCGCCACCTGCGCCGCCTGGAGCAGTCGTGCAAGGCGCTGGGCTACACCTGGGGCGGCAACGCGGTGCAAAGCGACATCATGATCGCCGCGCTCAGCCTGAACACCCCCGGCGCGCACCGCCTGCGCCTGCTGGTCGCGCGCGACGGCAGCCGCCACATCCAGACCGCCGTGCTGCCGCCGCTGCCGGCGGAGCAGGAAATCATGCTCGCGCCCGAGGCGCTGCGCTCGTCCGAGCCGCTGCTGCGCTACAAGACCACCTACCGGCCCTGGTACACCAAGACCATCGAATGGCTGCCGGCCCATCCGCACATCTTCGACCTGGTCTACCTGAACGAACGCGGCGAACTGTGCGAAGGCAGCCGCAGCAACGTCTACCTGCGCCTGGACGGCGACTGGTACACGCCGCCGGTCGACAGCGGCTGCCTGCCGGGCGTGCAGCGCGCCGAACTGCTGGACACCGGCAACGTCAGCGAACGCGTGCTGACCCTGGCCGACCTGCACGCGGCCGACGAAATCCGGCTGTCCAACGCCCTGCGCGGCTGGTTCACGGTCACCCTGCGCGAAACCTGAACCCGTCCGCCCCGGGACGACGCCGATTGCCAAACCGGCAAGCCTGAAGAATAATTGATACTCATTCTTATTGATTATTCGACGTTGGCAACGTCCCATCGTGTTCCCCTCCCCGCGCGCGGCATCCCCCGATATCGAAGTCCTCTATAGCGACCACCACGGCTGGCTGCAGGATTGGCTGCGCCGCCGGCTGGGCAACGCCTTCGACGCCGCCGACCTGGCGCACGACACCTTCCTGCGGGTGCTGCGCAACCTCGAGCCGATCCGCGAACCGCGCGCCTACCTGACCACCATCGCCCACGGGCTGGTGGTCAACCACTGGCAGCGCCAGGACCTGGAGCGCGCCTATCGCGACACGCTCGCCACCGTGGCCGACACCCTGGCGCCCTCGCCCGAGGAAGGCGCGCTGCTGCTGGACGCGCTGTGCGAACTCGACGCGCTGCTCAACCAGCTCAACCCCAAGGCCCGCGCCGCGTTCCTGCTGTCGCACCTGGAGGGCTACACCTACGTCGAAATCGCCGCGCGCCTGGAAGTGTCCGAGCGCATGGTCAAGAAGTACATGGCGCAGGCGATGCTGCATTGCCTGACCGCCGGCCAGCCGCCCGCGCCATGAGCGCCGCCGCCCCCAGCTTCCAGGTGCTGCAGCAGGCCGCCGAATGGTACGCGGCGCTGGGCGCGCCCTCGGTCGACGCCGCCGAACGCCAACGCTGGCGCCAATGGCACGACGCCGATCCGGCCCACCAGCAGGCCTGGCGCCAGGTCGAGGCCATCAGCGGCAAGTTCCTCAATCTGCCGGGCGGCAACAAGCCCATGGCGCACCGCCTGCTGGACGCGGCCGCGGCCGGCCAGGCCCGCCGCCGCCTCACCCTCAAGACCCTGACGCTGCTGTGCGGCGCCGGCCTCGGCGGCTGGGGCGCGTCGCGCGCCCTGCCCTGGCGCCAATGGGCCGCCACCCACCACACCGCGCTGGGCGAACGCCGCCAGATCCGGCTGGCCGATGGCGCCGTCATCTGGCTCAACACCGACAGCGCGATCGACGTGGACTACGGCCCCGACCTGCGCCGCATCAGGCTGGTGACGGGCGAGATCCTGGTCGCCACCGCCCCGGACAACCAGTCTCCCGCCCGCCCCTTCGTGGTCGACACGGCCCAGGCGCGGCTGCGCGCCCTGGGCACGCGCTACAGCGTCTACCAGCAGGACGGCGCCAGCGTGGTCGCCGTGTTCGACGGCGCGGTGCGGATCGAACCCGTGGCCAATGGCGTCCCCGGCGGCATCCTGCATGCCGGCGAACAGGCCCGCGTCACGCGGGCCGGCGCCGCGCCCGCCGAGGCCGCCGCCCTGGCGCGCCGCTCCTGGGCCGACGGACTGCTGGTGGCCGAGAACATGCGCCTGGGCGATTTCGTGGCCGAACTGTCGCGCTACCGCCGCGGCTACCTGGGCTGCGCGCCGGAAATCGCCGACCTGCGCATCGTCGGCACCTACTCGACCACGGATACCACGCAGGCCCTGGCAACCCTGGAAGCCACGCTGCCGCTGCGGGTGCGCACGCCCATGCCCTGGTGGACCGTGCTGGAGCCCAGATAGCGCGCGGCGCCGGCCGCCCTGCGCCGCGCGTCGCGGGCAGGTTCCCCTTTTTTCCGTCTCGATTGGCATACGGGGTGAAACCACCTCATTCACCTCCTGTCGACCTATGCCATTCCGTTCCCTGCCCTCCGCGCGCCGCCGCGCCGCCCTCCGCCAACCGGCCGCCGCCGCGCTCGCCGCCACCGTCATCGGCCTTGCCCCGCTGGGCGCCGCGCCGGCCCATGCCCAGGCCGCGGCCGACACCGCGGCCGAGCGCGACTACGACATTCCTGCCGGCGACCTCAGTCGCGTGCTGACCGAGTTCGCGGTGCAGGCCGGCATCCAGGTCTCGGTCGACGCCGCGCTGACGGCCGGGCGCCACAGCCCGGGCGTGCGCGGCCGGCAGTCGCCGTGGTCCGGCCTGAACGCGGTGCTGGCCGGCACCGGCCTGCAGCCGGTGCGGCGCGGCAATGCCTTCAGCGCGCGCCTGGCGCCCGCCGGCGACGCCGTCACGCTGCCCAGCGTCACGGTGCAAGGCAGCGCCACCGCCTCCCTGCAGCAGGAGGGCCTGGCCAGCGATGGCTACCGCGCCACCACGGTGTCCGCCGCCGGCGCGCTGGGCGGCATGGAGCTGCGCAACGCGCCCTATTCCTTCAGCGTGGTGACGCGCGACCTGCTGCAGAACGTGCAGGCGCAGTCGCCCGACGACGTCTACCGGATCAACCCGTCGACCCTGACGCAGACCCCGCAACTGAGCGGCTGGGCGCCGATGGTCAAGATCCGCGGCTTCAACAGCTACGACCGCGCCGAAGACGGCCTGCGCCGTTCATACGGTTTCGCCGCCTCGCTCGAAGACAAGGAACGCGTCGAAGTGCTCAGCGGCCTGTCCGGCTTCCTGTACGGCGCGGCCTCGCCCGGCGGCATGGTCAACTATGTCAGCAAGCGCCCCACGCCCGACTACCTGAACAGCATCACCGTGGGCAACTACGGCAGCAGCCAGTACTACGTGCATGGCGACTTCGGCGGCCCGTTCGACGACAACGGCAAGGTCGGCTACCGCGTCAACCTGGTGCGCCAGAACGGCGACACCGCCGTCGACGACCAGAAGATCGACCGCACCCTGGCCAGCCTGGCGCTGGACTTCAACATCACCGACCGCTTCAAGCTCGAGCTGGGCGCCTCGTACAGCGACTACAAGATGCGCTCGCCCACCGCCTACTGGTTCGTCGGCGAAGACGTGCACCGTCCCGCGGCCATGGATTCGAGCAAGGATTGGGGACAGCCGTGGATCCGCGACGAAACCCAGAGCCGCCGCTGGATGGCGCGCATGACCTACGAGGCCAGCGACCACCTGACGCTGCGCGTGGCGCACCTGCGCGAATACCAGGACCGGCCGGTCCAGTACCACACCATGAATTCGATCCAGCCCGGCAACCAATACCTGCAGCTGCGGCAGAAGGTCGGCGAGACCAAGACGGAATCCGAGGCCTGGCAGGCGCTGGCCGACATCTCGTTCGACACCTGGCAGGTCGGCCACAAGATCACCCTGGGCTATTACGGCTACATGGACAAGCAATGGCAGACCACCTACGCGCCCCATACCGGCTACCAGGGTCCGTACGGCCTGGATTCGCCCACCCTGGTCGCGGAACCCGACTGGCCCTCCGACGCCGCCAAGCGCACCTACTACGCCAGCCGCATCCGCAACGACAACTTCATGATCGGCGACCTGATTCGCTTCAATGAGCAATGGTCGGCGCTGGTGGGCATCAACCGCAGCACCATCAAGTCGATGGAACGCGGCGCCGACGGCCTGCCCGGCCAGCCGGACTACGACCGCGGCCGCAACTCGCCCAACGCCTCGCTGATGTTCGCGCCCACCCCGTGGCTGACCACCTACGCCACCTACATCGAAGGCCTGGAACAGGGCGGCGTGGCGCCGGACGAGGCCGTCAACCGCCTGCAGGTGCTGCCGCCCATGCGCAGCAAGCAGCGCGAACTGGGCGTCAAGGCCGAGCTGGGCGGCGTGCTGGTGAGCGGCGCGCTGTTCGACATCGAGAAATCCTACGAATATTCCAACAATGCCAACGTCTACGTGCAGGACGGCATCCAGCGTCATCGCGGCGCCGAGGTGTCGGCGGTCGGCAAGGTCACCGACGCCTGGACGGTGATGGGCGGCGTGACGCTGCTGACCGCCCGCGTCGAGGGCAGCGCCAACGACGGCAGCGCTCCGATCAACGTGCCGAAGATCATGGCCAAGCTGTATTCCGAGTACGCGCTGCCGTTCGCGCCGGGCCTGAGCGTGACGGGCGGCATCTACCACGTCGGCCAGCAGTACGCCACGGCCAGCAACAACAGCCGCCTGCCGTCGTACACCACCTTCGACCTGGGCCTGCGCTACGCCACCAAGGTCACCGGCCGGCCGCTCACGCTGCGCCTGAACGTCAACAACGTCGCCAACCGCGACTACTGGCTCAACAGCTACTACCTGGGCAGCCCGCGCAGCGTGGCGCTGTCGGCGCAGATGCAGTTCTGAGGACCGCGCCAGGGCCTGTTCACACTGAAAGGAGCCTCGCACAGGCCCTAATCCGCGAACTGCTCCACCACCACCTGCCGCAGCCACTGGTTGGCCGGCTCGCGGTGGTTGCGGGCATGCCAGAACACGTTGATGACCGACTCCGGGATCTTCACCGGACAGGGCGCGGTGGCCAGGCCGAACGGCTTACAGGCGCAATCGGCGAAGCGCCGCGGCACCACCGCGATCATGTCGGTGGCCTGCAGCACCGGCCCCACCGCCATGAAGTGCGGCACCGTCAGGCGCAGGCGCCGGCGGATGCCGGCCTGTTCGATCACCTGGTCGACCACGCCGTGGCCGGTGCCCTCGGACACGATGGCGACGTGCTCGGCCGCGCGGAACTGGCGCGCCGACACGCCGGTGCGCGCCAGCGGATGGTCCTCGCGGAAGATGCACACATAGGGCTGGCGGAACAGCCGGCGCTGGAAGAAGCCGTGCTTCAGGCCCGGCAGGAAGCCCATCGCCAGGTCGATGCGGCCGCGCTCCATCTCGTCCTTCACATCGATCGAGGTGGTGCGCACGGTGCGGATGGTGACGCCGGGCGCGGCGTCGTCCAGCGCCCGCATCAGGCGCGGCAGGAAGTAGGTCTCGCCGACGTCATTGACGCCGATGACGAAGGCGCGCTCGCTGCGCGCCGGATCGAAGCTGGCGCGCGCGTTGAGCGTGCCGTGCAGCGCCGCCAGCGCATCGGCGATCGGCTGCGCCAGCGCCTCGGCATAGGGCGTGGGCACCATGCCGCGCGAGGTGCGCAGGAACAGCTCGTCGCCCAGCAGCTTGCGCAACCGCCCCAGCGCGTTGCTGACCCCCGGCTGCGAAATGCCCAGGTTCTGCGCCACCGCCGACACCCGGCCGTGCTTGCACAGCTCGTTGAACACGACCAGCAGGTTCAGGTCCATGTCTTGCAGGTTCATGCTTGTCTCCACCAATATTTATTTTGGTGATTGTTGTCATCATCCAGATTCTATTTATTTATTTCACACCCTGGCCGATGATGCAACAAACGCCTGCGCCGATGTCGCGCGGGCCCCGATGGATGAAGGAGACAACCATGCGCCATCCCCTCGCCCCGCCCTGTAGGCGCGGCCGCCTCGCCGGAGGCCGCCGATGAACGCCCCCGAACAACCGCTCTCGTTCGTGCCGCCCTGGCAGGGCGACGGCAGCCACCGCATCCCCTTCGGCGTCTACACCGACGCCGCCCTGCACCAGCGCGAGCTGGAGCGCTTCTTCTACCGCGGCCACTGGAGCTACGTCGGCCTGGAAGCGGAAATCCCCAACCCCGGCGACTTCAAGCGCACCGCCGTGGGCGAGCGCTCCGTCATCCTGCTGCGCGACAACGACGGCCAGGTGCGCGTGGTGGAAAACGTCTGCGCCCACCGCGGCGTGCAGTTCTGCCGCGAACGTTCCGGCAACCGCAGCGAGTTCGTCTGCCCCTACCACCAGTGGAACTACGACCTGCAGGGCAACCTGATCGGCGTGCCGTTCCGCCGCGGCGTCAAGCAGGACGGCCGCGTCAACGGCGGCATGCCGCCCGACTTCAAGCCGGAAGAGCACGGCCTGACCAAGCTGGCCGTGGCCTGCCGCAACGGCGTGGTGTTCGCCTCGTTCGACCACGGCGTCGAGCCGCTGGAGGACTACCTGGGCCCCGACATCCTGCACTACTTCGACCGCGTCTTCGACGGCCGCCAGCTGGTGATCCACGGCTACAGCCGCCAGCGCATCCCCGGCAACTGGAAGCTGATGCAGGAGAACATCAAGGACCCCTACCACCCCGGCCTGCTGCACACCTGGTTCGTCACTTTCGGCCTGTGGCGCGCCGACAACCGCTCCGAACTGAAAATGGACCGCCACTTCCGCCACGCGGCCATGATCTCGACCCGCGGCCAGGGCGGCAAGGGCAGCGTCACCAGCGGCGTGTCCAGCTTCAAGGAACAGATGACGCTGAACGACGA
The DNA here is from genome assembly GCF_001298995.1 of Achromobacter sp. 2789STDY5608615. Lineage (NCBI taxonomy): Bacteria > Pseudomonadati > Pseudomonadota > Betaproteobacteria > Burkholderiales > Alcaligenaceae > Achromobacter > Achromobacter sp. 2789STDY5608615. The sequence goes on from NZ_CYTY01000005.1 coordinate 17,969, forward strand.
CCGCTTCCTCGACATCGTCCCGGAACCCTGGTGGAACGGCCCCACCGCCGTGCTGATGACGCTGTTCCCCAGCGTCATCATCCAGCAGCAGGTCAACTCGCTGTCCACGCGCCACATCCAGCCGGTCGGCCACGACGCCTTCGACTTCGTCTGGACCCATTTCGGCTTCGCCGACGACACGCCCGAGATGACGCAGCGCCGCCTGCGCCAGGCCAACCTGTTCGGCCCGGCCGGCTTCGTCTCGGCGGATGACGGCGAAGTCATCGAGTTCTCGCAATCGGGCTTCGCGCAGAAGCCCTGGCACCGCAGCGTTGCCGAGCTGGGCGGCAAGACCGCCGAGAACACCGACCACATGGTGACCGAGACCCTGATCCGCGGCATGTACGCCTACTGGCGCCGCGTGATGGAAGCGGAGGCGTGACGATGCTGGACTTTCCCCTCTACTACCAGCTGACCCGGCTGTACGCCGACTACGCCGCCGCGCTCGACGCCGAACAGTGGGAACAATGGCCCGACTTCTTCCTGGAGGACTGCGTCTACAAGGTGCTGCCGCGCGAGAATCACGAGCGCGGCTACCCGCTGGCGACCATGTCGTTCGAGAGCCGCGGCATGCTCAAGGACCGCATCTACGGCGCCACCGACACCATCTTCCACGACCCCTACTACCAGCGCCACGTGGTCGGCGCGCCGCGCGTGCTGTCGGTGCGGGGCGACCGGATCGAATCGGAAGCGAACTACGCCGTGTTCCGCACCAAGCCGAACCAGCTGACCACGGTCTACAACGTCGGCCGCTACCTGGACGTGATCCGGCAGACGCCCGACGGGCTGAAGTTCGAGTCGCGGCTGTGCATTTTCGACAGCGAGCTGATCCCGAATTCGCTGATCTATCCCATCTGACCAGGACATCAAGACATGAGTACGAACTGGATCAAGGCCATCGCGCTGGCCGACGTGCCGGAGGAAGACGTGATCGCCGTGCAGGCGGGCGACCGCGAGATCGCGCTGTACGGGGTGGAAGGCAGCGTCTACGCCACCGACAACCTCTGTACGCACGGCAATGCGCGCCTGCGCGACGGCTTCCTGACGGGCCACGAGATCGAGTGCCCGCTGCACCAGGGCCGCTTCGACGTGCGCGACGGCCGCGCGCTCTGCTCGCCGCTGCGCGACAACCTGGCGACCTACCCGGTCAGGATCGAGGATGGCGTGGTGTTCGTGGCGCTGTGACCCGGGCGCGGCGGCGTTCCGTGACGGGCCGTCGCCGCCCAGCTAGCCTTGCAGCGCCAGCCGCAAGGCCTCGTTGGCGGCGGCCATGCCCATGGCGGCGGTCACGGTGACCACCGAGCCATAGCCGGCGCAGGATAACCCCTGCGGCGCCACGGCCTGCGCCGAAGCGCCCATATCGTCCTCGGCCTCCGCCTGCCGCGTCCATTCATCGGGCAGGATGGCGGGCTGGTCGAACCACAGGGCATGAATTCCCATCTTCGGCACGCGCTTGAGCGCTTTGCCGTTCTTGTCCGACGCCCGCGGAAACCCATGCTCGCGCCGCAGCTTGTTGCGCAGCTTGGACAGCAAGGCATCGTTGACGGCGGCCGACAGGTCCCCGGCGCGCAACGCCAACGGATCGGTCTTGCCGCCCGCGCCGCCGCACAACAGCATCGGAATCCCCAGGGCCCGCGCATGCAGGATCATGGCGATCTTGGCCGCGGCCTGGTCGGTGCAGTCGATGATGGCGTTGTAAGGACCGGGCAGCACTTCCCCGACGTTCTCCGGCGACACGAAATCATCGACGCGCGTCAGCCGGCACTCGGGATTGATGGCCAGGACGCGCTCGGCCATGGCATCCACCTTGGATTGCCCCAGGGTTTGCGTGAGCGCGTGGATCTGCCGGTTCACGTTGGATTCGGCGATGTGGTCCAGGTCGATCAGCGTCAGGGCGCCGACGCCGCAACGGGCCAGCGCTTCGACGGTCCAGGAGCCCACGCCGCCCAGCCCGGCGACGGCGATGTGGGCGTTCTGGAGGCGTGCGGGAGCGTCGGGGCCGTAGAGGCGGGACAGGCTGCCGAAGCGGCGGGCGATGTCGGCTTTTTCTTCTGGGGCGGTCATGGGGGGTATTTTATATGGGCGCGCGTCGGGCGATCCCCCCGGGTCTTTTCAGGGCGAAGGTTGCCATTCATCCCGGACATAACCCGGTGCAAGGCCCGTCACGACCACCCCGTCCGGCGTGGCCGGCCCGGCCGAGACCACGACCGACCGCTCGGGGGAGCTTGCCGATTCGCGAAACCGGACAAGGCTCTTTCCCGCGCCAGTACGAATCGCCGTGGCCGGCACCACCATCGCCTGCTCATCATGAAAGATCACGATCGAGGCGCTCGCCGTCATTCCCAGCCGCACCACCGCCTGTTGCGCCGCCGTCAGCGGCGGCAATGCAATCACTACCGGATACATCGTGCCCGCCTGCGAGTCTCCTTCGAGTCCCTGCACCCCGATCGATTCCAATTCGCCGGAAAGCGCCAGGCCCCTGAATCCTTCGCCACGTATTCCCACCGGCTGGCCTGGACGCAGCTGATTGAGATCCGTCTCGTCGACCTTGGCCACGACATGGACCCGCGCGACGTTGGCAATGGCCAACAGCCCCTGGCCCTGCCCAACCTTGGCGCCCGCCAACAATGGCTCTCCGGCGGCGTCCCGCCTGCCATCGCCGTTGCCCGGGACGCGGATCACGACACCCGAAAACGGCGCCACCACCACGCCGGAGGCCTCATCGGCCAGCGCATTGAGCCGGGCCGTGGCATTGGCCACCGCCATTTCCGCGAGTTGCCGCGCTTGCCCCTTGCCGCGCTCCCGGGCGTTGGCGATTTCCGCCTCTGCCGAGGCCACCGACAGGGATTGCATCTTTTCCTGTTGGATCAACGCATCCAGCTCCATGCGGGGCACGATTCCGCGCTTATAGAGCTGCCTGGTCTCAACCAGCTTCTGATGCGTGTCGCTCACACTGAGACGCGCGCTCGACAGGGTTTGACGAGCACGGGCGACGTCAGGGCCAGACTCCCAGTGATCGATGTCGCTCAGGAGCTTGCGCGCCTTGATCTGTTCGCTCAGCGCCTGGCGTCGCTGTATGTCGAGTTCGGTCACATCCATCTCGAGCAGGCGCTGGCCCGCCTCCACCCGCTGCCCTTCCGACACCTCAAGCGACTTGATATTGCCATCGAAGGGCGCCGTGATTGTGACGATCTGCGCCGAAACGATCTTTCCCGCCACGCCCAGGCGAATCTCGGCCGGCCGAGGAGAAACCAGTGTCCAGGGCGAGGGTTTATCTTGCGCCCTGCCGCCAGGCGGCCGATGCCATGCAAAGGCGATCGCCGCGACGGCAAGCAGGGCCACGCCCGCCGCCATCAGGCCGGATGGATAGGCAGAGAGCTTAGTCATTCAGCGAGATACCCCAACTTTGCAATGTCATGCCAAGCTTCAGGTCCAACTGCGCCTGTGCATCCAGATAGCGGATTAAGGCATTGAGTCGGGCGTTCTCCGCCCCGCGCAGATCGGTTTCAAAGGCCAGCACCTGAAAATTGCTCGATCGTCCTGCCTGCAGTTTCTGGCGTTCGATCTCGAGCTTCTTGCGTGAAAGATCGCGGACGCGCCCCGCGATTTCGTACTGGCGCCATCGCGAGGCCAGTTCCCGCACCGCGTTATTCACGTCCAGCGCCAACTGCTGTTCGGCGTCTTCGAGCAGCAGCGCCTGGTTGTCCGCGTCGGCTTTTGCATGGACGGTAGCCTGTCGCGCGCTCAGGTCCCCGATCGGTATCTGGACCTGGACACCCACATACCCGTCCCAATGGCGATCGGACACCGCCTCCGAATGGCTCGATCGCCTTGTCCGCCCTTGGCTGGCGCCGCCCATCAGGGAAACATCCCACAGGCGGTTGTCGCGCGCGACCACAAGATTGATATCGGCCTGTTCCCGGGCGATCACCTGCTGCAAATACCGCGGTTGGTGCGTCAACGCGATGCGCTGAGCATCCTGCACGCTGAGCGTCGAGGGCTTTTTCCCTGGCGTGTCGCTGGCCCGGATCCGGCTGCGCAGATCCAGGGCCAGCAGTTGCAGCAACATCAATCGGCAGGCGTTGAGATCGTTATCGGCATTCTCGACATTGAATTCCTGGGCGGCCACATCGGCCTCCGTCTGCACCAAGTCGACCTGCGCCATGCGTCCGGCGGCGATCAGCGCCTGGTTGATCTCCAGAAGCGCTTTGGAACGCTGCAATGCCGCCTTGGCGATGGTGACTTGCTCTTGCGCCCGCATCAATTGCCAGTAGGCCTGGACGATCTGCGTAACGGCCTGGGAAACCGAATCCTGCAAAGTCAGCCGATTGCTTTGCTCGATCAGGCGCGCCATGCGCAAGGGCGCGGTTGCTACCTCACGGCCCGCGCCACGCAGCAAGGGTTGGATGATCGCGAGCGTGACGCCGTCGTCCCGGAACCCGCCCGCCCGGTTGGCATTGCTCAATTGGCTCGTCCAACCCAGGCTGAAACGCGTGCCGAATTCCCCCACCATCGTTGCCGCGGACGAGAGCAATCCCTGCCGCGAACGGTCGTCCTGATTGCGGTTTCCGGTGATCTGCCCGGTGACGAGAAGCTTGGGCGAAAAGAAATCCTCGGCCACGCGCAGGTCGAACTTCTGCGCCACGCGGGTCAGGTAGGCGCTGCGTATGCCGCGATTGGCGCGCAAGCCGAGAAAGACGGCATCTGTCAAAGTCAGATCGACGACGCCTTCGCCCAACACGGCCGGCGCCTGATACCGCATGGTCGGGCGAGACGGCAACGGCTCATCACCCGCGCGTGCCACGGGTGACAGCGCCGCCAACCCAAGCGCCACGATGAGCATCCGCACCGCACTACGCATCGCGCAAGGCCTGGACAGGCTCCAGCCGCGAAGCCGCGGCGGCCGGATACCAACCGAAGAACAGGCCCGTCAGCAGCGCCGTGCCCATTCCCAAGGGCAAGGACGCGGGCGCCAGCACGAAATCCCAACCGGAGAAGCGCGCAAAAGCGTAGGCCGCGCCAACGCCGAACACTGCGCCCAGCGCCGCGCCCACAATGGCCAACAGACCCGCCTCGGCGAGGAACAACAGGCGGATGTCGCGCCGGGTCGCCCCGAGCGCCAGGCGAACGCCGATCTCGCGCCGCCTTTCGGAAACACTCATCAGCATCACGTTCATGACGCCCACACCGCCCACCAGCAATGAGATCGCGCCCAGCCCCGCGAGCAGATATGAAAAGGTACGGGATTGGCGCTCGAGACCGTCGATCAACTGCCGGGGAATATCCACCTGGACCTCCCTGCCGGGCACCTGCGCGCCGACATACTCGCGCAGCGCGCTGGCCGTTTCCACAAGGTCGGCCATAGGCGTCGCCCTGGCCAGGATGGCGCCGAGTTCAGGCTTGGGAAACAATCGGTGCAGCCCTTCAATGGGAACGATCACCGATCGGTCCGCATCGACCGGAATCAGCGGATTCCCCTTCATGCTGCGCGTGACGCCGATGACTTGGTAAAAGTAGCCATCAATTTGCAGCGAGGCGCCCAGGGCGAGCGGATGCGCCGGACTGCCCAGTTCACGCGCGATTTCCGCACCGACGACGGCAAACGTGGCATGACGATCGAACGGCGACAGGAAACGGCCGCGATCCATGCGCAGATTCATCGCGGCGGCAAGATCCGGCGTCGTGCCTACGATCCTGGGAACCATCGTACGTCCCGGGAAACGCAGCGGCACGTTGTAGACCGACAGGGGCGCCGCATGGCGGATGCCCGGCACGGCTTGCGCCAACGCGCCGGCATCCAGCGTGCGGGGCAGCGCGCGCGGCTTGGCGCCCGTCACCGGGAAAGTCACCACCAGGACGTCCGTACCCATGTCCTTGAACATGCGCATCACCTGTTCGGCGGCGCTATGCCCGATGTTCAGGAGCGCGATGATGGCGGTGCTGCCGACCATGATGCCGAGCAAAGCCAACAAGGCCCTGCGACCCATTTGGCGCAGGCTGTCGGCCGCTTGCAGCGCAGTTTGCGTCAGCGATGGACCGCGCATGCACCGGAACACCGGAAATCAACGTCTTTCATCGCAGTGGCAGGGTTCATGCAATACACCGTCGCGCACATGAAGCTGGCGCGAGAAGCGGCCAGCTAGGTTGGCATCATGCGTCACCATCACGATCGTGACCGCCCGCTCGCGATTCAGCCCCATGAGCAAGGCCATGATGCTCTCGGCTGAAGCTTGATCCAGATTACCGGTCGGTTCGTCCGCAAGAATGACGGAGGGATTGCCGACCAAGGCGCGGGCAATGGCGACCCGCTGGCGCTGCCCGCCGGAGAGATCGGCAGGGAGATGCCCGCCGCGATCGGCCAATCCAACTTGACGAAGCCAATCCATGGCCGTGGCCCGCGCCTGGGCTCGCGAGATACCACGATAGAACAGTGGCAAGGCAACGTTATCGAGGGCGTTCATACGGGGCAACAGGTTGAAGGACTGAAAAACAAACCCGATCTCTCGATTGCGAACCCAGGCGCGGGCGTTCTCGTCGATACCCAGCATGTCGCGTCCGCGAAACAGGAGCTGGCCGGCCGACGGCCGGTCGAGCAAGCCCAGGATATTGAGCAAGGTGCTCTTGCCGGAACCGGACGCCCCAAGCAGCGCGCAGGTTTCGCCGGGGTGGAGCTCAAGTGTCACATCGCGCAGCACGCTTACTGATTGGCTGCCTTTGCGATAAGCATGGCGGACACGTGTGATTTGAATGAGCGGATGGCCCCACGAATCTGCAATCCACATCAGTCACAAGCTCCAGAATCGACTTATATCTCTTTATAGCGACTTATCGTCAAATTGAAGATAAGTCGCTATCCATTACAACTCTCTTAGTCGTTGTAATAAACCACCATCGTGGCAAGAATATAACGAGGATATGGCCCGACACCTGTCCCGGTATACGTTACAGAAAACGGCTTATCAGCAGAATTTCCGTCAAAATAATGGGATATCTGCCCACTCGAGGATAACGAGGCGCAACTGACCCCACCGTTATAGCAAACCAGCGCCGACACATTTGCCTGTGAGCTATCCTGAATTTGAATTTGAACGCCTTTAATTTTCTTTCCTACTGGTGAGACAAGAAAATTGCTAGGTTGATAAACAACAGTAGCGGTGCCTCCTCTTCGTGACACATAGTCGCCACTTTTATAAGTGGACCACACATAATCACCGGCAAACGCACTACCGGAGAACAACAGCGAAGCAACAACCAAAAAACGCAGCAACTTATTTTTCATTAGATTTCTCCACAAAATACAGACAGCATATCAATCATTGACTGATGCCGGACTCACCCGCGGGATGGCTTCTACCGCTATCGCCTTATCAACGCACAAGGTGAACAGATTGGATAACCTGTCCTTCAATTGGAGCGCATAAAGAACATCGCATATTTCTATTTTTGGAACACTAGCGACCAAATAGGTCAGACCACAGAAACATCGACCAAATCATTACCAGCAGCTTTTCAGCACATAAAAAAAGCACCATCAACGCACTTTATCTAAAAAAACGCCCGACGATATTAATCGGGCACCATATCTTCCATAAGAATTACAGCAGAACAAATCCAGAGCCAACAATCTACATTCAAAGACCAGATATCAACGTCGGTTGTTGATTCACACTACGATAGAGCAAATCCATCAGGATATATTGCCTATGCCGTTCCATATCATGCGCCATCTGTAGCAACATTCTGCGTGAAAACCCATCCTTAGCCTGCATCAGGGTCCCGTCCTTTGATTCGCCTGGCGGGTCATATTTGAAGGAGAAAGAACCGCCGCCCCCCCCCCTTGAACGGATCGCCATGTCCTCCCCATTGAGGCATAGACTCCACCTTCTCTCGAAACTTGACACTGAATCCGAATTTGTATGCGAAATCATCCGGCTGGGACAGAATCAATCTTCCTATTTTTTTATAGATATCCATCGCCGAGCTGCCTTTACTCATCTCGACTGCATACATCGATTTCAGGTCAGCAACAAATGCATTGGATTGTTTTTTATCTATCATCTCACTTTCAGGAGTAACCGGAATTCTAGTTGTTGCATAATATAAATCTCCTCCGCGAATATAATCAGAACAATCAAATCCAGGAGAATAATCATTAAAAACCCAGGTTTTTAGTTGTTCATACTGTTCGGCCTCTGTATATTGATTGGCAAAACGAGCCAACCAATCAGGTGTCCAGCACACCAACAAGCTCAGGTCTGCATCCTCGTCGTCAGCCTCCTGGCTTGACAGCGCCACCGCCTTATCAGACAGGGTCACGGCCTTCGATGCGGGGGAGCTTTCGATATATTTTTGCTTCGCAGAACCCATGACTTCGGTGAAGCGGGCTTCCCCATTCGCGTCCGTAGTGAACCGCGTCGACGAATAGTTGAAACCGAGCGGGCCGCTCGGGCCTGACAGCGTTGAATTGGATACTTGCACAAGTAGCTCCTGATTGATTCAAGCCATTGATGCCATTGGCTGTTCTCCAAATAGGCACAAGGGCAGGGAAATGGATCTTTCAATCTAGAACGGCGAGTGGCCTTTGACGTTGCCTTATAAGAAACGCGCCAGACCGAAAAGGTAACGTA